>NZ_JAMYTM010000043.1:0-45861 GCF_040322475.1 Mesorhizobium sp. M0140 | reverse complement strand
TCCCCCCAACTCCGGCCCCGAACCCCCGCAGCCTCGGGCCCGTTTAATTAGGTTACCCCCCCTACGTCCCCCCCCCCGGGCCGCGCGGGTGCCGGGGCCGGACAAACCAACCTCCGGACGCAACCAAGGGCGCGATCGGCGAGACGAGGAAACGAACCGTCCATGCTGCGATTCCTGCTCACGCGAATAGCGTCGGCAATCCCGGTCCTCGCCATTTTGAGCCTGGCCACATTTGCCATCATCCAGGCGCCGCCGGGCGATTATGCCGACTACATCCGCTCGCAGGCGATCAACCAGGGTGGAGCCTCCTTCGCCGAGGCCGACGCGCAGGCAAAGGCCTACCGCATCGAGCATGGTCTCGATAAGCCGCTTCCCCTCCAGTATCTCAATTGGATCGGCGGCATCGTCACCCGAGGCGATTTCGGCTACAGCCTCTATTACAACAAACCGGTCGCCGACGTGGTCGGCGAGCGCCTGCCGCGCACGCTTCTCCTGGCGCTGGTCTGCCATCTGCTGGCTTCGGTGCTGGGCATAACATTCGGCATATGGGCGGCGACCCGGCAATACACCTGGATCGACTCGGCGCTGTCGGCCATCTCCTTCCTCGGCATGACGGTGCCGCGCTTCCTGATGGCGTTGATCATCGTCTATCTCCTGGTCTTCCAATTCAACGTGTCGGAGATCGGCTCATTCTTCTCGCCGCAATATGGGGGCGCGCCGTGGTCGTGGGCCAAATTCGTCGATCTGGTCAAGCATGTCTGGCCGGTGGTGGCGATCGCGACTTTCGGCGGGCTCGCCTACAATATGCGCGTCATGCGCGGCAATCTGCTCGATACGCTGAACGCGCAATATGTCGAGACGGCAAGGGCCAAGGGGCTGACCGGCGCCGCCGTCGTCATGCGCCACGCCGTGCCTAACGCACTGCACCCGCTCATCATGTATCAGGGTGTGGTGCTGCCTTACATGTTGACCGGCGAAATCGAGACGGCGATCATCTTCGCGCTGCCGACTGTCGGCCCGGCGATCGTCGGCTCCATGGCTGTCGGCGATGTCTATGTCACCGCCACCTTCATGATGGTGCTGTCGGCGACGCTGATCGTCGGCAACATCATCGCCGACATGCTGCTCGTCCTGCTCGATCCGCGCGTGCGCCAGTTCGGG
Source organism: Mesorhizobium sp. M0140 (assembly GCF_040322475.1). NCBI lineage: Bacteria > Pseudomonadati > Pseudomonadota > Alphaproteobacteria > Hyphomicrobiales > Phyllobacteriaceae > Mesorhizobium > Mesorhizobium sp. M0140. Next base: position 44,700 of record NZ_JAMYTM010000043.1, on the reverse strand, counting down.
GAGCGCTGAGATGCTGGCGCGCGATCCATCCCCTCCACCGCTGCCGGCCGAAGGTCGCATCGTAGCCAAACCGGCGCGCGGTAACGAAAGCTACCTCGCCCTTGTCTGGCGCCGGCTGAAGCGCTCCTGGACCGGCATGGCCGGGCTCTGGCTCGTCGTGCTGCTGCTGGTGATGGCCGTGTTCGCCGAGTTCATCGCGCCAATGGACCCGAAGGTGACGGATGTCGGCTTCGCGCCTCCGCAGGTGCCTGTTTTCCATGACAGAGATGGCGGTTTCGTCGCGCGGCCGAGGGTCTATGCGCTGGCCGATTCGGCGGACCTCGATCCGGTCACTTTCCAGCCCGTCGTCGGTCCCGACTACGATCATCCAAGGCTGCTTGGTTTCTTCGTGCATGGCGCGCCTTACAAGCTCTTCGGGCTGTTGCCGGCGGACCGGCATCTGTTCGGCTCGCTGGACGGCCAGCCGGTGCATTTCCTGGGCACCGACAAGTTTGGTCGTGACGTGTTGTCGCGCGCCATCCATGGCTCGCGCGTCTCGTTGATGATCGCGCTGACGGTCGTCTTCATCATCACCGTCATCGGCACCACCGTCGGCATGGTCTCCGGCTATTTTGGCGGCAGGTTCGATGTCTGGATGCAGCGCTTCGTCGAACTGGTGCTCGCCTTCCCGCAGCTGCCGCTCTATTTGGCGCTGACGACGCTGATCCCGGTCACCGCTCCCACCAACGTCTTCCTCGCTTTCGTCATCATCGTCATGTCGGCCTTGGGTTGGGCGCAGATGTCTCGCGAGGTGCGCGGCAAGACTTTGGCGCTGGCGCGGATCGAGTATGTGCGCGCCGCCATGGCGGTCGGCGCCACCGACCGGCGCATCATCATGCAGCACATCTTCCCCAATGTGATGAGCCACGTGATCGTCGCCGTGACGCTGGCGATCCCGACGGTGGTGCTGCTCGAATCCTTCCTCGGTTTCCTCGGCTTCGCCGTCAAGCCGCCGCTGATCTCGTGGGGTCTGATGCTGCAGGACACCGCGACCTATTCCGTCATCGGCACTTATCCCTGGATCCTGTCGCCGGTCGGTTTCGTGCTCGTCACCGTCTTTGCCTTCAACGCGCTGGGCGACGGCCTGCGCGACGCCGTCGACCCTTATTGAGGTGCCTGAGATGTCCGTCGCGCTCGCCGAATCCTTCGCACCCATCGTCCGTCACGACCATGACGGACGCCAGAGCCAGCCGATCATCGACGCCCGCAACGTCGCCGTGGCCTTCAAGGTCGAGCATGGCGTCGTCGACGCGGTCAAGGACATCTCGTTTCAGCTCTATCGCGGCGAGACGATCGCCATCGTTGGCGAATCCGGTTCGGGCAAGTCGGTGACGGCGCGCACCGTCATGGGCCTTCTGTCGCGGCGCGCCACGGTGTCGCCCGGGTCGAGCGTCTGTTATGACGGGCAAAACATCCTGAAATTTCCCGAGAGCGCCCGGCGCAAGCTGCGCGGCAACCGCATCTCGATGATCTTCCAGGAGCCGATGAGCTCGCTCAACCCGATCTATACGGTCGGCAGCCAGATCGTCGAGGCGATCCGGGTGCATCGCAAAGTCAGCCGCAAGCAGGCCTGGGCGCGCGCACTGGAACTTCTGCAGCATGTGCAGATTCCCGATCCCGCCGCGCGGCTCAAGCAATACCCGCACCAGCTATCGGGCGGGCAACGTCAGCGGGTGATGATCGCCATGGCGCTGGCCAACAATCCCGATGTGCTGATCGCCGATGAGCCGACCACAGCGCTCGATGTCACCGTCCAGGCGCAGATCCTGAACCTGATCCGCAGCCTGCAGAAAGAGCTGCGCATGGCGGTGATCCTGATCACCCACGACCTGACCGTGGTGCGCCAGTTCTCCGACTACGTCTATGTCATGCAGCATGGCGAAATGTGCGAGCACAACGTCACCGAACGGCTGTTCGCCAACCCCCAGCACCCCTATACGAGACGGCTGCTCGCTTCCGAGCCGCAGGGGCAGCCGAAGCCGCTGCCGGAGGGCTGCGGCACCATCCTGGAGGCCAGCGGCGTGCGCGTCTCATTCATGCTGCGCCACGGCACCTTCCTGAAACCGGACTGGCGAGAGCTGGTCGCCGTCGACGATCTCGGCCTGAAACTCTGTCGCCATGAGACGCTGGGGCTGGTCGGCGAATCCGGCTCCGGCAAGACCACCTTCGGCCAGGCCTTGCTCCGGTTGATCGACGCCAAGCGCGGCGAGATCCATTTCGACGGCAAGCCGATCCACGGCCTATCGCGTGCCGAGATGCGGCCGCTGCGCTCGCGCATGCAGATCGTCTTCCAGGATCCGTTCTCCTCGCTCAACCCGCGCATGACGATCGGCCAGATCATCGAGGAAGGGCTGATCGTCAACAGCATAGGGGCGACGCGGCGCGAGCGGGTCGAACGGGTGCGCGACGCGCTGGTCAGCGCCGGCATGCCGGGCGATATACTGTCGCGGTTTCCGCATGAATTCTCCGGCGGCCAGCGGCAGCGCATCGCCATCGCTCGCGCCATAGCGCTCGAACCCGAATTCATCCTGCTCGACGAGCCGACATCGGCGCTCGACCTCTCCGTCCAGGCGCAGATTATCGACCTCCTGCGCAAGCTGCAGGACGAGCGCGGCCTCAGCTACCTCTTCATCTCGCACGACCTCAAGGTGGTGCGCGCACTGTGCCACCGCGTCATCGTCATGCAGAACGGCAAGATCGTCGAGCAGGGCCCCGTCGACGACGTCCTGTCCAATCCCAAGACCGCCTACACCGAACGGCTCGTCAGGGCCGCTTTCGACGTGGCCTGAACATATGCCGGAGGTTAGCATGGCAAGAAATCCCAAGATCACGTTCATCGGCGCCGGCTCGACGGTGTTCATGAAGAACATTGTCGGCGACGTGCTGCAGCGCCCGTCGCTTTCCGGCGCGACGATCGCGCTGATGGACATCAATCCGCAACGGCTGGAAGAGAGCGCCATTGTCGTCAACAAGCTGATCGCGACGTTGGGCGTCAAGGCGAAGACCGAGACCCATTCGGACCAGCGCAAGGCGCTGGCCGACGCCGATTTCGTCGTCGTCGCCTTCCAGATCGGCGGCTATGAGCCCTGCACGGTCACCGACTTCGAGGTGCCGAAGAAATACGGCCTGCGCCAGACGATCGCCGACACGCTGGGCGTCGGCGGCATCATGCGCGGTTTGAGAACCGTGCCACATCTTTGGAAGGTCTGCGAAGATATGCTCGCCGTCTGCCCGCAGGCGATCATGCTGCAATATGTCAACCCGATGGCGATCAACACCTGGGCGATAGCGGAGAAATACCCTGACATCAGGCAGGTCGGTCTCTGCCATTCCGTGCAGGGCACGGCAATGGAGCTGGCGCACGATCTCGACCTTCCCTACGAAGAGATCCGCTATCGCTCGGCCGGCATCAACCACATGGCCTTCTATCTCAGCTTCGAGCATCGCCAGCCGGACGGTTCGTACCGCGACCTCTACCCCGATCTCGTGCGCGCCTATCGCGAAGGCCGCGCGCCCAAGCCCGGCTGGAACCCGCGCTGCCCCAACAAGGTGCGCTACGAGATGCTGACCAGGCTCGGCTATTTCGTCACCGAGAGCTCGGAACATTTCGCCGAATACACGCCCTATTTCATCAAGGAAGGCCGCCCGGACCTGATCGAGAAGTACGGCATCCCGCTGGATGAGTATCCCAAGCGCTGCATCGAACAGATCGAGCGCTGGAAGGGACAGGCTGAGGCCTATCGCTCGGCCGATCGCATCGAGGTCGAGCAGTCCCGGGAATATGCCTCATCGATCATGAATTCGGTGTGGACGGGCGAACCCTCGGTGATCTACGGCAACGTCCGCAACAATGGCTGCATCACCTCGCTGCCCCGGGATTGCGCCGCCGAAGTGCCGTGCCTGGTCGATGCCTCCGGCATCCAGCCGACCTATATCGGTGACCTGCCGCCGCAATTGACCGCGCTGATCCGCACCAACATCAACGTGCAGGAACTGACGGTGCGGGCGCTGATGAGCGAGAACCGCGAACACATCTACCATGCGGCGATGATGGATCCGCACACCGCGGCCGAACTCGATCTCGACCAGATCTGGTCACTGGTCGATGATCTCTTGGCTGCTCATGGTGAATGGCTGCCTGCCTGGGCGCGCTTGAAGCGCAAGAACGAGGCCGCCGCCTGATCGGCGGCGCCCAGCCTTAATTCGGAGCGTCGGGGTCCGTCTCTTCCTCGTCATCGCGGGCCTTGATGACATAGGCGCCCTTCAGCCAGCGGTTGAGGTCGATGTCCTTGCAGCGCGTCGAGCAGAACGGAAAGGTGTCGCGCGCCGAGGGCTTGCCGCATTCGGGGCAGGGGCGCTTCGGGCGCAAGGGTGTGACCTTGGAGTCGGAATTCACAGCCGGGGTCCCGCCAGCCAGCCGCCATGCACCTTGAAGCCCTCGCCGCTCAACAGCGCCACGGTCTCATAGAGCGGCAGCCCGACGATATTGGTGTAGGAACCGACCAGCTTGACGACGAAGGCACCAGCGAGGCCCTGGACGGCGTAACCACCCGCTTTGCCGCGCCATTCGCCCGACGCGACATAGGCGTCGATCTCCTCGCGCGGCAGCCGCTTGAAGCGCACCCGCGTCTCGACCAGCCGCTGACGCAGCTTGCCGCCCGGGGTGATCAGGCAGATGCCGGAATAGACCCGGTGCGAACGGCCCGACAACAGCCCGAGGCAGTTGGCGGCGTCGTCGAGGGTTTCTGCCTTGGGCAGGATGCGCCGCCCGACGGCGACGACCGTATCCGCGGCCAGCACGAAGCCCGGCGTGTAGTCGGCTTCGGTTTTCAGCGACGCGAACGCCTTCTCGGCCTTTTCCTTCGACAGCCGCTTGGCCAGCGAGCGCGGATGCTCTGCACGCAGCGGCGTTTCGTCGACATCGGCCGGCAGCACGCGGTCCGGCTCGATGCCGGCCTGCTGCAAGAGCTCGATTCGGCGCGGCGAACCCGAGGCAAGCACCAGCTTCTGCAAAATGCTCATCGCGGACCAGTCGGGCTTTGCTTACTTGAAACGATAGGTGATGCGGCCCTTGGTCAGGTCGTATGGCGTCATCTCGACCAGAACCTTGTCGCCGGTCAGCACGCGGATGCGGTTCTTGCGCATGCGGCCGGCCGTATGGGCGATGATTTCGTGTTCGTTTTCGAGCTTTACCCGGAACATCGCGTTCGGCAACAATTCCGTCACGACACCCGGAAACTCGAGGACTTCTTCCTTCGGCATTCGATACCTTTGCTTGGATGGTAGTTCCAGCGCCCTGGCCGGAATTTCGGCGGAACCTATATGATAATCGTCCGCTTGTGAACACGCTTAATCGGCGGCCTCCGGAGGTGTGAATCGACGCCCGATCCGCGCTTTCAGGCGCTCGCGCACGTCCCGGTAGGCCGCCATGATCTGTTCGCGCGTGCCGGCGGCGTCGGTCGGGTCCGGCGTCGGCCAGTATTCGACCTCGACAGCGAGCGAGCGGGTGAGTTCAAGTGCGGCGTGGTGCGCTTCCGGCGCCAGCGTGACGATGAGGTCGAAATAATCGTCCTCGAGATCGTCCATGGTCCGTGGGTGACGCTCGCCCAACGACAGGCCTTCCTCGGCAAGCACCGCATCGACGAACGGATCGCGCTCGCCGGCGCGAACGCCGGCCGAAGCGACAAAGATGGCCGCGGGCAGCATGCGGCGCGCCAGCTGCTCTGCCATTGGCGAGCGCACGGCATTCATGCCGCACAGGAACAGGATCGAACGGGGCAGGGCGCCGGGTGCCAGGGCTAGCCCCGCCAGTGCAGTACGCAGACCAGCGTGAACAGCCGGCGCGCCGTATCGAAGTCTATGTCGATCTTGCCGGATAGCCGGTCCATCAGCGTCTGCGAACCTTCATTGTGCAGGCCGCGGCGGCCCATGTCGATCGCCTCGATGTGGCTCGGCGTCGAGGAACGGATGGCGTCGTAGTAGCTTTCGCAGATCATATAGTAATCCTTGACGATGCGCCTCAGCGGCGTCAGCGACAGGATATGAGTGACGACGGCGGTGCCATCCTCGCGCGCCACGGCAAACACCAGGCGCTGCTCGGCCAGCGACAGTTTCAGCCGGTAAGGGCCGTCGCCGCTGTCATTGACGGGCTGAAAACTGTTCTCCTCGATCAGGTCGAAGATCGCCACCGCGCGTTCATGCTCGACATCGGGTGTCGACCGGCCGATCGATTCATCGAGTTCGACATCGATCAGCCTGGCGCGGGTTTGATCGGGGCCAGACATCGCCGCCTACATGTTCAACCGTATGGCGACGGAGCGTCCATGCGCCTCAAGGCCTTCCGCCTTGGCGAGCGCAATCGCCGCCGGCGCCAAGATACGCAACTGCTCCGGTCCAAGCTTGAGGATCGACGTGCGCTTGACGAAATCGAGCACCGACAGGCCCGACGAGAAGCGCGCCGAGCGTGCCGTCGGCAGCACATGGTTGGAGCCGCCGACATAGTCGCCGATGGCTTCCGGCGTGTGGCGGCCGAGAAAGACCGCACCGGCATTGCGCATCCGCGACAGGAAGCCCTCGGCGTCGTCGATGGCAAGTTCGACATGTTCGGCGGCGATGCGGTCGACCAGCGGCAGCGCGGCGTCGATGGTGGCGACCTCGATCACGGCGCCAAAATCGCGCCAGCTCGCCGCTGCCGTCTCGGCCCGCGGCAGGCTCTGCAACTGGCGCTCGACCGCTTGTTCGACAGCGATGCCGAAGGCCGGATCGTCGGTGACCAGGATCGATTGCGCCGACGTGTCGTGCTCGGCCTGGGCCAGCAGGTCGGCGGCGATCCAGTCCGGATCATTGCTGCCGTCGGCCACGACGAGCACTTCCGACGGCCCGGCGATCATGTCGATGCCGACGGTGCCGAACACCTGGCGCTTGGCAGCCGCGACATAGGCGTTGCCCGGGCCGACGATCTTGGCGACCGGCTTTATAGTCTGGGTGCCGTAGGCAAGGGCTGCGATGGCCTGCGCGCCGCCGACGCGGTAGATTTCCGACACGCCAGCGATATCGGCAGCCACCAGCACCAGCGGATTGATGATGCCACCCGGCGCCGGCACGACCATGGCGATGCGCTCGACGCCGGCCACTCTGGCCGGCACGGCGTTCATCAACACCGAGCTCGGATAGCTCGCCGTGCCGCCCGGCACATAGAGCCCGACGGCCTCGACCGCCGTCCAGCGCCAGCCGAGCTCGACGCCGGCGGCATCCGTATAGCGATCGTCCTTCGGCCGCTGCCGTTCGTGATGGGAGCGGATGCGGTCGCGCGCGAATTCCAGCGCCTCGATCGTCTTTGGGTCGGCGGCCTTGTAGGCCTGGGCGATATCGTCCTTCGAAATCGCAATACCGAGGCTTTTCAGGTCGGCATGGTCGAATTTCCTGGTGTAATCGATCAGCGCCGCGTCGCCCTCGGCGCGCACGCGCGCGATGATGGCGCACACCGCGGCATCGACGTCGGCGGACACTTCCCGCTTGGTCAACAGGAAGGCGGCGAAACGCTGCTCGAAATCGGCGTCGGACTGACGAAGCTTGATGGCCATCGGACGCTCAGGCCTTGTGGATGGGGCGCGAGGTGGCTTCCCACGCCCCGCCAATATCGGCAAGGCGCGCCTCGATGCATTCGACGTCGAGCATGATCGTGCCGCCGCCGGCAAAGATCAGCTCGACGATGCCCGCCGGCTTGCTGATCTCGATGAAGCTGATCGCCAGCAGCGACAGGACCTCATTGGGCTTGTCGCGGGCGATGCCGTTGGTCTTGGCGCCGAGCACCCGGTCGAAATGCAGCACCGCCTGCCGCCGCTCATTGTGCTGGCGAAACAGGCCGGATTTGGCCTCCCAGACGAAACGGTTCATGGTCAGCAGGAAACGCTTGGCCGCAGGCAGGAATTCGAGGTCGCTGACCTTCATCACGGCATCCTGGACATGGGCCGAAACGATGCTCAGATCCTGATCGTCGAGCGCGATAAGCTTAAGGGCAGTCATGCGGATTTCGCACCTGAAGGTTGATAACTGAACCTTCTGTTAGGCGGTCTTTCCCGTCCGCGCAACCGCACCGCGAGGCCTTGCGATTGGCCTATGCGGAAATCCGCTCGATCACCGCGCCGCAGTTGGATAGCTTTTCTTCCAGCCGCTCGAAGCCGCGGTCGAGATGGTAGACGCGGTTGACCGTCGTCTCGCCTTCCGCCGCCAGGCCGGCGATGACCAGCGAGACAGAGGCGCGAAGATCGGTCGCCATGACCGGCGCGCCCTTCAGTTTCGGCACGCCGTCGACGATCGCCGTCTGGCCCGAAAGCGTGATGTGAGCGCCGAGCCGCGCCAGTTCCTGCACATGCATGAAGCGGTTCTCGAAGATCGTCTCGGTGATGCGCGACTTGCCCTTGGCCATCGTCATCAGGCCCATGAACTGCGCCTGCAAATCGGTCGGGAAGGCCGGAAACGGCGCCGTCGTCACGTCGACCGGCGCAATGCCGGCGCCGTTGCGCCTCACACGAATGCCGGAATTGGTCGGCGTGATCTCCGCACCCGTCTGGGCGATCACGTCCAGTGCGGTCTGCAGCAGATCCGGACGCGCACCTTCGAGCACGACGTCGCCGCCGGTCATGGCGACGGCCATGGCATAGGTGCCGGTCTCGATGCGGTCGGGAATGACGCGTACGCGCGCACCGGAGAGCGATTCGACGCCGTCGATGGTGATTGTCGGCGTGCCGGCGCCGGAAATCTTCGCACCCATGGCATTGAGGCACTCGGCGAGGTTGACGATCTCGGGCTCGCAAGCCGCGTTTTCCAGCACCGTCTCGCCCTTGGCGAGCGCCGCGGCCATCATCAGCACATGGGTGGCGCCGACCGAGACCTTCGGGAAGATATAGCGGTTGCCGACAAGGCGGCCATTCCTTGTCTTGGCGATGACATAGCCGGTGTCGACGTCGATGTCGGCACCCAGCGCCTGCAGGCCCTCGAGGAACAGATCGACCGGCCGCGTGCCGATGGCGCAACCGCCCGGCAGCGACACTTTTGCTTCGCCCATGCGGGCCAGCAGCGGGCCGATCACCCAGAACGAGGCGCGCATCTTCGACACCAGCTCGTAGGGCGCTGTGGTGTCGACGATGTTGCGGGCGGAGAAGTTGATGGTGCGCGAATAGCCCTCATTCTGCTTCTCGCGGCGGCCATTGACCGAATAATCGACGCCGTGGTTGCCCAGGATGCGGATCAGTTGCTCGACATCGGCCAGATGCGGCACGTTTTCCAGCGTCAGCGTGTCGTCGGTCAAAAGCGAGGCGATCATCAAAGGCAACGCCGCGTTTTTCGCGCCCGAGATCGGAATGCTTCCGGAGAGCTGGTTGCCCCCGACAATTCTGATGCGATCCATGGAAGAAAGTCCCTCTCGGCCAAACAGGGCCGGTTCAATCGTTTGAGTAGCGGCCCGTCTAGACCATTGGCCGATCTGGTTCAAGAATTACGCTGGTTCAAGAAATGGGATTTCGCCCACCCCGGGCCAAGAGTGGCCGATTTGAGTTAATCTTTTTGTATTGCCTTCGATGCAGCGAGCCCGTCCGGCCGTTGATCTGCATCTCCGGTGCGCCGCGAGCGTGACTGCGCCTTGCGCTTCTGCAGATTGGCGCGCAATTGCTCTGCCAGCCGATCCTTGCGGATTGTTGCGCTGTTATTCGGTGGACCATCCTTTTTCACTGGAATTGCCTTGTCATCCATTGTCCCGCTCTGGCCCGTGAGCAGCCAGCCCGCCATTCAGGGATAGCCAACATTGTGGCGCCCCCATGTCATTAAAAGCTATCCGGCAAAGGCTTTCACAGAAGCGTTGCGCTTGGCCTTGCGCTTGCCGGTTCGATATGGCAGAAGCCCCGCCATCAGCGGCTGCGGTAGCTCAGTGGTAGAGCACTCCCTTGGTAAGGGAGAGGTCGAGAGTTCAATCCTCTCTCGCAGCACCAGTTTCCAACATCCTTGTTGCCGCACATTCGTCCTCTGCATTTGCAAGGGCGAGGCGGCTACACGGGAACGGCGCGGCCGTCGTGCTGGCGGACCTCATCAGCGGTGCATTGCTCCAGAAAATGGCTGCCACAGGCAACTCCAGCCGAAGCGCATTCCCGGCAAGACACGATTCGTTAACCAAGATGCTGTTCATCGACATGACGTATTGTGGCATGGATGCCCGTCTGCGTCGGTCAAGTCCATGCTTGTCAGGAAGAGGGCCGAAAGGCTCCTGATCTGGGCGGAACCTAAAACCGCCCGAAACAAAAGAACGTGCAAGGCATGAACGTGAGCGAAAACGTGCAAAACGCCCCCGGTGCTTCCCGTCTTTGGACACTGCCGGCCATCATGGCAGCGTTCTTATGTCTGTTCGTTACCGGCGCGTTCGCGGAGACGCGTGCTTTGAAGATTCAACATCTCCATACGGGCGAGAAGGCTGAAATCGTGTTCAAGCGCAATGGGCGCTATGATCCGGCGGGATTGAAGAAGATCAATTTGATGCTGCGCGACTGGCGTCGCAACGAACCGACGAAGATGGATCCGCGCCTGCTCGATCTTGTCTGGCAGGCCTATCGCGCCAGCGGCTCGACAGCCTATATTCACGTGGTCAGCGCCTATCGGTCGCCAGCGACGAACGCCATGCTGCGCAGCCGCTCGAAGGGCGTGGCTCGGGAAAGCCAACACATGGTTGGCCGCGCGATGGACTTCTTCCTGCCGGATGTGCCGCTGAAGAAGCTGCGCGACATCGGCCTCAAGATGCAGGGCGGCGGCGTAGGCTATTACCCGACCTCCGGCTCGCCTTTCATACATATGGATGTCGGCAATGTGCGGCATTGGCCTGGCATCAGCCGCCAGGAACTCGCAAGGGTATTCCCGAACGGCAATACGCTGCATGTGCCGAGCGACGGCAAACCGCTGCCCGGTTATGGGCAGGCGTTTGCCGCCTACAAGTCGCGCAAGGGCACCGGCGCGCCCAACATCGACCTGGCAAGTGCCGACGGCGGCCAACGCAGGCCGCGCGGCCTGCTGGCGACGCTTTTGGGCGGGCGCGGCGCGGACGAGACCGATGATGTCGCCGAAGCGGTGCCGGCGCCACGCAAGCCGGCCAAGTCCGTTGAACCCAGGCCCGCCGGCATCGCGATCGTGCCGCCGCAGGATGCCCAGCGCGCTGACATCCAGATGGCTTCCGTCGATCGGGTCGAAGAATCGTCGATTGGGCCGGAAGGAAAGACGCCTGAAGCGATCGTCATGGCGATGGCGCCGGGCTCAGTGCCGCTGCCAGCCTTCGCCCCGCGCACCGGGCCAACGACCAGCATTCCGACCCCGCAAATCGCGCAACTTGCAACAGCCAACGCTTCCACGGCGCGGGCCGAACTGGCCAATCCAGCGGCAACCGATGCTGAAATTCCCTCGGGCAAGTCGGATGCCGGCCCCGCGAGCGGCGCGCCGGACCTTGTGGCGCTCAACATCCCGTTGCCGACATGGCGACCGGAAAGCTTGACAAGCCCGATGCGCCAGCCTGAAGCAGACAAAGCCGGCGATGCGGTCGCTGCCTTGCTGGCCTTGAACCACGCCGATGACGGCCACAATGGGTTGGCCGGCCAGCGGGTCTCGGTTGCCCAATCGAAGCCCGAAGATCGCGTCAGGACCAGCCCGAAGGCCGACCGTGTCCAGCCAAATCTCGATCCCGAAGCCACCGCGGTCATCGTGCCGGCAGCGTTGTCCGGCCGGCTGATTGAGACGGGTCGTGGCATCGCCGGCGGAGCTAGCCCTGCGGCGGCGTCCGTCATTGCCGCCAATCTCATCCGCACAGCGCCGGAGCACATCTATCTCGATGGATTCCAGCCGCGAGGACAGACCTCCGATCACCGACGCTTCACCGGTTCAGCGGTCAAGTTCCTGCCCATCGCCAGCTTCAGATAGACGCAAGCCCTCGTTCGAGCCGACGTGGATGTGTTGCACGACTGGCTTGGCTGTCATGGGATTGCAAGTCATGCCGAACTCTCGATGGTTCTGTAAGAAAAGTTCCAAATTTGACAAACATGTGCGAAATTGTAAGATAATTGTCTTTCCGTCGACGATAGGCGATGACAATGTCGATCCGCGAAGAACTGGCCAATACGACCGTGGCGTTCACCTCCGCGGAAGAGAAGATCGTCCAGGTCCTGCTCGCCGATTATCCGATGTCGGGGCTGGGCACCGCGACCCGGCTGGCACGGCGCGCCGGCGTCAGCGACCCGAGCGTGACGCGGCTGATGACCAAGCTTGGCTATGTCGGCTTTGCCGACTTCCAGGCACGCCTGCTCACCGAAGTCGAATCCAGGCTGCATTCGCCGCTTTTGATGATGGAGGCCAAGCGTCCGGGCGGCTCCAGCGAAGGCACCGCACTTACCTATTTCCATTCGGTTTCAGACAGCCTGGAGCGCACCCGCACGGCAGTGCCGGTGCAGGCCTACACGCGCGCCGTCAACATGCTGCTGGAGAGCAAGGGCCAGGTCGTGCTGCTGGGCGGCCGGTTCAGCCGGCATATCGCCTCCATGCTGGCCGGCTACCTCCTGCAGTTCCGCTCCGGCGTGCGCGACATCGGTTCGTTGAGCCCCGCCGATTTCGACCTGTTGATCGACCTTGGCAAGCGCGACCTCCTCGTCGTGTTCGACTACCGGCGTTACCAGTCGGACGTGGTGAGCTTTGCCCAGCAGGCCAAGGAGCGCGGCGTCTCCATCCTGCTGTTCACCGATGTCTGGCTGTCGCCGATATCTGACATAGCGGACCTGACCATGGTCGCCGCGATCGACGCCAACTCGCCGTTCGACACGCTGGCGACGGCCGTTGCCCAGATGGAAACCGTGTTTGCCCACGCGCTGGAGAGCCACGGCGCCGGGGTGCGCAAGCGCATCGAGGACATCGAAAGGATCCGCAGCGCCAATGCGGTCACGCTCGATACCGCCCTGTCGTCATCGGCCGACGACGCCGCCAAATCCAAAACCACAAGGAAATAGTGTCGTTGCGCCCAGTGCAGCGATTGCAAAGCGCCGCGACGCAGAGAAGGAAGCGACAATGCCCGACAACCAGACCATCATCGATGCCGTGCAGGCTGAGATCGAGACCGATCGCGACTGGTTGATCGGCCTGACCCGCGACATGGTTCGCATCCCTTCGGTCAACCCCAAATTCGAGCCCAACCCGGCGATCAACCGCGAGGCGGATGTCCAGGCGCTGCTCGAACCGATCCTCAGGCAGGACGGGTTCAAGACCGAGCAATGGGATGCCTTGCCCGGCCGGCCCAATCTGGTCGGCGAATGGGCGGGAGACGAGGACCGCAGCCTGATCCTGTGCGGCCACATCGACGTCGTGCCGGTCGGCGCGATGAAGGACTGGTCGGTGGATCCGTTCGGCGGCGAGATCACCAATGGCCGCCTTTATGGCCGCGGCGCCGTCGACATGAAGGGCGGCGTCGCCGCTTGCGTCGCCGCAGCACATGCGATCCGCAAGGCGGGCATCACGCTGCAGGGCCGGCTGGCCATCCATTCCGTCGTCGACGAGGAAGCCGGCGGCTTCGGCGCCATGGACGCGGTGAAGAAGGGCAAGCTCGCCAAGGCGGTGCTGGTCGCCGAACCGACCTGGGGCGATGTCCTGCCCGTCGAAGGCGGGCTCGAATGGGCGCGGGTGACGATCCGCGGCCGCAACGCCCATTCGGCGCTGCGCTACAACGAGATTTATCCGCAGCGCCACGACAAGGACCGGCTCGAGCCGGGCGTCAACGCCATCGAGATCGCCGCTCGCTTCATCGCCGCCGTGCGCCAGTATGAACTGGACCGGACGCGGGCGAAATCGCATCCATTGCTGCCGCTCGGTATGAACACGATCAACATCGGCGTCATGCATGGCGGCACCGGCCTTGGCGAACACGGCCTGCCGACCGTCATGACCAACCCGGCCATCATTCCCGACGTCGCGGTGCTCGATCTCGACATGAAATTCCTGCCCGATGAGAACTCGGCCGACTACCGCCGCGATTTCGAGACGTTCGTCCACCATTTCGCCCAGACCGATGCGTGGCTGCGCGACAACCCGCCTGCGATCCAATGGGAGCTCGGCGGGCTGTATTTCCCGCCGATGAACACCCCGGTCGATCATCCGCTGGTGACCTCGCTGATGAAGCGCAAGGCCATGGTCGGCAAGGCGCCGCAGGCGCGCGGCTTCGTCGCTGTGTGCGATGCCGCGCACTATGCCGGCGCCGGCGTCGACGGTGTCATCTTCGGCCCGTCGGGCGACGGTTTTCACGGTTCCGACGAATATGTCGAGGTCGAATCGGTGGTCGAGACCGCCAAGGTGATCGCTGCTTCGGTCATCGACTGGTGCGGCATCCGCTGAGGCGGAGCCGCTATTCCGAAACGGTCAGGCCGGGCGTTTCAGGCGTCCGGCGACGGCGCCCCATGAAGCCTTGATCATGCCGACCAGGCCGCTCGGGTAGGCCAGCATCACGCCGATGATCAGCACCGCCGTGATCATCGGCCGCCACGCACCGAAATCGGCCATCCATTCGGCGAAGATCGTCAGCACGAACGAAGCGATGATGGCGCCGTAAATGGTGCTGGTGCCGCCGAGCAGCACCATCGACAGGATGATGGTCGCCAGGCTCATGCCGAAGACGTCGATCGAGGCATTGCGCTGGTAGGCGGCGTAGAAGGCGCCGGCGATGCCGGTGAAGAAGGCGCTCGCGGCAAGCGTCAGCATGCGCTGGCGGACGATCGAGACGCCGCGGCTGACGGCGTATTCCTCATTGTCGCGCAAGGCGACGATACTGGCCCCGGCGCGTGAGCGCACGAACACGCGCAGGAACAGCGTGCTCGCCACCAGCAGCGCCAGCGCGATGTAGAAATAGGCTGACTTGCCGTCACGGACCATATTGTGGTCGAACACGTAAAGTCCGGGAATGCGCACCAGCCCTTGCGTGCCGCCGGTGATGGCGGACTGGCTGATGATCACCTGCATGACCAGCTGCGCGAAGCCGAAAGTGACCAGGATGATGTAGATGCCCTTCAGCCGCAGGATCGGGATGGTCACAAGGATCGCCGCCAGCGTGGCGATGACACCGCTGGCAAACAGCGCGATCCACGGGTCGAATTCGGCCAGCTTGGTCAGCAGGCTGTAGGCATAGACGCCGATGCCGAACAGCGCCAGATGGCCGAAATTGAAAACGCCGCCATAGCCGAGGCTAAGATCCCAGTTCGAGGCGACGATCGCATAGATGAAGGCCATGATCAGGATGTGGCGGGCATAGGTGTCACCGAAGATCAGCGGCAGCAGCGCCAGCAGCGCGAAGCCGAGCACGAAGCCGATGGCCTCCTGCTTCCACGGCGTGCGGCCTGGAGCGATCGGGGTTGCCGCCTCGGCGTGGCCAGGCGCGATCAGCGATGTCGTGTCGGTCATGCTAGGCCTCGGGAGCGGCTGGCGAAGATGCCCTCGGGGCGCACCATCAGGGTCAGGATGAGCACGCCGAACAGCAGCGCCGGCGTCCAGTACAAGCCGAAATAATAGCTGCAGGCTGCCTCGAAGAAGCCGATCAGATAGGCGGCGAAGATCGGGCCCGATATGCTCGATATGCCGCCGAAGACGACGACGATCAGCGCCTTGAGCAGCGGGTCGCTGCCCATCACCGGCGACATGAAACGGTAGCCGCCCATGAAGATGCCGGCGAGCCCGGCGAGCGAAGCGGCGATGGCGAAGGCCAGCCCATAGAGCGCGGTGACGTTCAGCCCGACAAGGTGGCTGGCATCTTCGTTTTGCGCCACGGCGCGCAGCGCCAGCCCGAGCCGCGTGCGGTTGAGGAACATCCAAAGTGCGGTCAGGATCAGCGGCGTGATGACGATGATGGCGATCTGGTGCAGGGAGACGCCGACGCCGCCGATGGTGGTGTTGCCGGCGATCAGCGCCGGGATCTGCTTCGAGCGCGGTCCCCAGATGGTCAGCGCGCCGTTCTCGATCAGCGACCCGGCTGCCAGCGTGGTGATGACGACGACCAGCACGATGTTGGGTCGGCCGATCAGCGGCCGCACGACGCTCGCCTGCAGGATCCAGCCGACGCCGGCCATGACGACGACGGCGATGGGAAAGGCGACCGCCGCCGGCAGGCCGAGTTCGACCAGCTGCCAGGCGATGTAGGCGCCCAGCATCATGAACACGCCATGGCTGAAATTGAACACGCCGATCGTCGTCCAGACGAGAGCGAGCCCAACCGCCATCATGGCGTAGAGCGAGCCCTGGAACAGGCCGCCGAACAGGATTTCCGCCAATGCGCTCATCTTCGGATTTTCCTAATGGCCAAAATACATCGACATGATCTCGCCGTGGTCGAGGCTTTCGCCCGGCTTGATCTCGGTCGCAACGGCGCCATGGTTGACGAGGTAGAGTTGCTGCGTCAGTTCCAGCAGAAATTCGATATCCTGCTCGACGACGATCAGCGGCACGCCGCCGCGCGAAATGTCCATGACGGAGGCGCAGAGTTCGTCCTTGATCTTGGGTGCCAGCCCCAGCGTCGGCTCGTCGAGGATCAGCAGGCGCGGATGGCTCATCAGCGCGGTGCCGATCGACACCATCTGGCGCTCGCCGCCCGACAATGTGCGCACGCGCTGGCGCCAGCGTTCCGCCAGTTTCGGAAACAGCTTGATCACCTTCTCGCGGTTCTCCGCCTCATGCGGCCGGGCCCGCGGCGAATAGGCTCCGAGCGCCATGCAGTCGGCGATCGAGAGATCGGGAAACAGCCGGTTGCCTTGCGGCACATGGATCAGGCCGGCGCCGACGATGGCGCGTGCGCTGCGGCCGGCAATGTCTTGCCCGTCGAACAGGATGCGGCCGCTCTTCGGCTGCAGCAGCCCGGAGACTGCGCGCAGCAGCGTCGTCTTGCCATGGCCGTTGGGGCCGAACAGGCCGACATTGCCGAAACGGCCGGCCTCCAGCGAGATATCGTGCAGCACGGTGACGCGGCCATAGCCGGCGGTGACGCCTTCGACGCTGAGAATGGGGTTCACGCCGCCGACCTCCTCGTGCCGAGGTAGGCTTCGATGACGCGCGGATCGGCGATTACGCCTGCCGGATCGCCGGCGGCCAGGACACGGCCATTGTTGAGCACCAGCAGATGCTGCGAAAGGCTCATCAGGAAGGTCAGCACGTGCTCGATCAGAAGGATGGTGATGCCGCGCTCGGCGGTGCGGCGGATCAGGCCGATCGACGTCTCGATCTCGGGCTTGGTCAGGCTCGATGCCGGCTCGTCGAGCAAGAGCATGCGCGGCTGCATGGCAATCGCGGTGGCAAGCATCAGGCATTTGCGCTCGAACACGGATAATTCGCCGGCAAGCCGGCCGAACGACTGAGATCCCAGACCGACGAACTCCAGCGCCTCGGCGGCGGCATTGCGGGCCGTGGCCGCTGTCTTTTCCTGCTTGCCGTAACTGGCGCCGATCAGCGCGTTCTCGAACACGGTCAGCCCGTCGAAGCTGGTCTCGCGCTGAAACGTGCGGGCGAGGCCGAGGCGCGCGATGGCGTGTCCCGATTTGCCGTTTATGGCAATGCCGTCAAAGCGGATGTTGCCCCGGTCGGGGCCGAACGGGATGCCGGTGATGATGTTGAACAGCGTGCTCTTGCCGCTGCCGTTCGGGCCGGCGATACCGAAGATCTCGCCGGCCTCGACCTTGAACGACACGCCGTCGACGGCCTTCAGCGAACCGAAGGCCTTCGACACGTCGTCCAGTTCAAGCAGGGCCATTCCCTACTTCATCCAGGGCTGGAGCTTGAAGGCGCCGGTGGCGTATTTCTCCGGAGAGATCAGCGTGCGCTGGCCGTCCCAAATCTGGAAGAAGGTGATCGGGATGTAGTCGTCGCCCTGTGTGGCAAGGTGGGTGGTGGGATCGAATTTCAGCCGCCCTTCGGCGACCTGCTTGTCGGTCTCCGACAGCGCCTTCATGATCGCCGCATGGTCGGATGCGCCGCCGACCTTCTTGACCGCGTCGAAATAGACATTGGTCATTTCGTAGAGGCCGATGCCGTAGGTGCCGCTCTCGACGCCGTATTTTGCCTTGAACTTGGCTGCCACCTCGTCGGCCCGCGGGTTCTTCGGCGTCGTCAGCGCGCCGCCGAGCAGGTTGTAGATGACACCATCCGACTTCTTGCCGGTCAGTTCGACGAATTCCGGAACGCTCGGTGCGTATTGCAGGAAGACGAGGCTCTTGGTCGGCTGCTCGAGGAACTGGTTCAGGAAGGACGCCGAATTGCCCGGCAGATAGTCGGTGTTGATGACGACGTCGGGAACGTTCTCGCGCACCTTGGCGAGGATCGAACGCCAGTCGGTCACTTCGCCGAAGGGCACGATCTCGTCGACGGTGATGGTCCAGCCCTTCTCCTTGAAGGTCTTCTTCATGCCTTCGGAGATGGTCTTCGAATAAGCGTTGTCGGACGAGATGATGGCGACCTTCTTGGTCGGCAAGGTGATCTTGCCGTCGGCCGCGAGCTTCTCGACGAACAGGGTGACGTCGGTGTTGTAGGCGTCGAAGGAAGGCGTCAGCGACCAGCAGCACATGTATTTATCGGGGCTCGGCGCGATGATGTCCCTGGTCTGCTGCGAGGTGGCCGCCAGCATGTAAGGCATTTCCGCTTCGGCCATGTTGTCGATCTCGAAATTGGTCAGGCTGGCATAGCCGGTCAGCATGAAGTGCACGCCCGGATCGCCAAGCAGGCGCTCGACCGCGCTGGTGACGTTGCCGGCGGACTGATCCTTGACGTCGCCGACCACCAGTTCGAACGTATCCCCGGCAACGCCGCCGGCTGCGTTGGCCTCGTCGATGGCCATCTGCACGCCGCGCTGGAATTCCTGGCCGTCCGCCGCGGCAGGGCCGGTCAGCGGCGCAAGCAGGCCGATCTTGACGATTTCGGCAAAGGCGGGGGCGCCTGACACGGCAAACATGCCGATCAGCGTCGTGCTCATCAGCATATGGCGGATTCGACTTGCGGCGGATTTGGGCTTCATCGTGCTGTTCCCTGTTTTCCTCCCGTTCATCGGGAGTTGGATAATTGACAATCTACGCATAATTGTTCTTATTTGAAAAGGATTTTTCAACGCAACCTAGCCGGGAAGATGGTTCCCGCAAAGGTATGGAAGCCGTGGCGCTTTGCTGCGCAACTGCGTTAAAACAGGGCAATTCCCGACGGAGCGGACAATGACGATCTCGCAGAAGACCCTTGAAACCAGCCACGGCAAGATCGCTGTTCGCCAGACCGGTGGCGAAGGCACCGCTGTCATGCTGATCCACGGCAATTCATCTTCCAGCGCCGTTTTCCGCAACCAGTTGGACAGCATGTTGGGCGAGCGCTACCATCTCATCGCTCCCGACTTGCCCGGCCATGGAGCGTCCGCCGATGCGATCGATCCGGAGCGTTCCTACAGAATGGAAGGCTATGCCGACGCCATGACCGAAGTGCTCGGGCTGCTCGGCATCGACAAGGCCATCGTCTTCGGCTGGTCGCTCGGCGGCCATATCGGGCTTGAGATGATCGACCGCTTTCCCGGCCTGCTTGGCCTGATGATCACCGGCACGCCGCCCGTCTCGCCCGAGGAGGTCGGCAACGGCTTCAAGCCGAGCCCGCATATGCACCTTGCCGGGCAGGAAACCTTCACTGACGCGGATGTCCAGGCCTATGCGCGCAGCACCTGCGGCGAGCCGTTCGAGCCGTTTCTCATCGACACGGTGGCGCGCACCGATGGAAGGGCGCGGCGCCTGATGTTCGAAAAGTTCGCGGCCGGCACCGGGCGGAACCAGCGCGAGATCGTGGCCGGCAAGACGCCGCCGATCGCCGTTCTGAACGGCATCGACGAGCCATTCGTCAACACCGATTTCGTCTCCGCTGTGAAATTCTCCAATCTATGGGAAGGCAAGGCCCATCTGCTCGACAAATCCGGCCACGCGCCGTTCTGGGATTCGCCGGATCGCTTCAATCCGGTCTTCGCCCGCTTCCTGGCAAGCTTCGACAGAGCGTAGGTCCGTCGGAAAACCGGCGCCACAGACCCCGCCTTCGAGACAGGTGGGTGACAATCACGTGCACCTACCGTATATTGACATAAAGATATCCTTATGTGACATGAAAAGGCCTGTCGCCAAAGGGATAAAAAATGTCGCAGAATTCTGCATCGCTGGACGATTTGTTCGGCCCCGTCGCGGCAAAACCGGACGGCTCGGAAGTGCTTGCCGCGCTGACGGCAGCAGCACGCGAACGCATCCTCATCCTCGATGGCGCCATGGGCACGCAGATCCAGGGCCTCGGCTTTGACGAGGACCAGTTTCGCGGCGAGGCCTTCGCCGGCTGCGCCTGCCACCAGCAAGGCAACAACGATCTTCTGATCCTGACGCAGCCGAAGGCGATCGAGGAGATTCACTATCAATACGCCATCGCAGGCGCCGATATCCTCGAAACCAACACCTTCTCCTCGACCTCGATCGCCCAGGCCGATTACGGCATGGAGGATGCCGTCTACGCGCTGAACCGCGATGGCGCGCGGCTGGTGCGGCGCGCCGCTGTTCGGGCCGAGCAGCAGGACGGCAAGCGCCGCTTTGTCGCCGGTGCACTCGGGCCGACCAACCGCACCGCCTCGATGTCGCCCGACGTCAACAATCCCGGCTATCGCGCCGTGACCTTCGACGATCTGCGCCTCGCCTATGGCGAGCAGCTGCGCGGCCTGATCGACGGTGGCGCCGACATCATCCTGATAGAGACCATCTTCGACACGCTGAACGCCAAGGCGGCGATCTTTGCAGCGGAAGAGATCTTCATCGAGAAGGGCGTGCGCCTGCCGGTGATGATTTCGGGCACCATCACGGACCTCTCCGGCCGCACGCTGTCGGGCCAGACGCCGACGGCCTTCTGGCATTCGGTGCGCCACGCCAGCCCGTTCACCATCGGCCTCAACTGCGCGCTCGGCGCCAACGCCATGCGCGCGCATCTGGCCGGGATTTCAGGCGTCGCCAACACCTTCACCTGCGCCTATCCGAATGCCGGCCTGCCCAATGAATTCGGTCGGTATGACGAGAGCCCGGACTTCATGGCCGCGCAGATCGAGGAGTTTGCCCGCGAGGGACTGGTCAATGTCGTCGGCGGCTGCTGCGGTTCGACGCCCGAGCACATCCGCGCCATCGCCGAGGCGGTGAAAAAGTATCCCCCACGCGCCATTCCCGACATCGAGCGCAAGATGCGCCTGTCCGGGTTGGAGCCGTTCACGCTGACGGACGAAATTCCCTTCGTCAATGTAGGCGAGCGCACCAATGTTACCGGGTCGGCCAAGTTCAGGAAGCTGATCACGGCGGGTGACTATGTCGCCGCGCTCGACGTGGCGCGCGACCAGGTCGCCAATGGCGCGCAGATCATCGACATCAATATGGACGAAGGCCTGATCGATTCGAAGAAGGCGATGGTGGAGTATCTCAACCTGATCGCCGCCGAACCGGACATCGCCCGTGTCCCGGTCATGGTCGACAGTTCCAAATGGGAGATCATCGAGGCTGGCCTGAAATGCGTGCAGGGCAAGCCGCTGGTCAACTCCATCTCGATGAAGGAAGGCGAGGCGGCATTCCTGCATCATGCAAGGCTCGTGCGCGCTTATGGCGCCGCCGTGGTCGTCATGGCGTTCGACGAGGATGGCCAGGCCGACACCAAAGCGCGCAAGGTGGAGATATGCACCCGCGCCTACAAGCTTTTGACCGAACAGGCCGGCTTCCCGCCCGAGGACATCGTCTTCGATCCGAACGTGTTCGCCATCGCCACCGGCATCGAGGAGCACGACAATTACGGCGTCGACTTCATCGAGGCGGCGGGCGAGATCACCGCGACGCTGCCGCATGTCCACATTTCCGGCGGTGTGTCGAACCTCTCCTTCTCGTTCCGCGGCAACGAGCCGGTGCGGGAGGCCATGCATGCCGTGTTCCTCTACCATGCCATCCAGCGCGGCATGGACATGGGCATCGTCAATGCCGGTCAGCTCGCCGTCTACGATACGATCGAGCCGGCACTGCGCGAAGCCTGCGAGGATGTCGTGCTCAACCGCATGCCCAAGGCCGGCGGCACCGCCACCGAACGCATGCTGGAGATCGCCGAACGCTTCAAGGGCACGGCCGGCAAGGAAGCGCAGGAGCGCGATCTCGCCTGGCGCGAATGGACTGTCGAACAGCGGATCGGCCATGCACTGGTCAACGGCATCACCGAATTCATCGACGCCGACACTGAGGAAGCGCGGCTTGCCGCCGAGCGCCCGCTCCATGTCATCGAAGGCCCGCTGATGGCCGGCATGAACGTCGTCGGCGACCTGTTCGGCGCGGGCAAGATGTTCCTGCCGCAGGTGGTTAAGTCGGCGCGTGTGATGAAGCAGGCGGTGGCCGGGCTGCTGCCGCATATGGAGGCCGAGAAGGTGGCCAACGCCGCCAACGGCATCGACAATGGCGAACGCCAGACCGCGGGCAAGATCCTGATGGCGACGGTGAAGGGCGATGTCCACGATATTGGCAAGAACATCGTCGGCGTCGTGCTGGCCTGCAACAATTACGAGATCATCGATCTCGGCGTCATGGTGCCGGCAGCGAAAATCCTGCAGACGGCGCGCGACCAAAATGTCGACATCATCGGCCTGTCCGGCCTGATCACGCCATCCCTCGATGAAATGGTGCACATGGCCGCCGAGATGGAGCGTGAAGGCTTCGACATTCCGCTGCTGATCGGCGGCGCGACGACCAGCCGCGTGCACACGGCGGTGAAGATCCACCCGCGCTACAGCAAGGGGCAGACGGTCTACGTCACCGACGCCAGCCGGGCGGTCGGCGTCGTGTCGTCCTTGCTGTCGAACGAGAGCAAGGGCGGCTATGTCGACACGGTGCGCACCGAATACAAGAAGGTCGCGGATGCACATGCCCGCTCCGAAGCCGACAAGCAACGGCTGCCGCTGGCCAAGGCGAGGGCCAATGCGCACCGGATCGACTGGTCTGCCTACGAGCCGCCGAAGCCGTCTTTTA
Source organism: Mesorhizobium sp. M0140 (assembly GCF_040322475.1). Taxonomy (NCBI): domain Bacteria; kingdom Pseudomonadati; phylum Pseudomonadota; class Alphaproteobacteria; order Hyphomicrobiales; family Phyllobacteriaceae; genus Mesorhizobium; species Mesorhizobium sp. M0140. Next base: position 21,589 of record NZ_JAMYTM010000043.1, on the reverse strand, counting down.
CCGGCGTCAAGGTGTTCGAGAACTGGGATCTCACCGAACTCGCGCGCTACATCGATTGGACGCCGTTCTTCCAGACCTGGGAGCTGAAGGGCCGTTATCCCAAAATTCTCGAAGACGAGGCGCAAGGCGCCGCCGCGCGCCAGCTGTTCGAGGATGCGCAGGCGATGCTGAAAAAGATCATCGCCGAAAAATGGTTCGCCCCGCGCGGCGTCATCGGCTTCTGGCCGGCCAATGCCGTCGGCGACGACATCAGGCTGTTCACGGACGAAAAGCGGTCGCAGGAACTGGCGACCTTCTTTACCTTGCGCCAGCAACTGACCAAGCGCGACGGCAAGGCCAATGTCGCGCTGTCGGATTTTGTCGCGCCGGCCGACAGCGGAAAGCCCGACTACATCGGCGGCTTCATCGTCACCGCCGGCATCGAGGAGGTGGCGATCGCCGAACGGTTCGAGCGGGCGAACGACGACTATTCGTCGATCATGGTCAAGGCGCTGGCGGACCGCTTCGCCGAAGCCTTTGCCGAGCGCATGCACGAGAAGGTGCGCAAGGAATTCTGGGGTTATACTCCCGACGAAGCCTTGGCGCCCGACGAGCTGATCGGCGAACCTTACCGCGGCATCCGTCCGGCGCCCGGCTATCCGGCGCAGCCGGATCACACCGAGAAGGCGACGCTGTTCCGGCTGCTTGACGGTGAGGGCAATGCGGGCGTGAGCCTGACCGAAAGCTATGCGATGTGGCCGGGCTCGTCCGTGTCGGGGATCTATCTGTCGCATCCCGAAAGCTACTATTTCGGCGTCGCCAAGGTCGAACGCGACCAGGTCGAAGATTATGCACGCCGCAAGGCAATGCCCTTGGCCGAGGTCGAGCGCTGGCTTGGCCCCATCCTCAACTACGTGCCGGCACACTACGCCGAGGCGGCTGAATAGCGACGGCATGCCCTCAACAGAATTTGCGCGGGTTCCCGGCTTGTGATCCATGGCGCGGCGGTTACACCTTCGCGGGCAGTCGCCTTTGCAGTTGGAGCGCCGAATGACCTTACTCACACGCCGCAGGCTTTTGAAAACGGCAGCGATAGCCGGCGCGGGCGGGGTCGGGCTTTCGGCCATGGGTCGGCTTGGCGGCTTGGCAGCTGCCACAACTGAGCCGGTGGTTTTGCAGACGGCAAAGATCCAGGCGAAGCTGATGGATGTCGGCCAGACCAGGGATGTGCTGACCTATGGTAACGCCGGAATGCCGCCCGTGCTCAGAATGAAAAAGGGCGAGCCCTTCGCTGCACGCCTTGTCAACGCGATCGACGATCCGACGACTATCCACTGGCACGGCATTCGCGTTCCAAACAAGATGGACGGCGTGCCGTTCCTGGTCCAGCCCTACGTCTATACCGGCGATCATTTCGACTACGCCTTCACGCCGCCCGACGCCGGCACCTTCTGGTACCACCCGCATTGCAACACACTGGAGCAGATGGGCCATGGCCTGACCGGCGTGATCGTGGTCGAGAATCCCAACGACCCGAAATTCGATGCCGAAATCGTCCTCAACCTGCGCGACTGGCGCCTCGGCGACGACGGTCAGTTCATCGACCAGTTCCGGCCGCGCGATGCCGCGAGAACCGGCACTTACGGCACGGTGCGCACCGCCAATTGGCTGGATCAGCCGCAATATGACGCGCCGGCGGGAGGGCTGGTGCGGCTCAGGGTCGCCATCACCGACGTCACGCGCATCTACGCTTTTCGCGTCGACGGTGCGGAGGCGAGTGTCATGGCGCTCGACGGCAATCCGGTGCCTGAACGTTTTTCGCCCGATGCCTTGCTGCTTGGACCCGGCCAGCGCATGGAGCTGGCCATACGCATGCCCGACGAGGAAGGTGCGATCGTCAGCTTGAGGGACGTCAGGGGCACCAAGCCAAAAATCCTGGCGACCCTGCGTGCGACTGGAAACTCGCTCAAACGGGACATTCGCGATCTCGCGCCGCTGGAGCTCAATCCGGTGGCGGAAGTGGATCTCGCCAGCGCCAGGCATATTTCCCTGGCACTGAGCGCCACGGCGGAAAACGTCCCGAGCGATGGCATCTGCGGTTCGCTTGGCTACAGTTTCTGGGCCATCAACAAAGTGCCGTGGCCCGGCGACACCAAGGATCCGACCGCGCCTCTGGCCGAACTGAAGCTTGGCCAAAGCTACGTCATCGACATGGAGAACCTGACGCCGCAATCCCATCCGATGCATCTGCACGGCATGAGCTTCAAGGTGCTGTCATCCTCGACGCGCCAGGTTCAGCCTGCGATTTCCGACACCTATCTCATCCAGCCCAACGAGAAGGTTCAGCTCGGCTTCGTCGCCGACAATCCCGGCGATTGGCTGCTGCACTGCCATATCATCGAGCACCAGAAATCGGGAATGACGAGCTATGTCAGGGTGGTGTGAAGCCGCGTCAGCCTGCGCGTAGCGTCTGTGCCGTCATTTGCGCAACTGCGCCTCGATCTCGTCCAGCACCTTGTCCTTGCCGATGCCGGTGAGGAAGGCGAGGCCCTTGATCACCGGCTTGGTCACCGAAGCGGAGATCGGTGTGGTTGCGACGATGAAGTCGACATTGTCGGCCAGTCCAGGCACTTCGGTGGCCTTTGCCTGCTGGGCGTTGAAGGTGAGGCCGCGTTTCTTCATTTCCTCGGTGACGGCGACATTGACCGCGGTCGAGGTGGCGATGCCCGTGCCGCAGGCAAAGAGAATGGTTTTCTGTCTGGACATCTCTGCTTCTCCTTGTTTCAGCCGAGTACGGCTCGCACGTCTTCGAGGGTTCTGGCCGACCTCAAATCATCCAAGGCTTGCGGGTTCTGGATGGTGGCCATGACGGCCTGCAGCGCCTCAATCTGCTTGTCCTTGTCGTTGATGGCAAGCAGGAAGACGAAGCCGACCGGCAGCATCTCGTCGGGATCCTCCATGTTGGCGAAGGTGACTGGTTGCTTCAATGTGCCCATCGCGATGCCAGGCTTCAGCACATGCTCCGGATCGGTGTGCGGCACCGCGACATTGTCGGAGCGTTCCAGCGGCAGTCCGGTCGGGATGGTCAATTCGCGGCGCACGACCGCGTCGGCATAGCTGCTTTTGACATAGCCAAGTCTCTCCAGCCGGCCCGCCAGAATGCGGATGATCTCCTCATTGGTCGAGGCATCGGATCCGAGCACGATCGCGTCGGGGTCCAGAAGCTGCATGAGTCCGTCGGACATTCTTTGCTCCGTCGATGAAATCGTGCGCCCGAGGAAGGGCGCACGATCCGTTAAAGAGTAGACGCTGTCAGGTTCAGGCCGTCTCTTCGGCCGGCTCGTCCTCGGCGCCCGCGGCCCGCTCCCAGCCAAGCGGATTGCGGCGGTAGAGGACAAACAATGCCGCGATGACCACTGCGATCACGATGATGCCGACAAGCCCCATCCCCTGGATCGCCTCGATGACCACGTAAGGCACCCACAGGAAGCCGTCGACCACCGAGGTGATCTGCAGCGCGTCCGCCGGCAGCTTGAAGCCCGACGAGACTGCTGCGCTGGTGAACAGCGGCGCCAGCGCGTTGGCGACGTAGAAGCCGATGGCCAGCGTCACCGTGCCGACCACCACCATGCGGAACACGTTGCCTTTGACCAGCGGCGCGGTCATGGCGACGATGAAGGGGATGACCGCGAGGTCGGCGAACAGGATGACGCGGTTGCCCGGCAGGATGATGGACAGAATGATCGCGATCGGCACCAGGATCAGCGACGACGAGATCGCGGCCGGATGGCCGATCAGGATCGCCGAATCGAGACCAACGAGAAGCTCTCGGTCACCGGTGCGCTTGCGCACGAACGCCTGTGCGGCGTCGGAGACGGGGATCAGCCCCTCCATCAGGATCTTGACCATGCGCGGCAGCAGCAGCATCACCGCGGCCAGCGTCATGCCGGTGCCCAGAACCTTTGCCAGCACCACACTGAGATCACCCGCATTGTAGAAGGCGATCGCACCAAGCACGAGGCCGATGATGAGGCCCATCACGACAGGTTCGCCGAACACGCCGAACCTGCGCTCGATGGTGTCCGTGTTGATGTTGATGCGGTTGATCCCGGGAATGCGGTCCATGATCCAGTTGAGCACAATGGCGATCGGCAGGATTTGCGCCGAGGCGAGATGCGGCACGGAAATGCCGGGCACGCCGTAGAACTGCTGTACCGCGCGCGCCGACCAGTCGGCGAACAGCAGCGAGAGTGCTGCGACAAGTGCTGCGACCGCGATGCCATAGGCCAGATTGTCGGTTGCGGCGACCACCAGCGAGCCGACAAAGGCAAAGTGCCAGAAATTCCAGACGTCGACATTGAGCGTGCGCGTCATGCGTGTCAGCAACAGCACGATATTGACGAGGATGCCGACCGGAATGACCCAAAGGCCGACCGACGAGCCGAAGGCGATCGCGGCCGCGGAGGGCCAGCCGACATCGATGATGTCGCGATGGATGCCGGTGTTGGTGACGATGGCCTTGGCGACGTCGCCAATCGACGTGAACATGAGGCCAAGCACCAGATTGATGCCGATGAAGGCGACGCCGATGGTGACGGCGGCGCGAAAAGCCTTGCTGACCTTGGCACCCAGAACCACGGCGATGATGAAAATGACAATTGGCAGCAGGATCGTCGGGCCAAGCGTATCGATGGCCCCTTTGAGGCCCGCGAGAACAGTATCCATTTTTCCTCCCCTGGAGCCGCGAGCCTTCGCTCGACGCCTCGCAATGATGCTCCATCCAGCCTTTGACGCCCCGGCGCAAAGACACTCCCCAATTTGCCCCAGAGGCGAATGCTTTCCGACTGTCGCATCGGTGAACATTTGCCTTTGTTGACAAACGAATGTTTTATTGGGGTTGTTCGCTGCGATGTCAATTGGTTGCGCTTCGGCCAATCGAGCCTCGGCGGACGTCCCCTCCGAGACGATTTCGTGGGAAATTGCCGGTCGCGACCGGGTTTCGTTGGCAAATAGAACCCGTTCCCTGCTATCCGGTCCCAAATCACGAAGCTGTGGACATTCCTGCATGACCAACGTCGCCCTGACCGGCCTTGCCCGCGATCTCGCCAGGCGTGCCGCCGAGGGCCGCCCGGTGCGCATTGGCGTCATCGGCTCGGGCGAAATGGGCACCGATCTGGTCACCCAAGGCATGCTGATGCCAGGCATTTCGATCTGCGCCGTCTCGACGCGCCGCCCGCACACCGCGCGCGATGCCATCCGTATCGCCTATGGCGACGAAGCCATGGCCGTCGAAGCCGACACCGCGTCGAAAGTCACCGGCGCTATCGAGAGCGGCAAGATCGCCGTCACTTCGAACGAGATGCTGGTCACCAATCCGCTGATCGACGTCGTCATCGACGCCACCGGCAAGCCGGGCGTCGCCGCCGATTTCGACCTCATGGCGATGGAGCACGGCAAGCATCTGGTGATGATGAACGTCGAGGCCGACGTCACCATCGGCTGCTACCTCAAGCAGCAGGCCGACCGGCTTGGCGTCGTCTATTCGGTGGGTGCGGGCGACGAGCCGTCGAGCTGCATGGAACTGATCGAATTCGCGTCGGCGCTCGGGCTGACCATCGTCTCGGCCGGCAAGGGCAAGAACAACCCGCTCAACCACGATGCCGTACCGGACGACTATCGCGCCGAAGCCATCCGCCGCAACATGAACCCGCGCATGCTGGTCGAGTTCGTCGACGGTTCCAAGACCATGGTCGAGATGTGTGCCATCGCCAACGCCACCGGGCTGGTGCCCGACGTGCCCGGTATGCACGGCCCCAAGGCCGACCGCGATGACCTCGCCAAGGTGCTGATCCCGCGCGAGGATGGCGGTCTGTTGCTCAGGAAAGGCGTCGTCGACTACACGGTCGGCAAGGGCGTCGCGCCTGGCGTGTTCGTCATCGTCGAGGCGACGCATCCGCGCATCATCGAGCGCATGGACGACCTGCATATCGGCCACGGCCCCTACTACAGCCTGTTTAGGCCCTATCATCTGACCTCACTGGAGGTGCCGCTGACCGCCGCCCGCATCATGCTTTTCGGCAAGCCCGACATGGTGCCGCTGCCGCAACCCGTTGCCGAAGTCTGTGCGGTCGCCAAGCGGGATCTCGCCGCCGGCGAGACCTTCGATGCGATCGGCGAGACCTGTTACCGCTCCTGGACGATGACCGTCGGCGAAGCCCGTGCCCAGCGCGCCGTGCCGGTCGGCCTGCTCGAGGGCGGCAAGGTGCTGAAACCGGTCAGGAAAGGCGAATTGCTGACGTCAGACAATGCGTCGCCCGACCAGACGACAAGGCTGTTCGCCTTGCGCCGGCTGCAGGACGAGATGCTCTACGGGGCCTGAAAGGACCACGCTGGCGCTGCTACGACAAATGATAGATTGTGGGGCAAATGTCGCCAAGGTCGGTCACATAAACCTTCGAATCAGGAATCCGCTTGCCCGCGAACTGGCTCGCCAGCTTGCCGCCAAGCGCAAGGTTTCCATGACCAGAGCGGTTATCGAAGCGCTTGAAAGTGAACTGAAGCGGGAAAACGCCCGTATGCCTCTGGCGGAACGGCTGGCTGCAATCGCCGGTGATTTGAGGTCCAAAGCGGGCAAGGCTGGCCGGGTCGTGAGCAAGAATGAGATCGATGCCATGTGGGGTGGCGGCCAGAATGACGCCTGACAGGTGCACAGGGGTTGTCACGTTGGAAGGCCTGCTGGCAGCTCGGATTTCGTCGTTCGTTTCGATGGATGATCGTAGACATTCGGGATTGACCGGAGCCTTCCCAACTTCGTCATCCACGGGCGGAGCAGGAGCGAAGCGACGTCGCGGAGACCCGAGGATCCATGCCGTGATCTTGGTCGAGGAATGCAGCGGAGCAGAATTCTGCACCGCAGCAGCGCTTTGAAGTCGCGGCATGGATCCTGGGGTCTGCGCCGCGTCGCTGCGCTCCTTGCTTCGCCCCAGGATGACGAAGCGATGTGCATTTCCGCCAAGCCATCAACGCAAGCACGTCCGACCCATCAAAACTTCGGCAGGGGAGGAGCTGGCTGCTTACTTCCCCAGTTCGACCGACCGCAGCCGTGCAGCCTCCACCGCTTCTGTGAGAAGGTGCGTCAGCCGGTCCTCGCCCATCAGAACGTCCAACGCCGCTGCCGTCGTGCCGTTGGGGCTGGTGACCTGCTGGCGCAGCACGCCCGGTTCCTCGCCGCTTTCGGCGGCGAGCGAGGCGGCGCCATAGACTGTCTGCATGGCGAGCAGCTTGGCGGTCGCCGTTGGCAGCCCGGCCTTCTCGGCGGCCACGGTCAGCGCTTCGATGAAATGGAAGATGTAGGCCGGCCCAGATCCGGAGACGGCGGTCACCGCATCCATCAGGCCCTCGTCGTCGATCGTGGTCACTTCGCCGCTCGCCGACAAAAGGTCGGCGACGAAACGCTTGGTGTCTTCGGAAACCAGCCTGTTGGAGAACACCACCATCATGCCCTTGCCGATTGCTGCCGGCGTGTTGGGCATGCAGCGCACGATCGGCGCGCGGTTGCCGAGGATTTCCTCGAAGGTGCTGGCCGGCGTGCCGGCGGCGATGCTGACGAAGGTGGTGCGGCCATCGCCGAAACGCTTGTAGGCGGCGGTGACATCGCGGATCACCTGCGGCTTCACCGCGATGACGACGAGATCGGGCACGGCATCGGCCGGGATGCTGCCGGCATCGGCTGATGTCGCGCAGCCCAGCGTGGCCGCGCGATTGCGCAGATCGGCATTGGGCTCGACCACGAAAACCGCCGATGGCGCAAGCTTACCGGATTTCAGCCAGCCTGAGAGCATGGCGTAACCCATATTGCCGCAGCCGGCGAGAACAAGCCTGATCGTCATCAAAAGCCCTCCGAAGGAAGGCTTTCACATAGACGCTGGCGCTTCCCCGGGGAAGCCCCCGTCAGGAGGAACGGAAAGATCGCGAGCCGCGATCGGGATCGCGCACTGCCATCGGCCGCAGCGAGACTTGCCTGAGGCCAAATACGCCGAGCACGAAGAACAGCCAGACCGGGTCGCCGCGATGGAAGAAGAAGCTTTCGAGAAAAGCGTTCAGCGCCGTGAACAGCACCACCATCATGAAGAAGTCACCGAGAAAAATGTTTTCCCTGCGCAACGGAATGCGCATGTAGTCGCGCAGCGGCGCGATGAGGAAAGTGTAGACCGCCACGCAGAGTGCCGGAATGCCCATCAGCACGGCGATGTCGAGGTAGCCGTCATGGCCGTGCACGATGGTCCGGATGTCCCACGGCCGGTCGAAGGGCTGGTCCTGGTTGAGCAGCAAGGGCGTGCCCCAGAAGCTCTCATAGCCGTAACCGGTCCATGGCTTCTTCGCGAGCATGCTGCCGGCGAACTCCCACAGCGTCGTGCGGCCCGTATAGGTCATGTCCGGGAAATAGATCGCCGCGAGATGTTTTATCGGCGGCAGGAATACGATGCCCAGCGTGCCGACCGCTGTCGCGACGATCGCCAGCGCAAACAGGATCGGCGTGCCGAGCCGCATGCCGATCAGGCTCGGGAACATGACGATCAGGATCGAGAACGGCACCAGGCCGGCTGTCGTCTTGGAGCCGGTGTGCAGCATGAAGATCATCGCAGCGAAGAAGATCCCGGCACCCCAGTAGCGCTGTCCGCGCCGGTAGAGATAGAGGCCCGCGAAGCTGAGGCAGGCCATGATCGGCCCGGCGATGTTCTTGTGGGTGAACACGCCGCGCCACAGGCCGGCATGCTCAGGCTCCTGCGAGTCGGCGGTGTGCATCGCCTCGTGCGGAAAAACGATGAGCCCGAGATAGGAAAGGCCCATGACCACGACGGCGGTGAAGATGATCACCTTCGAGAAGGCTTCGGCGTCGCGAGGCAGCACCAGGATCGTCGCCATCGTCAGGATGCCGATCAGGGTGAAGGAGGCGGCGCGCATGGCCGAAGGCGGATCGGTCGACAGGATCACCGAGAGGAAAAAGAAGCCCAGCATCAGCATCCAGGACGGGCTGAGCAGCGAGCGCACCACACGCGGATCGGCAAAGGCCATCAGCGAGAAGATCGACATGGCGCCGAGCGAACCGAAGCCAAGCTGGTTGACGATGTCGCCGCCTTGACCGGCGAGTTCTGCGCCGCCCGGCTGGAACGGCCGGAAGGACACCATGATGACGGTGAACAGCAGCGCGGCAATGGCGGTCGCCACGCCTTCGCGCGTGAACGCGGCGCTGAGCGGCGCGCGCTCAGTTTTTCTCAGGCTGGCGATATTGCTCATTGGCATATCCGAATTCGGCCAGCACGCGGCCCAGCGCCACATGGACAGGGTAGATGGCGATATCAGGCGATCCGGTCCGCGCCAGCCGGATCAGGCCGCGAAGCGGCGAGGCGGCAAGCAGTGCCAGGCTCTTCAGCAACACCTTGGCGCCGGCCAGCGGTGTGCCGGCGCGCTTCTTTTTTTCGACCAGTGTCGAGATCACGCCATTGCGCAGGCTGCGGGCACGGATCCAGTCGGCTTCGATACGCCGGGCCGGGACGGTTTCATGCACCTTGGCCTCGGCGCACCAGCCCAGCACAAAGCCCTTTTGCGCCGACCGGCTGAGAAAATCGGAATCGCCGCCGCCCATGAAGTTGAATCTGAGATCGAGAAAGGGTGGACCCATGGCGATCAGCACGTTGCGCCCGACCAGAAGATTGCCGGACGAATAGAGCGCCGGCACCCGCTTTGTCTCCCGGTAGGGCGGCGCGAACACCGGATGCTCGGCCCATCGCGCATGGGCGGGGTCGGCAAACACGGGCACCTGCGGGCCGCCGACAATATCGGCGCCCAGCGTTTCGGCAGCCCGGCACATCCGTTCCAGCCACTGCGGATCGGCGATCTCGTCATCGTCGATGACCAGCAGATGCCTGAAGTTCGGGAATTGCAGGATCGCCGTCTGCCAGCCGGCATTGTAGGCGCTGCAATTGCCGCGCTCATGCGCGATGATCACCAGGCCCGGCATCTCGCCGCGCTCGAACAGCGGCAGCGCTGCCTTGGCGCCGGCCCGCGCCTCGGCTTCGTTCTCCATGACGATCACGGCAAAGCGCCTGCCGGTTTGCTGCGCGCGCAGCGACGCCAGCGTTTCCAGCACCTGCTCGGGACGCTTGAAGGTCGGCAAGGTGACGACGGCTTCGACGGCCTCGACGTCAAGCCGCGGCGTGCGTCCCGCGACCGATACCGAACCGTCCGATGGCAAAGGGATCATCCGTGTCCAGCCACATGGTGAGTTGGGCTCTGGTAGCACCACGGTTGATAAGGTTTCGTTAATCACCTTGCACGGAGAACGCCTGCAAGCAGAGGCTTTCGGCCGTCGAATGTGCTCGCTTAATCAAGGGTTCACCGCGCTTTGCTACCGGCTACACCACTGGATAGGTGAGATGCATCTACTGTTCGCCACATCGATCGTGCCCGACGGTGCTCTCGCCTCGGGCTACGAGATCGCAAACGCTGCGATCATCGCCGCCCTGCGGCGCGCTGGCGTGCGCGTAACCGTCATTGGTTTCACCTGGCCGGGGAAACCCGCGGCCGACCCCGAAAACACCGTGGTGCTGGGTGCCATCGACGTGCGCACGGACAATGCCTCCGCGCGGCAGAAGCTGGCCTGGGTCGGCAAGGCGCTGCTTTCGGGCCTCACCTTCGCCTCGGTCAAGCTGCGCGCCGTGTCCGACAGCGATGTTCTCGCTGCCATCGAGCAAGCTGGACCGGTTGACGGCTACGTGCTGAATTCCGTGCAGTTCGCCGGCGCCTTCGAAAAGCTGTTCACCGAGCGGCCTTCGATCTTCGTTGCCCACAATGTCGAGTATCTTTCGGCGCGGGAGAACGCCGCTGCCGCCGGCAGCCTCTTCCAGCGCCTGCTGTTTCGCCGCGAGGCAAGGCTGCTCAAGGCCGTCGAAGAGCGTCTCTGCCGCCGGGCGCGCTTCGTCTTCACCCTGGCCGAGGAAGACCGCGCCGCACTAGGTGTCGCCTCCGACAACCGCTCGGCGGTGCTGCCGCTGGTGACCGGTGCCCAGGCGCCAACCCTGAAAGGCCCTCGCCGCATCGACTGCGACGCCGCCCTGATCGGCACCTGGACCTGGCAGCCGAACCGCATCGGCCTCGACTGGTTCCTGAGCAACGTCGTGCCGCATCTGCGGCCCGATTTCCGCATCCGCATCGCAGGCCACATGCCTTCGGGCGTCGCCTCGAAGCATCCGGGTGTCGAACTTGTCGGCCGCGTGCCCGACGCGCAGGCTTTCGTGCGCGGTGCTGCCGTCATTCCGCTGATCAGCACCGCGGGCAGCGGCGTCCAGTTGAAGACCATCGAAACGTTCGAACTCGGCCTGCCTTCGGTCGCCACCAGCCGTTCGCTACGCGGCATCGACCACCGTCCGGCCAACTGCGTCGTCACCGACGATCCCGTCGCCTTCGCCAAGGCTCTCGAGGCTGCGGCGGCCGACATCCGCGACGTCGACGGCAGCGCGTTCCGGGGCTCGCAGGTCAAGGCGCTCGACGCTGCCATCCGGCTCGGCCTCGAAAAGCTTGAGCCTGTCAGGCAGGAGGCGTTTGCATGAACATGCATTCCGCCCGCGCCGCGTTCGGGCTCGACAAGCTGAAGACGATCCTTGGCATCCCGGTGGTTGCGGTCCGCTGGAACGATGCCATCGCCCTGCTGAACCGGTTGATTGCCGAGCGGCGCTTCACCAAGGTCAGTTTCCTCAACGCCCACAACGCCAACATCGCCTATACCGACCCGGTGTTCGCCGGGGCACTCGATGATTTCCTCATCCTGCCCGACGGCATCGGTATCGATCTGGCGGCGAGACTCCTCTACGGGGCGCCGTTTCCCGACAATCTCAACGGTACCGATTTCGTCCCGGCCTTCCTGCAGGCCTCGACGACGCCGCTGACCGTTGGGCTGCTCGGCGCGACGCGTGTCAATGCCGAAGCGGCTTCGGTCAAGCTGGCCGCCTTGGCGGTGCAGCACAAATTCGTGGTGATCCATGACGGCTATTTCCCCGCTTCGCAGGAGCAGGAAATCGTCGACCGGATCGCCGCGCTTCGGCCCGACGTGCTGCTCGTCGCCATGGGCGTGCCGCGCCAGGAATTGTGGATCGAACGCCACATCGACGCGCGCCACTGCACGCTGCCGATCGCCGTCGGCGCGTTGCTTGATTTCCTGAGCGGCGCGGTGCCCCGCGCGCCCTTGTGGATGCGCCGGCTGCGGCTCGAATGGCTGTTCCGGTTGGCTGTCGAACCGAGCCGCCTGTGGCGCCGTTATGTGGTCGGCAACCCACTGTTCCTGCTGCGCGTCGTCAGGCAGAAATTCTCGCTTGCGCCCGAAGCCGCGGAGGATGTCAAGTGAACAGCAGGTTCGTGCCAGGCACCGCTGTCGAGCCAGGCCCGCTGCGGCAGACACCGACGGCGGCCATCGTGACGGCAAGCTACGCGCCCGACTTCGAGCGCTGCCGCCTGCTGTGCGAGACACTTGATCGCCACGTTTCGGGCGCGGCGCACCATTACATCTTGGTCGAACATCGCGACGTCAGGCTGTTTCGCCAATTGGAAACCGGCCGCCGCACGGTCGTCGACGAGCGTGAATTGCTGCCGCGCTGGCTGCACGCCTTCGACGATCCGCTCAGCCTGTTTCGCCGGCGCGTCTGGCTCAGCCTGAAGACCCAGCCGCTGCGTGGCTGGCACGTGCAGCAATTGCGTCGCATCGCCATCTCGGCGCATGCCGGGGAAGACGTGCTCATCTTCTGCGATTCCGACGTCGCCTTCCTGAAACCTTTCGACTGCGGCGCCTTCTGGCGCGACGGCAAGGTGCGCCTGTTCCGCCGCGACGGTGTGCTGGCGGACGAAGGTCATGAGGAGCATCGCATCTGGTCGCGCAATGCGGGCTCGGCACTCGGCATCGACCCGTCCCGGACGTCGATCCACGACTATATCTCGACGCTGATCGCGTGGCGGCGCGACACCGTGCTGGCCATGTGCGGCGAGATCGAGAAGGTCCATGGCCGCGACTGGGTCGAGGTCGTCGGCTCGGCGCGCAAATTCTCCGAATGCATGATCTACGGCCGCTATGTCGACGATTTGCTACAGGGTGCCGGCCACTTCCACGGTTCGGAGGAGTTCTGCCGGGTGCACTGGACCGGCGAGGCGCTGTCGGACGACGAGTTCCGCCGCTTCGTTGCCGCCATGGCGCCGGAGCAGGTGGCGATCGGCATGCAATCCTTCATCGGCACCGATATCGGCCGCATCCGCCGTTTGATCGGGCTGGATTAGATGGGCTTTGCCGGTTTACGCATCGCCGAATAGGTGAGCAGCGTCGAGGCGAGATACAAAAGCAGGAAGACGACATTGAGCGACAGCACCAGGTTCGGCGTGTCGAGGATGGTCGTCAGCACATAGGTCAAAAGCAGCGCCTTCAGTGCGGCGAGCAGACCGAGATTGAGCGCCCGCACCAGCGTCTGGCCGCGCGCGAACAAAAGCTCGGCCTGATATTCGACCAGATTGCGCAAGCCAGGCACGCAGATCGCCAGCACGACCAGCGGCGCGGCCTCGGCGACATTCTTGCCGAGCGCATTGGGGAAGAAATGCAGCACGATGCCAAGCGTCAGCAGCGCTGCCGTGGAGACCGCGAACACACCGCCTTCGATGCCGCTCTTGACCGCCAGCCGCGACAAAAGTTCGGGCGCGCGCATCATGCGCTGCACCAGCATCATCGAGAAGGTGCGGATCGGAATGGCGGTCAGGTCTACCAGCCGCATAATGATGGCGTAGATGCCAGCCAGATGCGGGCCGCCGATCGCCAGCACCAGCAGCTTGTCGAACTCCATCTGCAGGTAGAACAGCACTTCGGCGCCGGCCACGTAGACAGAATCGGCCAATCGCCTGAGATAGAGCTCGATGCGCAGCCGCAACCGCTGGCGGGGGTAGAAGAAGCCGAAGGCAATCAGCAGCGAGGCGGCATTGGCGCCGATATAGAACCACGACCATATCCAGACGCTGTGATGCGCAGAGAACATGAACAGCACCGCGCCAAGCGCCCGCAACGCGGTCGCCAGGATAGCCAGCAGCGCGGCGCGGCCGAACTTGCCCAGCCCGTTGTTGACGATCAGCGCCACCTCGACCGGCCGCCACAGCAGCGCTTCGGCAAAGACGATTGCCGCAAACACCGACAGCGGCACGGTGTCGGCGAAGAAAAGCAGATAGACGCCGAACGAGGCCGCGGCCAGCAGCGGCAGCGACAGCACGCCGAGCAGCAGGAAGCCGGCGGAGAAGGTGCCGATCAGATTGGGGCGGATGGTGGCGGTGCGGTAGAGCGCCGAGATGAACCCGAAGGCGAGGATGCGCGACAGCATGACACCGGCCGCCGAAGCGGTGGCGAACATGCCGAATTCGGAAATGGACAGCGTGTTGGCCAGCGCGATGAAATAGGCCAGCGAAAACACCAGTCGCCCGCCGGCGCCGCTGATCGCCGAGAAATAGTCGCGAAGCAGCCCCCGTCGTTCGGCCAAAAAGCTGCCGATCCGGGCGAGGGGCCGCCTTTGCGGTATGTCACTGGCCTGCGTCATGTCTCAAGGAGAGCCTAGGCGGGAAAACTTAACGTGCCGTTCTGGAGGCTGAGCCTGTGTCGAAAATAGATGCAACCGAAGCGAGAAACCGACGCTTCGGTGCGGGAAAATTAACCTTTTGTTTTCCATGCCTGTTTAGCGTGGCTTAACGAATGGCCAAGCGCCGTTTGCAGGTCGCCAAAGGTAAAGTTCCAGACGATGGTCGACAGGGAAAACCGCGAGGACTGGAAGCGCGAGCGCTCATTGCTGGCGCTTGGCCAGGCTGTGCGCGGCGACGAACCCGACGCGTCCCTGGTCTCGATAGGCGACCGGGCAGACCCGTCATGGCGCGAGGATGCCGCCACGCGTCATCGCCTCGCCCGTTCGCAGCGCGAGGCGCGCAACCCGAAACTGTCGGATCCGGCCGCGACCGACGGGGATCATGAGCAAGCTTACCGCGCGCAAACCACGCCACGGACACAGTCTGGTGCCGCCGAAACCGCTGGCGCCCGTCGCGCCGATCGTGCATCGGAACCTTACGCTGCAGGCGACGCGTCGTTACCCCGAAACGACGGCACGGACAGTCAGCAGTGGAAGCCGCTGATCGATCCGATGCAGGTCGTGCGTGGTGTCGGCAAGTCGAAGCTGCTGATCGTGACGACGACACTACTGGGCGCTGCGCTCGGCGTCACCATCGCGCTGTCGACGCCGAAGAAATATGAAGCCACCACCGAACTGATCGTCGACCCGCGCGACCTGAAGCTCACCGACCGCGATCTCACCCAGTCGGTCGTCGCTTCCGACGCCACGCTGGCCATCGTCGAGAACCAGGTTCGGGTGCTGACCTCAGGCACCGTTCTCAACAAGGTCGTCGACAAGCTCAATCTGGTCAACGACCCCGAATTCAATGGGCAAGGCGGCGGCGGCCTCAGCGTCATGTCGCTCATCCGCTCCGTCCTGTCCCGCAATGACGGGCCGGGGGGTGTCGACGACAGCCGCCGCCGCGCGCTTGCTGTCGGCAATCTGGCCGAGAGCCTTTCGGTCGAGCGCGGCGGCAAGACCTTCGTCATCACCGTCAGCGCCACCACGCAGAATGGCGAGAAATCGGCCCTCATCGCCAACACGATGACGGATGTCTTCCTGCAGACCTTCGGCCAGATACAGTCGGACACGGCAGGCCGCGCCACCGACGAACTGACGGCCAGGCTTGACGAGTTGCGCAAAGGGGTCGAGGCGGCCGAGCGCAAGGTCGAGGATTTCAGGGCTACCCATGATCTCGTCGATGCGCAGGGCCACCTCATCAGCGACGACGAAATGCTGAAACTCAACGAGCAGCTGTCGGTTGCCCGCGCCCGCACGCTGGAGCTCAACGCCCGGGCCGCTTCGGCGCGGTCGGTCGACGTCAATTCGGTTCTCACCGGTACCTTGCCGGAGGAGATCAACTCCAACTCGATGAGCGATCTGCGTTCGCAATATGCATCGCTCAAGCAGGAGGCTGACCGCGCCGCCATTCGGTTCGGCCCGCGTCATCCCGAACTCCAGGCGCTCAATGCCCAGATTGCCGGCGCACGCGACCGCATCGCCTCGGAGCTGCGCCGCATCGGCTCGTCGCTGCAGGTCGACCTCAAGCGCGCGGTCCAGCTCGAACAGGATCTTGCCTCTCGCCTGGCGCAGCTGAAGGTCCGCAGCGGCGACGTCAACAGCGACCTGGTGTCGATGCGCGAACTGGAGCGCGAGGCGACCGCCAAGCGTTCGGTCTACGAACAGTATCTGCTGCGAGCCAAGGAGACCGGCGAGCAGAAGGACATCAACACAGCCAACATCAATGTGATCTCGAAGGCCTTCGCGCCGCTCGAGCCGAACGGGCCGTCGCGGGTCGTGGTCGCGCTCGCCGGCCTGTTGCTGGGTTTCGCCTCCGGCATTGGCCTCGGAGCCATGCGTGGCGCCTATGAGAGCCTGCGTGACACTGCCAATTCGCGCTCGCGTCGCGACCATGGCACGGACGAACACCGGACGCCTTACGAAGACAAGGCATATCGGTCAGCGCCGCCGCCGGCGCCGCCACAACCACCAGCGCCGCAGCCATCGACACCCCCGCCTGCATCACCACCGCCTGGCGCGCCATCGCCTGTCCAGCAAGCCGAGGTCTCGCCGGCCGAAGGTTCCGGCCGGATCGGTGCCTTGCTGTCGAGGCTGCACAAGTCCGTCTCACGCAGGCCGTCCCGGGAGGAGCCGTTCGATACCGTTGAATGGGCCTCTGCCGAAAACGCGAAGCCGATGCAGGATCCGCAATACTCCGCTTACCCCCAGTCGGCGCCGGCCTTCGAGCCTCGGCAGGCGGCCGCGGCAGCATACCCGTCGCGGCCTTTCCAGCCCGGCGGCCATCCGCAGCAGACGGCGCAGCCGCCACTGCCGCCTCCCATGGTGCAGCAGCGGCCATATTCCGGGCCGCAGCTCTATCCCTACGCGCAGCCATTGGGCTACGCACAGCCGCCGGCCTATCCCTATCCGCAATCGATGCCGGCCGCCAATGCCGGGCTGCAGCCCGATCCGGCTCAGCCTGCTTCCGAGTCCTATCCACAGCCGTCCCTCCCGCAGCAGCAGGCGCCTCAGCCTCATCAGCGATCGGCGGAGCCGTCGCGGGCCGCGGAGGATGCCGAGCAGCAAGCGCCAATCGAGGAAATCCGCGCCAGCCTGCGCGAATTCCGCGAAGCGGTTCGCGAACTGACCGAGAGCCGCGTGCGGCGTCGCTACTTCTGAGCCACAAAAATCTGCGCTGTGCCGTACAAAAACATGCCGGTTTCGCGTAAACGGCATGGGACGGCGCTTTGGCGGGATTGCATGTTGGAATTTTCGTGAAAATGCCACGCTGTGAAAGATCGAAAAGCGCGGCGCTTCCGCAAGCGACGCGCTTGGGCATTCTGGTGTTGAGGGTAGTCCATGGCCGAAGTGATTGATGGCAAGAGCGTTGCCGGCGACGTTGTGGGGTCGGTCAAGACCCTGACGGCTGAGCTTGTCGCCAAGGGCCAGGCCAAGCCGGGTCTTGCCGTGGTTATCGTCGGCGAGGACCCGGCCAGCCAGGTCTATGTCGCGTCCAAGTCGCGCACCGCCAAGGAATGCGGCTTTCATTCCGTCCAGCACACGCTGCCGGCCGAAACCTCGGAACCGGCGTTGCTGAAGATCATCGGCGATCTCAACGCCGATCCGGCCATCAACGGCATCCTCGTGCAGCTTCCGCTGCCGGCCCATATCGACGCCGGCAAGATCATCCAGACCATCGCGCCGGAAAAGGATGTCGACGGCTTCCATTTCATCAATGTCGGCAAGCTCGGCACCGGTGAACTCGAGACAGCCTTCGTGCCTTGCACGCCGGCCGGCTCTATGCTTCTGATCGAGCGGGTGCGCGGCAAGGATCTGTCCGGCCTCAACGCCGTCGTCGTCGGCCGCTCCAACATCGTCGGCAAGCCGATGGCCAACCTGCTGCTTGCCGCCAACTGCACCGTCACCATCGCCCACAGCCGCACCAGGGATCTGCCCGCCTTGGCCCGCACCGCCGACATTCTTGTCGCGGCCGTCGGCAGGCCGGAGATGATCAGGGGTGATTGGGTCAAGCCAGGCGCCACCGTCATCGATGTCGGCATCAACCGCATTCCGGCGCCGGAAAAGGGCGAGGGCAAGTCCCGTCTCGTCGGCGATGTCGCCTATGCCGAAGCGGCCAAGGCCGCCGGCGCCATCACGCCGGTGCCTGGCGGTGTCGGGCCTATGACCATTGCCATGCTGATGGCCAATACGTTAGCCTCGGCCTACCTTGCGGCCGGATTGAAACGGCCGTCCTTCTGACCCGCCAGAAAGCCGCAGCTTTGCCGAACCCCAGTGTTCCCTCAGAACGGCCGGTCATCGCGGACCCCGTTCAAGGTGGCCGGCAGTTCGCATTCCTGCTGGTCGACAAGTTCTCCATGTTCTCGCTGGCTGCCGCGATCGATACGTTCCGGTCGGCGAACCGGTTGCTCGGCCGTGACTTCTACGGCTGGACGACGGTGTCGGCCGATGGCGATCCGGTGATGGCTTCCAACGGCCTGCCGCTCAAGATCGACTATGCCGTTGCCGACCTGCCGCCGGTCGATATCCTGTTCGTCTCGGTTGGGCTGACGACGGAATTCCCCGGCAAGAGCAAGGTGCTGGCGGCTTTGCGAAGCTGGGGCCGGCGCGGCAATGCGCTGGGTGCCCTGTCGGTCGGCTCCTATCTGCTGGCCGAGGCCGGCCAGCTCGAAGGCTATCGCTGCACCATCCATTGGGAAAACCGTGCCGGCTTCGTCGAACGCTTCCCCGACATCAACTGCACCGGCAACGTCTTCGAGATCGATCGCAAGCGCTACACCTGTGCCGGCGGCACCACTTCGATCGACCTGATGCTGGAGATCGTGCGCGGCGATTTCGGCTCGAACCTCGCCAATGGCGTCGCCAACCAGTTCCAGCACGAACGCATCCGCTCGGCCGGCGACCGTCAGCGCGTCGGGCCGGAACGCGACCTGACCGGCAAGTCGGAGAAGCTTAGGCGTATCGTCGAACTGATGGCCGACCACCTCGACGAGCCGCTGTCGGCGGTACAGCTGGCCAAATCCGCCGGCCTTTCGGTGCGCCAGGTCGAGCGCCTGTTCCTGCGCCATCTCAGCGTCACGCCCGGCCGTTATTACATGCGGTTGCGGCTGGAGCGGGCGCGCGAACTGCTGCGCCAGACCAACATGCCGATCCTCGACGTGGCGATCGCGACCGGCTTCACCTCGCATTCCTACTTCGCCCAGAGCTACCGGCTGCAATTCGGCAGGCCGCCCTCGGAAGAGCGCCGCACGACCTATTGAATTCCGCTTCCGCTGAAAAGTTCGGCATTCGGCCCGGCGCATCGGGCCAGGGCAGCGACTTCGGGTTAACGGGTTCCTTCGGTGCCTTCGCCGCGTAGGCTGACGGTGCATCAAACGAAAAACCCGCCTGTGCGGCGGGTCACTTGGCGCAAATCAGCACCATGGGCGAAAATGTATCATAGCTGAGGGCATAGAGTCAAGAAAAAATTCCTATCGCAAAAACTGCCGGCACTGCCGGCACCACCGAACTGGCTGTCGTCAGGTCCTTGTCAAGCTGGGTTCGGAGCCCTACGCACCGGGCGCCGGGACTTGTGTCCCGGCGCCGCGTCAAATAGCTTGCCGCCCGGATCAGGGGTGGATTTAGGAGATTTCGATGGCGGGACTTGCACGGAGTGTCGCGGCGGCGGTCCTCCTTTTGTCGATGACGACGTTCGGCTTCGCCGCAAACAAGGTCATCATCATTCTCGATGCGTCCGGCTCGATGTGGGCGCAGATCGACGGCAAGCCCAAGCTCGAAATCGCCCGCGAGTCGCTTCGAACCGTGCTTCAATCGGTCCCCACCGACGACGAGATCGGCTTCATGGCCTATGGCCATCGTGAAAAGGGCAGCTGCGACGACATCCAGCTGATCGTGCCGCCTCAGGCAGGTTCGGGCAGCGCCATTTCGGCCGCCGCCGACAGCCTGAAATTCCTCGGCAAGACGCCGCTGACGGCGGCGGTCAAACAGGCGGCCGAGGCGCTGAAATACACCGAGGACAAGGCGACCGTCGTGCTCATCACCGACGGGCTCGAAACATGCGGCGGCGACCCCTGCGCGCTTGGCAAGGAGCTCGAGGCATCCGGCGTCGACTTCACCGCCGATGTCGTCGGCTTCGGCCTCACCGCCGACGAGGGCAAGCAGATCGCCTGCCTCGCCGACAACACCGGCGGCAAATACATCCAGGCCTCCGACGAGAAGGCGCTGCAGGAGGCGCTTGCCGAGACCGTGGCGGCGCCGGTGCCGGAACCGGCACCCGCTCCGGCACCGGAGCCAGCGCCCGCACCGGAGCCGGCCAAACCGGACTTCAATTTCCAGCCGATAGCAGTGCTTGCCGAGGGCGGCGATCCCGTCACCGACGGCAACGCCTGGGAAATCTACAAGGCGAAACCCGACGGTACGCGCGGCGACTACGTCAGCACCGAATACGGCGCCTACAAGGCCAATCTGGAACCGGGCGACTATATCGTCGTGGCCAGTGACGGCCAGGCGAAGACCGAGCAGA
Source organism: Mesorhizobium sp. M0140 (assembly GCF_040322475.1). Classification (NCBI taxonomy): domain Bacteria; kingdom Pseudomonadati; phylum Pseudomonadota; class Alphaproteobacteria; order Hyphomicrobiales; family Phyllobacteriaceae; genus Mesorhizobium; species Mesorhizobium sp. M0140. The sequence continues at coordinate 898 of NZ_JAMYTM010000043.1, read as the reverse complement.
AGGTCAAGATCGAGGCAGGCCAGGTCTACAAGCCGCTTTTCAACTTGAATGCCGGCACGCTGATCATCCACCCGCGACCGAACGCGGGGGCGGATGTCGTCGATGGCGCGGCTGTCGTCATCGATTATCCGGGTGCAGACATGCCCGCGACCTTTTATGGGACGACGAAAGCCGTGTTGCCGGCCGGCGACCAGAAGGTGACTGTCACGATCGGGCAGGGCGTGGCTACCGATACGATCCCGCTGGCTGCCGGCAAGACCGTGGAAAAGGACATGATTGCCGGTGTCGGCCATGTCGTTGCCAATGCTTACTATGCTGCCGGCGGCGACAAGGCGGACGGTTCAGGCATCGGCTTCAAGGTGCTCAAGGCAAAAAAGAAGATCGATGGAACCAGGGACGAGGTGACCTATGCCTACGGACCCGACAGCAAATTCGATCTGCCACCCGATGACTATGTGTTGATTGCGACGGTTGATCTCGCCGTCGTCGAGCAGCCGTTCACTGTCAAGGTGGGCGAATTTCAGGATCTGAAGGTCGCAATGAATGCCGGCGTGCTGGCGATCACCGCGCCCGGAGCCTCGAAGATCGAGATTTTCGAGGCCAAGAAGGACATCAACGGCAACCGCAAGTCGCTTGGCTATGCATTCGACCAGAAGTATCAGGCAGCGATCCCTGCGGGCGACTACGCCGTCGTCTCGGAGAAATCCGACAACAGTTCCAAAGAAGGCAACGTGACGGTCAAGGCCGGCGAGCGAGCCGAGCTAACCGTGCAATAGAATCGTATGCACAACCGCAAGAGGGCGGCCATGTGCCTAATGCAGTTCACTTAGGCACCTTCAGTGTTCTGACAGGATATTTGGCTGGTAGCTTTTTGACGACACGGGGGCATGATCGCCCC
>NZ_JAMYTM010000042.1:0-49638 GCF_040322475.1 Mesorhizobium sp. M0140 | reverse complement strand
TCGCGGGAATCGGTGACGTTGAACATCACCAGCCTGCCATGACCGCCCTCTCTCAGCGAATTTGCAGAACTCTCAGCACACTACCCCTCCCCACAAGGGGGAGGGAACGCTGCCGCGTGCCTTTAATTCTTCTTGGCGCCGAAAAGACAGGCGATTCTCCTGGGTCAGCGCCAACGGAAGTCTCCCTCCCCCTTGTGGGGAGGGGTTAGGGGTGGGGGTCCGTGCCGGGCAGCCATCTCAAGAATTCCATACGCGATAGTCCTGCCGTAAACGGGAGAAAGAAGCTCACCTCAAATCTTCGCGTCGTGCGGCAGCGGCGCTGTCGCCTTCTCCAGCCAGGCCAGCGTTTCGCCGTCGAGCATCGGGCCGATCTCGGTCAGCACGCGCGCATGGTACGTGTCCAGCCAGTGCAACTCGTCGCGCGTCAGGAGGTCCGACTGCACCAGTCTTGTGTCGATCGGCGCCAGCGTCAGCGTCTCGAAGCCGTGCATGGCGATATCGCCGCCCTCGATCTCTTGCGCCGACGTCACCAGGATCAGGTTCTCGATGCGGATGCCGTAGGCGCCTTCCTTGTAGTAGCCCGGCTCGTTGGACAGCATCATGCCTTCGAGCAGCTTTTCGGTGCCGGTGCGGGCGATACGCTGCGGCCCTTCATGCACGGCCAGATACGAGCCGACGCCATGGCCGGTGCCGTGGGCGAAGTCGCAACCGTGCTTCCACAGCGCCATGCGCGCGACGGCATCGATCTCGGAGCCGCGCGTGCCGGCGGGAAAGCGCAAGGTGGAAATGCCGATCATGCCTTTCAGCACCAGGGTGAAGCGTTCGCGCATCTCCTGCGTCGGCTGGCCGATCGGCACGGTGCGCGTGATGTCGGTGGTGCCGTCCTGATACTGCGCACCGGAATCGAGCAGGAACAGCTCGCCGGCCTGCAGCTTACGGCTGGTGGCGCGCGACACGCGGTAATGCATGATGGCACCGTTCGGGCCGGCGCCCGAAATGGTGTCGAAGGAGACATCGCGCAACGGCATCTGGGTCTCTTCGCCGGTCTGCCGGCGCTGTTCCTCCAGCCGGGTGACCACCGATATCTCGTCGAGCGATCCGGGTTTTTGCCGCTCCAGCCAGCACAGAAGCTTCGCCACGGCGGCACCGTCACGCCGATGCGCGGCGCGCGAGCCGTTGATTTCGGCCTGGTTCTTGGTGGCGCGCGGGATGCGGGCGGGGTCGGCTGCGGCGATCACGGTGCCGCCATTGGCCTCGACCAGCATGCGCAGCCTGTCGGCCGCCAGCACCGGATCGAGCGCGATTTTCGCGCCACTCTTGGCAAGTGCCGCAATCGCCGCTTCGAATTCGCCGGGCTCATGCGGCTCGGCGAGCTGGGTGAGGTAGGCCGCGACCTGGCGCGAGAACTTGCGCTTATCCATGAAAAGCTGGTGCGACCCATCGGCGGCGAGGATGGCGAAGCCGAGCGCCAGCGGCGTGTGCGGCACGTCGCCGCCACGGATGTTGAAGGCCCAGGCGATGGAGGAGGGGTCGGTCAGCACCGCATGGGTGGCACCATCCTTGGCGATCGCCGCCGCCAGCCGCGCCAGCTTGTCCTTGGCAAGCTCGCCGGCAAAGCCGATCGGGTGAAGCTCGACGGGAGCCACCGGCGCCTCGGGCTGATCCTTCCAGATAATGTCGATCGGGTTCTTGTCGAGCGGCACCAGCACAGCGCCCGATCTGTCGGCCGAAGCCTGCAGCGCCTTGACCTCGCTGATCGTGTGCAGCCATGGATCAAAGCCGAGCCGTGCGCCCTTGCCAAGATTGTCTTTCAGCCAGACGGCCGGGGGATTGTCGACCAGGCTTTCGATCGAAAAGACGTCGAGATCGACCTCGCTGCGCACCTGCAGCGTGTAGCGCCCGTCGACAAAGACGAAGGCGCGGTCGCGCAGGACGATGGCGACACCGGCCGAGCCGCTGAAGCCAGTCAGCCATTTCAGCCGCGCCGAGCGGTCGGCGACATATTCGCCCTGATGCTCGTCGGCACGCGGCACGATGAAGCCGTCCAGCCCGTTGGCTTCAAGCCATTGGCGCAGCAACGCCACACGCGGTTTACCGACGGCCGGGTCGCCGGCGGAATCGAAGGTCTGGAACATTGTGGGCCTCCTGCGGTCAGCGCAACCGTAGCGTACGGTCGCGGAAATCGGAATCGATTTCCGGCTGGGCGCAACCTGCTACAGCATCGCTTGGCTGACAATCGGCGGAACTTGGTCCAAGCTCGGTCGTTGCCGGCCTGCATGCCTCAATGCTTCAGATGGATCGTCACCCAGCCTTCGCGGTGCAAGGTGCGCACGTGGCGAAAATTCTGGCCGACATAGGCCGATATGACGGCGTCGCGCTGACGCTCGAGGATGCCTGACAGCACGACCGAGCCGCCAAGTGCGATGTGACCAGCCATTTGCGGCGCCAGCCGCATCAGCGGCCGCGCCAATATGTTGGCGACGATCAGATCGAAGGGCGCGCGCTTGCCGAAGATCGGATGGTGAAAGCCAGGCGCGGTTGCTGTTTCCACCAGTGCCTTGACGTGGTTGAGCCGCGCATTGGCGGCAGCCACCCGCACCGCCACCGGATCGATGTCGGTGGCCAGCACAGGAATATGCGCCAGCTTGGCGACGGCGATCGCCAGCACCGCGCTGCCGGTGCCGAGGTCGAGCGCATTGCGCGGATGCTCGCGCCGAACCACTCTTTCCAGCATTTCCAGGCAGCCGGCGGTGGTGCCGTGGTGGCCGGTGCCGAAGGCGAGGCCGGCCTCGATCTCGATGGCGAGCTCGCCGCTGTGGCGTTTCCTGCGGTCATGCGCGCCGTGGACGAAGAAACGGCCGGCACGCACCGGCTTCAGCTCTTCCAGCGAATGCGCCACCCAGTCGATGTCGGGCAGGGCCTCGCGCTTGATCGGCTTCGACAAAGCAAGCCCGGCAAGGATGTCCTTCAAACGGGTCTCGACCGCATCGACGTCGCCATCGGCATAGAGCGACACTTCGTGGATGTCCTTGTCCTCGTCGACCTCCAGGACGGCGATCGGCAGCCCTTCTTCCTCGAAGGCTGCCTCAAGCGCCGCAAAAATGCTGACGGACTCGGTCTTTCCGGTGGTGAAGTAAAGGCGCGTCTGGGTCATGAAATGGTAATCAGCCTTTCGCCGCCAGCCGCTTCAGCTTGGCGATGGCCGTATCGGCGCTTTCGCCGTAGGCGATGGTGCCGGCAAAGTCGCCATTGGCGTTGAGCAGCAGCACCGAGGCGGTGTGGTCCATCGTGTAGTCGCCGTCGCCGGTGTCGACCTTCTTCCAGTAGATGCCGAACGACTTGGCCATGGCATGGACCTTGTCCGGAGCGCCCGTGATGCCGACGATACGGTCGGAGAAATTGCTGACATAGGCGTTCATCACTTCCGGCGTGTCGCGCTCGGGATCGACCGAGACGAAATAGGCGTGCAGGTTCTTGCCGTCGTCGCCGAGCGTCTTCAGCCAGCCGGCCAGTTCGAACAGCGTGGTCGGGCAGACCTCGGGGCAATGGGTGAAGCCGAAGAAGACGACGCTGGGCTGCCCCCTGAAGGCGGCTTCGGTGATCGGCGTGCCTTTCTGGTCGACCAGGGTGAAGGCGGCCCCGAACGGTTCGCCGCCATAGTGGCCGCGGTACCAGTCGAAGGTCAGCCAGCCGATGCCGGCCGCCATCAGGACGAGAATGCCGACCAGGATAGAACGCATCATCATCAAAAGTCCGTCTGCAGAAATCGCCGCGCCGGCTCAATGCCGCGCCTGTGCGACAGTCTTAGCGGTTCGGCCTCGCACAGGCAAAGTGCCGCGTTGCCGCAACCGCGGCGGTGTCGACCTATCTGCTTGCAAAGCCGGGCTGCTCGCCCCACCTGTGACCGGCAACTCGAACCGCAGGAGGCTAGTTTGCGACGACTGGTTGGGCGACGACTGATTGGGCACGGACTGATTGGGCGGAAACTGATCGGCGGCGCCTTGGCCGCCTGCGTTGTCCTTGGCGCCGGTGCCGCGGTCGCCGAGGAAGTCGGCAAGGTCGGCGTCGACTGGCTCGGCAACGACATCATCGTCGAGGCGATCAAGGATCCGAAAGTGGAGGGCGTGACCTGCCATGTCTCCTATTTCGATCGCGGCATCATCGATCGCCTGCACAAGGGCAACTGGTTCGAGGATCCGTCCGATTCCTCGATCTCCTGCCGCCAGACCGGTCCGATCACCATCGGTGACATCGACATGAGCGAGGGCGGCGAGGAAGTGTTCAAGCAAGGCATCAGCCTGATCTGGAAGAAACAGGTGGTGAACCGCATCTACGACAAGGCCAACGAGACGCTGATCTATCTCTCGCATTCGCGCCAGGTGCAGAACGGCTCGGCCAAAATGTCGGTCACCACCGTGCCGCTCTACGGTCAGAACGTGGTGTGGAGCAAAGGCAAGCCGTAACAGGCTGCCGACCTTCGGACGATTGGTCCCGCTTGCGGGACCAATCGCTCGGGGGTAAAGCCGCCGGCATGGACCGTACTGAAAGTCTTGTGCCGAAGGATTCCGAGCCGCGCATTCATCCGACCGCGGAACTGAAGGCGTGCAAGCTCGGCCGCTATGCCTCGATCGGCGAGCGGGTGGTGCTGCGCGAGGTGAATGTCGGCGACTTCTCCTATTTTGAACGCCACTGCGAAGCGATCTACACGACGATCGGCAAATTCTGCTCTATCGCCGCCAACAGCCGCATCAATGCGCTGGAGCATCCCATAGAGCGGCTGACCCAGCACAAGCTCAGCTACCGGCCGAACGAGTATTTTCGTTGGCTGGGCGTCGATGCCGCCTTCCGCGAGCGGCGGCAGGCGAAAGTGGTGACCATCGGCCATGATGTCTGGATCGGCCACGGCGCGGTGATCATGCCTGGGGTCGCCGTCGGCAACGGTGCCGTCATCGGCGCCAACGCCGTGGTGACGCGTGACGTGCCGTCCTATGCGATCGTCGCCGGCGTGCCGACGAAGGCTCTCCGGCCACGCTTCGCTCCGGATATCGCGGCGCGGATCGAAGCTCTCGCCTGGTGGGACTGGCCGGTCGAAAAGCTGGCCAGAGCGGTTCCCGACATGCAGGCAATGCCGATCGAAGCGTTCCTCGATCGCTGGGAAAACGACGCCGTCTGACCAGCTCAAGACTTCGACGGTAACCAATTTTCTTAACGTAAAATATTAAAGTTAAGAAATGGAAAACGGATTGTATCCGTGAAATGAAACACTCCAAAGTTGCAAGAGTTTCGGCAAAATGCACTACTCGGTTCGGGGGTAAGTCGTAAGAAGTCGAAGAAAACACTACTAGCATCAATGGAGAGAAGTCATGAAGAAGTTCGCACTTGTACTCACCGCTGCTATGGTTTCGTTCTCGACTGTCGGCGCCTATGCCGGCGGCTGGGGAGGTAGCTCGGGTAGCCTGATCAATGTGTCGCCGTCCATCGGCGTCGGCCAGGTGACCGCGCTCAATGGCATCCTGAGTGGCAACAACATCCTGAGCGGCAATGTCGTCCAAGGCATTCTGAACGGCAACAAGACCAACGTCCTTACCGGCGTTCTCAGCGGTATCGGCGTCAATATCCTTGGCGGCAACAGCTACAAGCTCGGCAGCCGCCGCTGAGCAGGAGAATCACGGGCAATCATCTGTCACGTGTCGTGGGCAGGAGGGTCTTCAACACCCTCCTGCCTCCGCTTGTGGGTCTGCCCAGTCAAGCGCGGGAATGAGCTAGATCTTCGCCCGCAGGCCCACAAATGCATCGACCGTGTGCTCGCGCTCGTCGATCACGGTCTTGAAGGTCTCGGAAACGTCGACGCGAACGACAATGGCCATCGATTTGGTCGTGTTGTACGTCGCTTCGGCATAGACGCCTTTGCGGCGCTCCTGGTTCTCGTAGAGCAGGTTGTCCTTGAGCTCATAGAAGATGCCGGACGCGATGCCGAGGTTCTCGCGCACCTTCATGCCGAGTTCCAGCTCCGCGCGCTGCAGCCATGACGCTAGCGGATCGTCGGTTTCGGACGTTTCGTAGCGGCCGAAATAGGTGCCGCGCAGCTCGAAGCCGTGCGGCAGCGGCTTGCCGAAGGTGACCTGCCAGGTTGGGCGCCAGCGCCGGTAGATGTCGTCGGCGCCACGCAGGAACTGCGCGCCCAACGCCACGCCGAGCGTCGAGCCATCAGTGGCCTTGTAGGCCGCCTCGGCGCGCAGCGTGTAGGCGTTGAACGACAGGAACAGCGGCGGGTAACCGATTTCCTGAACGCTGGCGAACAGCGCGGACGCGGACGCGCCGAAGGCAAGCTGGCCAACTGTCTGGGTGACCCGAGCCGCCAACTGGAAGAGATTGCGGTCGGCATGCAGCTTCGCCGGCAGGATGAGATCTTCCTGGAAATGCGTCGCGCCGAGCTTTTCGTAGCTGTCGGCGGCCTCGAGGATCAGCGAGGTGGCGTTGCCGAGGTCGATGCCGAGTTGTGTCTGGGCGCCGAAGACCTGCTTGAACTCGCGCGTACCCAGCGTCAGCGGGCCGATGTCCAGATTGTCGCCGGTGCTGGAGACGCGATAGCTCAGCGATCCCCTCAGTTCGAGACCCGGGCCGAGCCGGCGGAAGGCCTCGGCCGACAGCGACAATCCGCGGTCGTCCTCGATCGACGTCTTGTCGAAATGCGTTACCTGAAAGTCCGCGCTGAGTTTCGCGTTGGCGTCGTTGTCGCCCCATTGCTGCTGCAGCGTACCGCGCAACAGTGTGTACCAGTCCTTGACCGCATGGTCGCTGTCCAGCGCGTTGTTGGTCCAATGCCGTTCGAGACTGCCGGTGATAGTCGGATCGGTCGCCATTTCGGCAGCCGGTGCTGTTGGTGGTTCTGCCCTGGCGCTCACGGTCGCACAGGCCATCAGCAGGCCTAGGCCGGCGCTGCCAAGCAATCTGCGGGAAAGTGGAGCGACCGTCCGTCTTTCTGCCGGTCGGCGCTTTCGGGAAACCATGCTCCGCGCTCTCCGGACTGAAACCCCTTCCGCCATGCGGGGGTGGCGCAGCGGAAGGGGCTGGAGGTAAACCGCTGTGAAGCGGAAGGAACAGGCACTCTTGCCTGCAGGGTTACTGTGACATTGAACCCATAAGCTGTGTTTTCTGCCTTATTCTCCTTATGCGTGCATTCGATTGCACTTACGTATTTGTTTGCGTCGGGAACCTGAAACGGTCGCTGATTGTTTCTCATCGCGCCGCAGCGTCGAGGATACGATAGATGGAAAAGCATTTCACCAAGGTCGCCAACTGGGTCGCCCGCATAGCCGGCCTGCCGCCTACATTCGCCGTCTGTTGCCTGATCGTCATCGTCTGGGCGGTGAGCGGTCCGTTCTTCGGCTTTTCGGACACCTGGCAACTCGTCATCAACACGGGCACGACCATCATCACCTTCCTGATGGTCTTCCTGATCCAGAACACTCAGAACCGCGACGGCGCGGCGATCCAGGCCAAGCTCGACGAACTGATCCGGGTCGGCAAGGGCCACAACCACTTCATAGGCATCGAGCATCTGACCGAATCCGAAGTCGAGGAAATCCGCGCCAAATGCGAGCGTGCGGCAAAGCGGCATGACGAACAGATCGCCGACATGGCAGCGAAGAAGGTTGTGACGAGGAAGCGCGGGTCGAAAAAGCAGGCGGCCTAAGATCAGTCCTTCATGAACGCCGCGAAACTGTCCTTGTGGTCCGGATGCCAGCGGGACAGGGCTGGGCGGTTCTCGATGATGTCGCCGATCGCCCAGGCCATGCGCTTTTCATCCAGCGGGCGGGCCGCCTCATTGTCCGGGCACAGGATGTAGAAATCGCCTCTGGTCAGGGATTCCAGCATGAAATCCACAACCTGTTCGCCGGTCCAGGCGCCGGCCGGTTTTTCCGTCGCGCCCTCGGTCAGGCCGGTAAAGGTGAAGCCGGGGATCAGCAGATGGGCAGCGACATGGGCGCCGGGTTCGTTGCGTAACGCATGCGCCAGGCCCTCGGTGAAGGTTTTCACCCCTGCCTTGGAGACATTGTAGGCAAGATTGCCGGGCGGCGTGGTGATGCCTTGCTTGGAGCCGGTGTTGACGATCAAACCCGGCCCGGCCGAGGCCAGCATTCGCGGCGCGAAGGCCTCCACGCCATGCACGACGCCCCAGAAATTGATGTCCAGCAGCCGTTTCCAGGCATCGCGGTTTTCCCATGGCTTTCCGGGATTGTCGCCGACGCCGGCATTGTTCATCAGCAGCGACACGCCGTCGAAGGCGCCGAACGCCCTCTCGGCGAGGCGGTCCACCTCATCCGCCTTCGAAACGTCGGCGGCGACGGCAAGCACGGCATCGTCGCCGGCAATCGCAGAAACGGCGCGCGAGGCGTCGTCAAGCCGCGCGCCGCCAATGTCGGCCAGCACGATCTTCATGCCCATCAGTGCAAGCCGCTTGGCGGCCGCCAGACCGATGCCGCTGGCGGCGCCGGTGATCACGGCGGCATTGCCTGGGGCAAGCGCGGGCAGGGCGGTCTGGATCTCGGCGTCGGTGATCATGGGCGATGGGTTCCTTGTTCGATGGCGCCGAACTTAGCGCCGGAGCCGGCCGGTGCAAGCCTCTGCTCGCCTTGTCGGGTTGACCAGTGCGGTCGAGGCTGCGCATGTTGCCCTTTGCCTCCGCAAAAGAGATTTTGCCCTGGGGACAAAACAAACTTTAGCCCTGGGGGCAAACGGAGATTTCCTGATTGACGGACTGGGTTGCAATCCTGAAAGAACAGACCGCCATTGGCGACCAGATGGGCCGCGAGGTGCCGCAGATGCTGGCCAATCCCGACATCAGCGAAACGCAGGTGAAGACGCTCTTTTCCGCCCTGGAGAAACAAGCCGAGTTCGTCGAGAAGCTGCGCATGGCGCTGGAAAAGTTCGGCCATGATTTCTCGATCATCAAGGCCGCGGAACGGCTGGAGGAGCGCTATGCAGACCTCGCCGCATCGGTGGCGGAAAAACTGAAAGCGATGCGCAAGTAGCGCAACTCTGGGAAAGACGTGCAGCGCTTTGCCTTGAAAATGCGTGAAGACAGCTACTTTTCAATCACCCGCGCAAAGCGCGTATCCGGCACGAGCCAAATCATCGCGACCAGCACATAGAGCGCGACGCCGATCCACTGGCTGACGAAGGTCAGCACGACGGCTGCGATGTAGACAGCCAGCGAGAGCTTCCCCTTGCGGTCAGTACCCAGCGCCTTGGCAAAGGCGGTATCATTGCCGTGCAGGCGATGCAGCGCGGCGGCGAGTATGGTGTAGGCGATGGCGCATAGCGCGAGGTCGGTGCCATAGACCGCGACCGGCACCGGCGCAAAGTGGTTCTCGCCCATGAAGGCTGTGGTCACCGGCATCAGCGACAGCCAGAACAGCAGATTGAGGTTGGCCCACAGCACGCGCCCGTCGACCCGCTGCACGGCGTGGAACATGTTGTGCAGGTTGTTCCAGTAGATGCCGACATTGATGAAGGACAGCACGTAGCAGAAGAAGATCGGCCACAACGGCACCAGGGCGGAGAAGTCCTCGCCGTGCGGCACTTTCAACTCAAGCACCATGATGGTGATGATGATGGCCACGACACCATCGGTGAATGCCTCGACCCTGCCTTTGCCCATGGATCCCACCTTTGCCCGCGATGAATTGTCGAAAGAGAGAGTAAACGCTAGCGGATGTTGGGGAGCCAATAAATGGCAACCGGGGAATTCCTCAACCATGTCCAAGGAAAATCCGGCATCAGTCCCGCTGGTCAGGACGATTACGGCCGCCCACCGTTGACTTTTCTTGGCTTGGCCGCTCCTCTTGCAGGGCAGTCTTGGCCGAAGCAGATGTACGGCTGGGATTCGAATGGAGGGGACTGATGAGATTTCGTTTTCTGCTTGTGGTCGCGACCATCCTGGCCGCGGTCTTCGGGACGTCGGCCGCGGCCTTCGCCTACAGCGCCCACACCTCGACCAACCTCAACGTCCGCAGCGGGCCGGGAGCGGGATACGCCAGGGTGGGAACGCTGCCCGCCGGCTTCAGGGTCAATGTCACCGGCTGCCAGCCGGGCTGGTGTAGAATCCACGGCGGCGGCGTGAGCGGCTGGGCCAGCGCCGGTTATCTCGAACGCTCCCAGATCGTTCGCCCGCCGATCATCATCGTGCGCCCGCCGCATCGGCCGCACTGGCAGCACAGGCCGCACCGTCCTCCGCACCATCGCCCGCCGCACAAGCCGCGCCCCGGCAAGTGCAAGATCGCGCCCGGCTTCCCCTGCAGGTGAGGCCGACCGGTTGAGCGATAGATGACGGATCGGAGCCGCTGGCCCCGATCCGAGCCTGTTCAGCCGGCAGATATCCCGCTCAAGCAATGTCCACGGTGCTGTCAGGAGCCTCCCTGTCGGCTGGAACGTCGTGGATGAAACCGCGTTAAATCCTCGATCCCCGAAATTGGTGACGAGGTTGGCCATGGCCATTCGCAATTTTGCGCATACGCACGAAGGAGCAGGTGGCGACGCTCTTGCAATCCCCACCGTCGCCGCGATGATTGCGGTGCTGTTTGCCGGCAGCACGGTGCTGACGCCGCTCTATATCGTGTACAAGCAGCAATTCGGCTTTTCACAAATCACCCTGACGCTGATCTACGCCGTGTATGTCGTCGGCAATCTGGCGGCATTGGTGATGTTCGGCGGGGTGTCCGATGTCGTCGGGCGCCGGCCCGCGAGCCTGGCGGCGATGCTTGTCGCCATCGTCAGTGCGCTTGTCTTCCTGTTTGCCGGAAACGTCGTCTCGCTCGACGTCGCCCGCATCCTGAGCGGGCTTGGCATCGGCGTCGGCGCGGGGACCGGAACTGCGTGGATTGCCGAGCTTCTTCCCGGCGCGGACAAGTCGCGCGCCAGTGTGATCGCCACCAGCACCAATTTCCTCGGCCTCGGCTTCGGCGCACTGATTTCGGGACTTCTGGCTGAATATGAGCCATGGCCGTTGCGGCTGATCTTCATCGTCTATCTGGCAGCACTTTTGGTGGTAACGATCCTGGTCTGGCGCACTCGCGAAACGGTGGCGAAGCCGGGCGGCCTGCGGCGGCTTTCCTTGCGGCCGCAACTTTCCGTCCCGGAGGAAATCCGTGCGCGCTTCGTCGCGCCGGCGGTGACCGGCTTCGGCGCGATGGCGCTGGTCGGGTTCTACGCCGCGTTGGCGCCGAGCATCCTGGCGCAGCAGCTGCATGTGACCAACCACGCCGTCGCCGGCGCGCTGTTGTTCGAACTGGCGATCGTCACCGCGATCAGCATTGTCGTTCTGATGCACATGAAGAGCAACAAAGCGATGCTGGCTGCGCTGGCATTGATGATCCCAAGCGTCTCGTTGGTGGTGGCGGCGCAGACACTGGCCTCGATGGCACTGATGGTTGCTGCGACGGCCTGTTGCGGCGTTGCGGCGGCGCTTGGTTACCGTGGCGGGCTGCAAGTGGTGAACGAGATCGCGCCGAAGGCTCGTCGCGCCGAAGTGGTGTCCAGCTTCTTCATCTGCTGCTTTGTCGGCAACGCCTTGCCCGTCATCGGCATCGGCATCGTTTCGACCTATGCCAGTCCCATCGCCGCCAGCCTGGCGTTCGCCTGCGTGATCCTGGCGTTTGCGTTGGTGGCACTGGCTTTTGAGCTGAAACAACACGGGCGTTGAGCCCTGGAGCTGTCCAGCGGAACCGGGTTGGCTTCAGCCGTTCGGTGTTTCAGGCGAAAGATGCGCGCGTCCGCGCGGCACGCCAAGACCGGTGTCCGGCGGCTCGCCGGCGGCCGGCCTGTTCTCGATCATGTGCGTGGTGCGCCAGCGGCCGAAACGGTAGTAGGCAGAGGCCAGTATAAGCGAGCTGATTGAACCGGCCGGGAAACTCCACCACAGCGCTTCCTCGCCGATCACGCCACGCATGAAATAGGCAAAGCCGGTGCGCACGATCAGCACCGAAATGACCAGGATGATCAGCGGCGGCATCACGGCACCCGTGGCTCTTACGGTGGCAAACAGCACGATGGTTATGCCGAACAGAATGAACGACCACGAGGCGACATTGTTGATGTGGACGGCGATGTCGATCGCCGCGCTGTCGCTGCTCAGGAACAGGCTCAGCACCGAACGGTCGAAAACCGACAGCACGGCAACCAGCGCGCCGGTCAGGACCAGGTTGAAGCCTACACCGGAGGCGGCGATGCGGCCGATCCGGTCCCAGCGCCCGGCGCCGACATTTTGCGCCGCCATCGAGGACACCGCGGCGCCGATGGCGAGCGCCGGCATCTGGATATAGGTCCACAGCTGGGCGGCGATGCCGTAAGCGGCGGCGACCTGCGAGCCGTTGGAGTTGACCATGCCCATCACTGTCAATGCAGCCGCGGAGATGACAATCATCTGCAGACCCATCGGCACGCCCTTGAAGACGACGATGCGAAGCAAGGTGGGATCGGGCCGCAGCAGAGCGAGGTTGGCGCCGGCCAGCCGCAGCGGATGCTTGCGCACATAGAGCACGATCAGGATGGCGATCACGCTTACCGTCTGGCCGATCAGCGTCGACGTGGCGGAGCCTGCGATACCGAGCTCGGGAAACGGCCCGATGCCGCGGATGAGCAATGGGTTGAGCACGATGTCGAGGACGACGGCCAGAGCCATGAAGAAGAAGGGCGTGCGTGAATCGCCGGCACCGCGCAGCACGGTCATGACGAAGGACAGAAGGTTCATCATCGGCACGGCGACGAAGATGATGCGCAGATAGGACCGGGCCAGCGGCAAGGCATCGGCCGGTGTGCCGAGCGTGTTGAGAATGGCGTCGACCCAGATCCAGCCGCAGACCGCGAAGATAACCGAGACGAGGAAGAAGAACGTCGCGCTGGTGCCGACGATGCGGCGCGCCTCGGGCAGGTCGCGGGCACCGACCGACTGGGCCACCAGAATGGTGGCCGCCATGCCGATGCCAAACACAGTGCCGAGGATCAGGAACAGGACGAGGTTGGCGTTGGAGGTGGCGGTCAGCGCCGATTCGCCGAGGAAACGGCCGACCCAGACGGCGTTGATCGATCCGTTGAGCGACTGCAGCACGTTGGAGCCGAGCACCGGCAAGGCGAACAGCAGAAGCGTGCGCGGGATCGGGCCGCTGGTCAGGTCGCCGGTGCGCCGGCGCGCGGGCATTTTTTCGTCCATGGCGGGCAGCTCGGCAGATGGTGATTTGGGATCCAGTCCACGATGATATCGCAGGCGGGACCGAGATGCACCCTTGCGAACGCGCCGCACGGCTGAAAGCCGCTGCCCCCCGTTCATATCAGCCGCTGCCCCAGCGGACGCGCCAAGCGCGCCCGTCCGTGCAGTGGTCGTTACTTCTTGGCCAGACCCGGCAGCGTGACCTGATAGACCAGGAACATGGTGTCGACATTGGCGCCGTCTTCCGCCTTGTAGGGCGCGCCAACCTGGAAACCGTCCTGGGCAAGGAAGTCGTTGTCGTTGGCGACGAACAGGAAGTAGTCGTCGGGCAGCTTCGCATCGATCACGCTAACCACCGACATCGCCTCCCACTTCTCCGACAGGTTGTTCTTGTCGTTCGGCGCGCCATTGTGCAGGCCGAAGCGGCCGAGCTCGGCACTGTCGTTGATGTCGATGAATGGCGTCAGCTTGGCCGGTGTCACCGATGGGTCGACGACGCCCTTGGGGGCGACCGGCTTGTCAGCGGCATCGAAGGCGCTGTCGGCGATGTCGGTCGCGGTGGATAGGTCGACGACGTTGACCTGGCGATAGAGCGAGGCATCGCCCTTCAGGCCCTGGCCGTTGCCGCTGTCGCGCGCCAGCATCAGGAAGGTCTGATCCGACAGTGCCACGATCTCGCTCTGCGCGGCGACCTTGGTCTTGCCCTTGGCATCCTTGAACACCGGCAGCGGCACGACATACTCATGCGCCAGCTTGAGATGGCCGAGGTCGGATGCGTCGTAGACCAGGGCGCGGGTGTTCTGGCGCGTGGCGGGCGAATCGCCGCCGTCCTGCCGGGGCGCCGACTGCAGCACGGCGATCAGGAACTTGCCGTCTGGCGTCACTGCCATGCCTTCGAGGCCTTGGTTGTTCTGGCGGCCGGTTTCGGGATCCTTCGGATCGGGCTCGGCGGCACCGGGTCCCGGATTGTCCGAGGCGAAGTTCGGCGTGCCGTGGCGCATCGGCACGAGGGCGGCCGGGGGCTGGGTTGCCGACAGCAGATGCCCGTCGGCGGAAAACCGATAGATGTTCGGGCCGTATTCGTCGGAGATGAACATCGAACCATCGGGCAGCCGCACGATCGCCTCGTTGTCGAGCGCCAGCTTGCCATTGTCGGCTTGCGGCAGGATCGGCATGTCGCCGCTTGCCGCGCGCACGCCGTTGAGCGGATCGAGGCCTGTGGCATCAGCGCCCTTGTCGTCGGTGAGCAGCATAGTGTCGGCAAGCGTCGCCTTGACGCCCGTCTGCTCCTGGCCGGCAGCAGGTGCCGCACCCAATGCAGTCGGCGTGAATTCGATGCCGATCGTGTTGAGGCGCGGCCGGTAGTCGGTCGTGCCGACCACATTGTAGCCGCGGTCCGGCAGCAGCCAGAGCGAGCCTTTGTAGCCGCCAGCATCATGCGTCCAGCCTGATGTGTCGATCGCCATGCCGGAGCCCGAACCAAACGTCTCGCCGAACTTGTCGCGCTGAGCGGCCGCGATGCGGCCGACACCGACCAGCCCCTTGTTGACGAGGCCGCCGACGGTCGCGGTGCTGTCGGCGAGCGCCGGCGTCAAGGCGGTGAACAAGGCCAGCGCGACGCCGAGCGACGCGGTTCGGTACAGGTGTTTCATGGATAATCCTCTTTGTGACGGATGTGCCGCGAGGCGCGACATCGATGATGCCGCGCAGGCCTCCCCGAAACGCGGTCTACGGCGCGAACATGATGCTTACGTGACAGCGCGCGGTGCATGCCGGCGGTCGACGAAAAACGATGCGCGCGCGCGGCACTAGACACTTATGTCCAGTGAATATATGCTCCAGCCTTCGGACTAACCGTGGAGGGGAAGCCTTGAAGTCGCACTACCGCGCAGTCGTCATCGGAGGTGGCGTGGTTGGAGCCTCGGTGCTCTATCACCTGACGCGGTTCGGCTGGAGGGATGTGGCGCTGATCGAGCGCGCCGAACTGACGGCCGGTTCGACGTGGCACGCGGCGGCAGGCTTCCATTCGCTCAACGCGGATCCCAACGTGGCGGCGCTGCAGGACTACACCATCAATCTCTACCGGGAGATCGAGGCCGAATCCGGCTGGGATATCGGCCTGCACATGAAGGGCGGCGTCAACATCGCCAGCGATCCCGCGCGCTGGGAGTGGCTGAAATCGGCCTGGGCGGTGTTCCAGTCGGTCGGCATCGAGACCGCTAGGTTGGTAACGCCCGATGAGATCAAGACGATCTGCCCGATCGTCGACGTCACCGGTGTGCTTGGCGGGTTGCATGATTCCAACGAAGGCCATCTCGACCCGTACGGCACGACGCACGCCTATGCCGGCGCTGCAAAAAAGCGCGGCGCCGACATCATACTGCGCAACCGGGTGGTCGAGTTGAAGCCGCGCGCCGACGGTCGCTGGGATGTCGTCACGGAGCAGGGCACCATCATCGCCGAGCATGTCGTCAACGCCGGCGGGCTGTGGGCAAAGCAGCTCGGCCGCATGGCCGGCGTCGACCTGCCGGTGACGCCGATGGAGCACCATTATTTCATCACCGAGGACATTCCCGAGATCGCGGCGCTGGACAGGGAAATCGGCATCGCCGTCGATCTCGACGGCTATTCGTATCTGCGGCAGGAGCGCAAGGGCGTGCTGCTGGGCGTTTACGAGCAGAACCCGAAGCACTGGAACATGGATGGCGCGCCATGGAACTACGGCATCGAGCTGATCCCGGAAGACATCGACCGCATCAGCCCCGAACTCGCCAAGGCGCATGAGCGCTTTCCTTGCCTGGCGACGGCCGGCATCCGCAAATGGGTCAACGGCGCCTTCACCTTCACCCCGGACGGCAATCCGATTGTCGGGCCGGTGCGCGGGCTGAAGAATTACTGGGTCGCCTGCGGCGTCATGGCCGGTTTCAGCCAGGGCGGCGGCGTCGGCAAGTCGCTGGCCGAATGGATGATTTTCGGCGAACCGCAGGCCGACATCTTTGGCATGGACATTGCCCGCTACGGCGCCTTCGCCGCCAACCGGGAATATCTCAAGCAGACGACACGCCAGTTCTATTCGCGCCGCTTCGTCATGACCTTTCCCAATGAGCGGCTGCCCGCCGGCCGGCCGCTGAAACGCCCCGGCGCCTATGACGGCATGACGGCCGCGGGATGCGAATGGACAGCGTCGTGGGGGCTGGAAATCCCGGCCTATTTCGCGCCGATGGGATTTGCCGAGAACACGACGCTGCGGCGCTCCAACGCCTTCGACATCGTCGGCGACGAGGCGCTGCAGGTGCGGCGCGCCGCCGGTCTCGTCGATATCTCGGCCTATTCGCGCTATGCGGTGGCGGGGCCAAGTGCGGAAGCCTGGCTCGACCGGCTGCTCGCCTGCAGGCTGCCGAAGCCGGGGCGGGCCGGCCTGGCGCCGATGCTCGGTCATGACGGACGGCTGAAGGGCGACCTCACCGTCTTCAACTGGGGCGGCGGCAGCTATTGGCTGATGGGCTCCTACTATCTCCGGGAATTCCACATGCGCTGGTTCGAGAGCCATGCGGCTGAAGGCGTCACCGTCGACGACCTCTCCGACACGATGAGCGGCTTTCTGCTGACGGGGCCGAACGCGCGCAAAATACTGGAGCGAACGACGCATCAGGATGTTTCCGGCGCAGCGCTGCCGTTCATGGCCTGCGGCGCATTTGATATCGGCATGGTGCAGGCACGTGTTGCGCGGCTGTCGATATCAGGCGAACTCGGCTTCGAAATCAGTTGCCCCGTGACCATGCATGCCACTCTGCGCGACACGCTGCTGGGCGCTGGCGAGGATCTGGGCCTTGCCGAAATCGGCTACTATGCGCTCAATGCGCTGCGGCTGGAGAAGAGCTTTGGCATCTGGTCGCGCGAATTCACGCAAGGCTACACGCCGGGCCAGACCGGTCTCGACCGGTTCATCGCTTTCGGCAAGAGCGACTTCATCGGCCGCGAAGCGGCGTTGAAGGAGCGCGACGCCGGTGCCTCGCAGCGGATCGTGACGCTGGAGATCGACGCTATTGATGCCGATGCCAGCGGTTTCGAGCCAGTCTGGCATGACAGTCGGCGCGTCGGTTTCGTCACCTCGGGCGGATTTGGTTACACGATCGGCAAGAGCGTCGCACTGGCGTTGGTGGACGACGATTTTGCCGAGGAGGGGACGGCGCTTTCGGTGCACATTGTAGGCGTCGAGCGGCCGGCACGCGTCATCGCGGCCTCGCCCTACGATCCCGAGGGCAAGGCGATGCGGCAATGAGGAGAATACACCATGGTCGATGACGCGGCACGGGACAGCAGGCGCGAGCGCCGGCGTGGACGCACGGGCGAGGCAGGCAGCGAAAGCAGCCGCCGGCCCAATTACCATTCGCTGAAGAATCCGTTCCTGCCGCAGCCGATCTTCTCGGATGATCAGGTCGCCGCCATCCATGACACGGCGTTGCGCGTGCTGGAAGAGCTCGGCATCAAGGTGCTGCTGCCGCAGGCGCGTGAGCTTTTCGCCAATGCCGGCGCCCTGGTCGATCCGGACACCGACATGGTGCGCATCGGTCGCGACATGGTGACGGCGGCACTGGCCTCGGCGCCGAACTCGATCCACGCCCATGCCGGTTCCCGCGCGCGCGATTTGACGCTCGAACTTGGCTCGATGGCGTTCCTGGCCGGGAGCGGAGCACCGAACGTCACCGATCTCGAGCGCGGCCGGCGGCCGGGAACACTGGCGGATTTCGAGGATCTCATGCGGCTGGTGCAGCATTTCGACGTGCTGCATATGCTGGGGCCCTGCATCGAACCGCAGGATGTCGACAACCGCTTTCGGCACTATGCCGTCAACCGCGCGCAGCTGACGCTGTCGGACAAGTTTCCATTCGTCTTCGCGCGCGGTACGCCGCAGGTCGAGGACGGGTTCGAGATGCTGCGGCTGGCGCGCGGCCTGTCGCAGGACGAGTTTCTGGCAAATGCATATTGCTACACCGTCATCAACACCAACTCGCCGCGCCAGCTCGACATCCCGATGGCGCAAGGCATCATCGATTTCGCCCGCGCGGGCCAAATCTCCGTCATCACGCCGTTCTGCCTGGCGGGCGCCATGGCGCCGATCACGGTCGCCGGCGCGCTGACGCTGCAGCACGCCGAAGCGCTGGCCGGGCTGACGCTGGCGCAGATCGTTCGGCCGGGTGCGCCAGTCGTCTATGGCTCGTTTTCCTCCAATGTCGACATGAAATCCGGCGCGCCAGCCTTCGGCACGCCCGAGCATGTCAAGGCGACGCTGGGCGCCGGTCAGCTGGCGCGCTTCACCGGGCTGCCGTGGCGGTCCGGCGGCGGCAGTGCCGCCAACATCTCCGACGCGCAGGCCGCGCACGAGACGCAGTTCGCGCTGTGGGGTTCGGTGCTGGCCGGGGCGACGATGTGCATCCATGCCGCCGGCTGGCTGGAGGGCGGCCTCAGTGTCTCCTTTGAGAAACTGATCACCGACATCGAGGCGCTGCAGACGGTGGCTGAACTCTGTGCCGTAACCCCGGGTGACAGCGATGCCATCGGTTTCGAGGCGATCGCCGAGGTGCAGCCGGGCGGCCATTTCTTCTCGGCCGGCCACACCATGGCGCGCTACCGCACCGCCTTCTACGAACCGCTGGTGGCCGATTGGTCGAATTTCGGCAATTGGACGCAAAGTGGATCGAAGACGGCAAGCGAGCGCGCCACCGGTGTCTGGAGGCGGGTGCTCTCCGATTTCGCGCCGCCGGCAACGGCTGCCGCCACCGCCGGCGTGCTGGACGAGTTCATCGCGCGGCGCACGGCAGAGGGCGGAGCGGCGCCGGTGTCTTAAGGCCGGCTCTCGCTGATCGCCCTCATTGCGGCGCGGTCCGGAGCCTACAGCGCCTCCCGCGCATTCAAGGTTGCGGCCGGTGCACTGCGCACCGGTGTGCTGTTTGAGGGGAGGACGACATCGGCGGTCCTGCTGCCACCATCAATCGCTGTCGCGCGCGACCAGCTCCAGCGGCCAGACCTCGCGGATGATCCGTGGACCCTCGGGGCCGGCGAAGGCCGGGATCGAGGCCAGCAGCATTTCCGCGAGGCGTTGTCCCATTGGCTCCAGCGCCGGGCGGAAGGCGGTCAGGGCTGGGGAAAAATAGCGGCAGAGCGGCGTGTCGACGATGACGGTCACCGCGATGTCGTGGCCCGGCCGGATGCCCATCTCGGCCAGCGCCTTGCAGCCGCCCAGCGCCATTGCGTCATTGTTGAAGATGATGGCGCTCGGCGGGGCGTTGGAGCGCATCACCTGCGGCGTCACCTCGTAGCCACCTGCCTCGTTGATGAAGCCGGAGGCGATCAGCTCGGGGTCGATCTCGATGCCGTGCCGCTTCAGGGCCTTGCGGTAGCCGGCCAGGAACAAATAGCCGAAGTTGAGGTCGAGCGACGGACGGACGGCGGCGATGCGGCGGTGGCCGCGCGCCACCAGGCGGTCGACGGCGTCGGCGCCGGCCTTCTCGAAATCGAGGTCGAGGGAAGGATAGGACTTGGCCCCGGAGCGACTGCGGCCGAGCGTGGCGAAGGGAAAGCCGGCTTGCGTGAGATAGTCGATGCGCTCGTCCTCGCGCCGCGTCCAGGCCAGCAGCACCGCGTCGGCGCGGCGCGTTTCGACGACCCGGCGCAGGCGCTCCTGCTGGTAGTCGCCCGGCGCCCCCATGACCACGGTCAGGTCGAGCCCGCTTTCGGCAAGCCTGGCCTGCAGCCCGATCAGGAATGGAATGAAGAACGGCTCGCCATATTGCTGGTCACCGGGATGCGGCTGCAGCATGAACGCGATCGAATGGGTGGCGCCTTGCCTCAGGCTGCGGCCGGACTGGTTCGGCGAATAGTTGAGCGTCCTGGCCGCCTCGAGCACGCGCTGGCGCGTGTCGGCATTTACATCGGCGCGACCGTTCAGCGCTCGCGACACCGTGCCGATCGATATGTTCAAGTGACGGGCAAGGTCGTGAATGCTGGATGCCAAGTGACTGTACTCCCCTTGCTTGGCTAGCACCGGTAGCCGCTCAGGCCAAGGCGACAGGACGATTTTCGCCAACGGCCAATTGACATTCTACGCCTTAGGGTGTGTTCTCGTAAACGTTTACGGAAAAACGTTTACGGTCCTGCCGTGGATGCCGCGACGATCGGTCTGGAGGGACCGAGCGGAGGAGGAGCGCTGGATGATCGATGTCGTCCTGGTCGGCTGCGGAGCGATGAGCAAGGCCTGGCTCGATGCCATCAGGCAGATCCACGGGCTCACCCTTGTCGGCCTCGTGGATCTCGATGCCGACAGGGCACGGGCGAGGGCGCGCGAATACGACCTCACCAATGCTGTCATCGGCAGCAATCTCGACGCCGTGCTCGACCAGACCAAACCGCAAGCGGTGTTCGACGTGGTGGTTCCAGCCGCCCGGCGCGAAGTCGCTTTTTCCGCTTTTGCCCACAATTGCCATCTGCTGACGGAAAAGCCGCTCGCCGACAGTCCGGAAAATGCGCGCGCCATCGTCGAGGCCGCTCGCCGCGCCGGGCGCATTCACGCCGTCGTGCAGAACCGCCGCTATGTCGCCAATGTCAGGCGCATCCGCAGGTTCCTGGATTCCGGCGCCATTGGTACGCCGACCAGCATCCACGCCGACTTCTTCGTCGCGCCGCATTTCGGCGGCTTTCGCGAGGAGATGGCGCATGTGCTGCTGCTCGACATGGCGATCCACACATTCGACGCCGCCCGCTACATGGTCGCCGGCGAGCCGGCCAATGTCTATTGCCAGGAATGGGAGCCGGCCAATTCCTGGTACCGGCAGGGATCGTCGGCCAGCGCCGTCTTCGATCTCGGCCGCAGCAAGGTCTTCACCTATGCCGGGAGCTGGTGCGCCGCCGGCTTCCGCACCAGTTGGGAAAGTACATGGCGCATCGTCGCCGAGCGCGGCAGCCTCATCTGGGACGGTCATGACGACCTGAGGGCAGAAGCAGTGATGCCGGGCCGCGATGGGATGTTCGACAAAACCCAGCCGATCGCGGTGCCGCCGCTCGATGCGTCCGATCGCGTCGGCGGCCATCTCGGCATTCTCCAGGATTTCGTGGACGCCATCGAGACCGGCACCGAGCCGGAAACGCGCGGCGCCGACAACATCAAGAGCCTGGCCATGGTTTTTGGCGCCATCGAGAGCGCCGAAACAGGACGCCGCGTGGCAATCGCAGAGGACGCAAAATGATGCCAAACCCGCTTCTCGACGTCCGGATCGGCACCATGGTGCGGGCAAACCTCGATGATCCGGCGGCTTACGTCAAACAGATCCTGCCGCACGGCTTCGAGAGCATCCAGCCCTTCTTCTGGCAGACGCTTGGCGACAAGGACCTGCCGCTTCTCGCCGGCCAGATCCGCGAGGCGATCGGCGATGCCGACGTCACCGTGTCCTCGCTCGGCGTGTTCGGCAATCCGCTGGAAGACGGCGAGGTCGATCGCGGCGTGCTCGCAGCGTGGGAAACCGTGATCGACAATGCGCATCTGTTCGGCACCTCGATGGTCAGCGGCTTCACCGGTCGCCTGCGCGGCAAGAAGCTGACCGACAGCCTGCCGCGCTTCAAGGAAGTCTGGGGGCCGCTGGCCAGGCGTGCCGCCGACAAGGGCGTGCGCATCGCCTTCGAGAACTGCGCCATGGACGGCAACTGGGCCGCCGGTGACTGGAACATCGCCCACAATCCCGACGCCTGGGAGCTGATGTTCAACGAAGTGCCCGACGACAATCTCGGACTGGAATGGGAGCCCTGCCACCAGCTCGTCTATCTGATCGACCCGATGCCGCAGATCCGCAAATGGGCGCCGCGCATCTTCCACGTCCATGGCAAGGACGCGACGGTGCGCTGGGATGTCATCCGCGAGCATGGCGTGTTCGGCCGTTTGCCGTTCGTGCAGATGCGCACGCCAGGCTTCGGCGACAGCGACTGGACGCGGGTGATCAGCGAATTGCGGCTGGCCGGGTACAAGGGTGCCATCGATATCGAAGGCTGGCACGACCCGGTCTATCGCGACGATCTCGAGATCACCGGGCAGGTGCGGGCGCTGGAATATCTGAAGCAATGCCGGGGAGGCGCCAGCTACCTGCCGAACCCGATGTGATCGGCCGGCGGGAGGAGCCGGCCGGGATGTCTGCAGCGCGCATTGCCGAAGCGAATGTCGAAACCCCTCGCTTGCGAGGACAAAAAGGGAGGATAAGTGCATGAGCATGACGATGAGAAGGACAGTTCTGCGCTCGACCGTCGTGGCCGCCGCCACGGTGCTTGCCGCTGCGATCTCCACCTTGCCCGCGCAGGCGCTCGACGCCAAATGGTGCAAGGATGTCCACATCCGCTTCTTCGTCGGCGGCGCCGAGGGCGACGCTTTCGGCACCATCGTCTACAATGGCGCCAAGCAGGCAGAGGCCGATCTCGGGCCGAAGGTCGACTACATCTTCTCCCAGTGGGACATCGAAAAGATGGTGCAGCAACTGCGCGAGGCCGTCGCGGTCAAGCCCAACGGCATCGCCATGATGGGCCATCCGGGCGACGCGTCGATCATGCCGCTCGCCGAACAGGCGCACAAGGACGGCATCAAGATGATGTATCAGAACGTGCCGGTGCCGAAGGTGATGGCGGCATTTGGCGGCGGCTATGTCGGCGCCCAGCAGGAACAGCAGGGCCGCGCGCTCGGCGCCGAGGCGTTCAAGCTCGGCAAGCTGAAGGCCGGCGACAAGGCGATCATGATCGGTCCGTTCGAAAACGAAAGTCGCGGCGCGCGCGAGCGCGGCACGGTGGCGGCGCTCAAGGAGGCCGGCGTCGAGGTCATCCAGTTGTCCTCACCGCCGAGCGGCGAATGGGCGTCCGATCCCAATCTGGCCATTCCGGTGATCACCGCGGCGCTGCTCAACAATCCCGACGTCAAGGCGGTCGGCTATCCCGGCGGGCAGATGCTCGGCAATGTCTCGACCTACATGCAGGCGGCCGGACGCAAGGCGGGCGAGATCTTCAACTTCGGCTTCGACACCAGCCCGCAGATCGTCGAGGGTTTTAAGGGCGGCTGGGTGCAATTGACCGCCGACCAGCAGCCGTTCCTGCAGGGCTATCTGCCGATCCTCAGCCTTTGCCAGCAGGTGGTGCTGGGGCTTGCGCCGATGAATGTCGACACCGGCGCCGGCTTCGTCACGCCCGAAAATTACGAGATCGTCGCCGAGCTCGCCAAGCAGGCGCTGCGCTGACCTCCCAAGCCGCCGGCCGGGATCTCAGGCCCCGGCCGGCGGGACCGCTGGCGACGAAGCCGGCAAGAGACAATCAAAGCGAGGATCCGATGGCAGAGCGCCTCATCGAACTGCGCGACATCAGCAAATCCTATGGCCAGGTCTATGCACTGGGCGGGGTCAACCTCAGCGTCGACCGCGGCGAGGTCGTCGGCCTGCTCGGCGACAATGGCGCCGGCAAGTCGACGCTGATCAAGATCCTCTCGGGCGTGGTCAAGCCGACCAGCGGCGAAATCCTCGTGCGCGGCAAGCCGGTGACCGGGTGGAGCGCGGCGCGTTCCCGCGAGGCCGGCATCGAGACGGTGTTCCAGGACCGGGCGCTGGCCGTGCAGCAGACCATCGTTCGCAACATCTTCATGGGCCGCGAACTGACCGGCTTCATGGGCTTTCTCAGGGTCAACAAGGAGATCGAGGAAGCGAGCCGGCTGATGCGCGAGATCGGCTTCACCTCGAAAGTGTTCACGCCGCAGTCGATCGTCGGCCAGCTTTCGGGCGGCGAACGCCAGGGCGTGGCGATCGCACGCGCCATCTACAAGCAGGCGGAGTTGATCGTCCTCGACGAGCCGACGACGGCGTTGTCGCTGACCGAAACCGCCAAGGTGTTCCATTTCGTGCGTCAGGTGCGGGCGAGCGGCCGCTCGATTCTGTTCATCGGCCACAACATCCATCATGTCTTCGACATCGCCGACCGCTTCGTCGTGCTCGACCGTGGCAAGGTCGCACTGACGACTGACCGCAGCGAGGTCAAGTCGGCCGAAGATCTCATCAACTTCATGGAAGAGGTCGCGCATCCCGGCGGATTGGCCGGGCTGCACGATGCCGGCGACGCGGAGCAGAGAGCACGATGAGCAAGACCATGGAGCCCGACCTGCACGAGCCGTCCGCCGGCATTCCCCGCCCCAGTGCCCAGAAAGAGTGGAAACACCCATCCGATCACTGGATGCGCGGCTTCATCCTCGACAACCGTGCCGCGCTCGGCACGCTCGCCGTGTTCATCGTCATGATGGCGGTGTTCATGATCGCCAACCCGACCGTCTTCACCACCTGGTATCTCTACCGCTCGGTGCTGACGACGCTGCCGGTGGCGCTGTTCGTGGTGGTGCCGCTGGTCTTCGTCGTCACCTGCGGTGAGATCGACCTGTCGTTTCCGGCAACGATGGGCTTCGCCTCATGGGTCTTCGCGCTGGTCGTGCAGGCCGGCTACGATCCGTTCCTCGGCATCGCCGCCGCACTCGTCACCGGCATGCTGCTCGGCTTCCTGGTAGGCTCGCTGGTGGTCTATGGCGGGCTGTCGTCGCTGATCGCAACGCTCGGCATGAATTTCCTGCTGCGCGGCCTGATCCAGATCATCAACGAAGGCAAGTCGATGGCGCTGACCAGCCTCAGCGACAGCTGGGCCTACACGATCTTTTCAAGCCAGCTCCTGGGAATTCCGGTGCAGATTTTCTGGGCGATCGGCTTCGTCGTGCTGTCGGCGATGCTCTACAACCGCCATCGCTTCGGCGCGCAGGTGAGGGTGGTTGGCGACAATCCCGACAGCGCCCAGCAGATGGGCATCGACGTCAAGCGCGTGCGGGTGAAAGTGTTCGTCTTCGTCGGCATCGGTGCGGCGCTCGCCGGCACCTTCTCGGTGATGATCAACTTCACCTGGTGGCCGACCGCCGGCGACGGCTATCTGCTGCCGGTGCTGGCCTCGGTGTTCGTCGGCGGCACGCCGACCTGGGGCGGCATCGGCACCGTGGTCGGCGGCGCTATCGGCGCGGTCACCGTGTCCTTCATCCAGACCGGCGTCGTCGCGGCGGGGTTGAGCGGCTTCTACGTGCAGTTCTTCAACGGCCTGATCATCATCCTGTCGCTGCTCGGGCATAAGTGGAACCAGGCAAGGTATCGGTGAGGGCTGTTTCGTTGGCGAACCGCATGCCTTGACGATTGGCGGAGACATCAATCACTTCGTCATCCACGGGCGAAGCAGGAGCGCAGCTCCGTCGCGAAGACCCGAGGATCCATGCCGCGACCTTCGCCCAGGAATGCAGCGGAGCAGAATTCTGCACCGTGGTGACGCGTTTGAGTCCCGGCATGGATCCTCGGGTCTGCGCCGCGTCGCTACGCTCCTGCTCCGCCCGTGGATGACGAAGGTGGGGCTTCCGCCAGAGAATGGTCGCTTGTAGGGCAAGCGGGCGCTCACACCGCCGCGACGAACCCGTCCAGCACGCGCTTCTGGCCGGCCTTGTCGAAGTCGATGGTCAGCTTGTTGCCTTCGATCGCGGAAATGTTGCCGTTGCCGAATTTCTGGTGGAAGACGCGGTCGCCGACATTGAAGGGCGATGGCGTGTCGGCGACGGATTTGGCGACCAGTTCGCCGTCGATGGTGCGGCCTTTGACCGAGGTGCGGCCGGCGCCGTAGCCGGAATCGGTCTCGCCATAGCCGATGCGCTCGACCTGGTGGCCGGAGCGCGAGCCCCAGTTGCGGTCGGTGGCTTCGGTGCGGTTGGCCTGCGCGCGCTGCCAGCCCGGCGTCGCATAGGTGTTGGAGAAGGCGCCGGATTTTTCGGTGTCGGCGCCGACATTGTCGAAGCGCGAGGCGCCATAGGGGTTCTGCCGTCCTGCGCCCTGGCCGCCGCGGCCGGAGGCAAAAGAACCGCCGCCGTAGGAGTTGCCGTAGCCGCCATAGGAGTTGCCGCTTTCGGCGACCTCGACATGGGCTTCCGGCAGTTCGTCGAGAAAGCGCGACGGGATGGTCGACTGCCACAGGCCGTGGATGCGGCGGTTGGAGACGAACCACAGATGCAGGTTCTTCTTGGCGCGAGTCAGGCCGACATAGGCAAGCCGGCGCTCTTCCTCCAGCCCGGAGCGGCCGCCTTCGTCCAGCGCTCGCTGGTGCGGGAACAGACCTTCTTCCCAGCCGGGCAGGAAGACGGTCTCGAATTCGAGGCCCTTGGCCGAATGCAGCGTCATGATCGAGACGGCGTCGAGCCCGGCGTTCTGCTCAGCGTCCATGACCAGTGCGACATGCTCGAGGAAGGAGCGCAGCGATTCATACTCCTCCATCGAGCGGATCAGCTCTTTCAGGTTCTCCAGCCGGCCGGGGGCTTCAACCGAGCGGTCGTTCTTCCACATGTCGGTGTAGCCGCTCTCTTCGAGAATGGTCTCGGCGAGTTCGGTGTGCGGCGTGGTTTCCAGCGCCTTCTGCCAGCGTTCGAAACTGGCCGCGACTTCGCGCAAGGCGGCGCGCGGCTTCGGCTTCAACTCGTCGCTTTCGGCGAGCTTGGCGGCGGCTTCCAGCATTGGGATGCGCAGCGCGCGGGCCGTGTCGTGGATCTGGCGGATGGTGGCTTCACCAAGGCCGCGCTTGGGCACATTGACGATGCGCTCGAAGGCGAGGTCGTCGGCGCCTTGCGCCACCACGCGGAAGAAGGCCAGCGCATCGCGGATCTCCATGCGCTCGTAGAAACGCGGGCCGCCGATGACGCGGTAGTTGAGACCGAGCGTGACGAAACGATCCTCGAATTCGCGCATCTGGAAGGACGCGCGGACCAGGATCGCCATGTCGTTGAGATTGTGCTTTTGCCGCTGGTAGGTCTCGATGGTCTCGCCGACGGCGCGCGCTTCTTCCTCGGAATCCCAGGCGGCGTGGACATGCACCTTGCCGTCCTCCGGCTCGTTGCGGTCGGTGAACAGCGTCTTGCCGAAGCGGCCCTCATTGTGGGCTATGAGGTGGGAGGCGGCCCCCAGTATGTGCGCGGTCGAGCGGTAGTTGCGCTCCAGCCGGATGATGGTGGCGCCGGGAAAATCCTTGTCGAAGCGCAGGATGTTGTCGACCTCGGCGCCGCGCCAGCCATAGATGGATTGGTCGTCATCGCCGACGCAGCATATATTCACGCTCACGGGCTGTTCCGCGCCTGCCGGCGCGGGCCCTCCGCGGGGGCCTCGCAACGGCTCGGACGGACGGTCGTCCTTGCGGCCTTCGGCCGATTGGAGATTAGTCGCCGAAGGCTTGCGCCCGGCATCCGGCCTTTGCGCCAGGAGCCGCAGCCACATGTACTGGGCGGTGTTGGTGTCCTGGTACTCGTCGACGAGGATGTATTTGAAGCGCTTATGGTATTCCTTGAGCACGTCCGGATTGGCGCGGAAGATGCGGATCGGGTGGCAGAGCAGGTCGCCGAAATCGCATGCGTTCAGCGTCTTCAGCCGCTCCTGATAGGCCTTGTAGAGCTCGCGGCCCTTGCCGTTGGCGAAGGCGCGCGCATCGCCCTCGGCGATGTCGGCCGGGCCTTGCCCCTTGTTCTTCCAGCCGTCGATCATCTGGGCGAACTGCTTGGCCGGCCAGCGCTTGTCGTCCAGACCTTCGGCCTGGATCAGCTGCTTGATCAGCCGCACGACGTCGTCGGTGTCGAGGATGGTGAAATCGGAGCGCAAACCGGCGAGTTCAGCATGGCGGCGAAGCAGCTTCACTCCAATCGAGTGGAAGGTGCCGAGCCATGGCATGCCCTCGACATTGCCTTCGCCGATCAGCACGCCGATGCGGATCTTCATCTCGCGCGCGGCCTTGTTGGTAAAGGTCACCGCGAGGATCTGCGACGGGAACGCCTTGCCGGTGGCGAGGATGTGAGCGATGCGCGTGGTGAGCACGCGGGTCTTGCCGGTGCCGGCTCCGGCCAGCACCAGAACCGGGCCTTCGGTGGTTTCCACCGCCAGCCGTTGCTCGGGGTTCAGCCCCTTGAGATAGTCGGGCGCGTTGTTGTGGCCGCTGCGGGCAGCCATGGCGCGCGCGGCGATGCCCGACGGGGCCGTGGGCCGCGCATTGGGTTCGTCGAAAAAGGGCATGTCTTCGGAAAAGCCGGACATTGCCCCGAATGTAGTGATTCGGTGGGGAAAGACCAGAACTGTCTACGTTTTGTTCCGCTAAAGTGCCCGATTGCTGCCCCGCGCTCCCACTGCGGTCGATGTTATTCCAATTGCGATGGACCATTACCGCCTGCGCTTGAGGCCCGTGCTTGACAGGCGGGACCGTCAGGAGAAAGTTGTGCTTCGGGCAGCGACGCAATGCCGGGTTGCCATGGCCGCGCCGCGAAGCGCAACAGTCGAAGGAGTATCATCTTGGCTGTCACCATCACATCCCTCATTCTTTTCCTCATCGGCCTGGCACTCGGCGGCGGCGGCATCCGCCTGGCGATGCTGGGCGGCAGCTGGTACTATGTCGTTGCCGGCCTTGCCTTCCTGATCGCCGCCTGGCTGCTCTACCGGCGCCGGTCCACCGCACTGTGGCTCTACGCGGTGATCGTGCTCGGCACGTTGGCCTGGGCGGTCTGGGAAACCGGCTTCGACTGGTGGGAACTTGGACCGCGCGGCGGCATCATCGTGCTTCTCGCTTTGTGGCTGCTGACGCCGTGGGCGAGGCGGGGTCTTGTCGGCCCTGACGCACGCGCGCCGCTGATCCTTGCCGTGCTGGCCTCGCTGGCCGTCGCCGGTTATTCGATGACTTCAGATCCGAAGGACATTGCCGGCGAACTTGGCACTGACAAGGTGGTCGCCAACGCCAATCTTGGCAATGATGTGCCGGCCGGCGAGTGGCACTATTACGGACGTACGCAGTTCGGCCAGCGCTATTCGCCGCTCGACCAGATCACACCGGACAATGTCGCCAAGCTGCAGCCTGCCTGGACCTACCAGACCGGCGACGTGAAGGGTCCGGACGATGTCGGCGAGACCACCTATCAGGTGACGCCGCTGAAGATCGGCGACACGCTCTACATCTGCACGCCGCACAATTTCGCCATCGCCATCGATGCCGCGAGCGGCAAGGAGAAATGGCGCTTCGATCCCAAGGTCAAGCTCGACAAGGACCGCCAGCACCAGACCTGCCGCGGCGTGGCCTATTATGCCGATGCCGCCGGCGCCGCCGGGCAGCCCTGTGCGACCCGCGTCTACCTGCCGACCTCGGACGCGCGGCTGATCGCGCTCGACGCCGCCAACGGGCAGGTCTGCCCGGCTTTCGCCGAGGGCGGCACGCTGAACCTTCTGACCAACATGCCCTATCCGAAGTCGGGCTATTACTACTCGACCTCGGCCCCGCTGATATCAGGCGGCAAGATCATTGTCGGCGGCGCGGTCAACGACAATTATTCGACGCAGGAGCCGTCCGGTGTCATCCGCGCCTACGACGCTGCCACCGGCGCGCTGGTGTGGAACTGGGATTCCGGCAATCCGGACCAGACGACGCCGCTGCCGGCCGGCCAGACCTATACCGCCAACTCGCCCAACATGTGGTCGACGCCGAGCGCCGACGAGAAGCTCGGCCTGCTCTACGTGCCGCTCGGCAACCAGACGCCGGACCAGCTCGGCGCCGGGCGCAGTTCCAATGTCGAGAAGTTCTCGTCGTCGATCACCGCGCTCGACCTCAACACCGGTCAGGTGCGATGGGTGCGGCAGACCGTGCACCACGATCTCTGGGACATGGACGTACCGGCACAGCCGAGCCTGATCGACATCACCAAACCCGACGGCACGGTGGTGCCGGCGCTGGTCGGACCGACCAAGCAGGGCGACCTCTATGTGCTCGACCGCCGCACCGGCGAGCCGGTCATTGCGGTCAACGAAGTGCCGGCGCCGGGCGGCGCGATCGAAGGCGACCACACATCGCCGACGCAGCCGGTCTCCGATCTCACCTTCATGCCGAAGCCGCTCACCGGCGCCGACATGTGGGGCCTAACCATGTTCGACCAGTTGGCCTGCCGGATCGAATTCCAGGGCCTGCGCTATGAGGGTCGCTATACGCCGCCTTCCGTCCAGGGGTCGCTGATCTACCCCGGCAACTTCGGCACCTTCAACTGGGGCGGCGTCGCCGTCGATCCGGTCCGGCAGGTGCTGTTCGGCATGCCGACCTACCTGGCGTTCAAATCGCAGTTGATCCCGCGCGATCAGGTGCCGCCGCCGGACGAAGGGCGCGGCAGCGAGCAGGGGCTGAACCGCAACGAGGGCGCGCCCTATGCGGTGGTGATGGGACCGTTCCTGTCGCCGCTCGGCATTCCTTGCCAGGCGCCGCCCTGGGGCTATGTCGCCGGCGCCGATCTCAGGACCGGCAAGATCGCCTACAAGCACCGCAACGGCACCGTCTACGATATGACGCCGCTGCCGCTGCCGCTGAAAGTCGGGGTGCCGGGCATCGGCGGGCCGATGATCACGGCTGGCGGCGTCGCCTTCCTGGGGGCCGCGGTCGACGACTATCTGCGCGCCTATGACCTGACATCGGGCAAGCAGCTGTGGCAGGCCAGGCTGCCGGCCGGCGGGCAATCGACGCCGATGACCTATACGGTCGCCGACGGCCGCCAGTTCGTGGTCATCGTCGCCGGCGGCCACGGTTCGGTCGGCACCAAGCCCGGGGATTATGTTATGGCCTACGCGCTGCCGAAGTAGGCGACAGGGTAACGCGATCTTTCAGAGGTCGCGCCGCCCCTCATCTGTGCCGGTGTCTTTCCCCGTATAGTGACGGGGAGAAGTGCCCGACTGGGCGATGAGGGGCGGCAAATCTTCCGATCGACCCGTTGTCGATCAGCCAATCCCTAGATGACCCTTCAGGCTGGGCACCGAGCCGAGCACCTTGTTGGTCAGGTCGGGGCCGGCGGCGGCTTCGGCCTGCTGGATCAGCGTTGCACCGGCCTTCTGGATTTGCGCCATATCGAGCCCGGATGCTTTGAGCGCGGCGATGCCGTTGATCAGCGCGCCGGCCTTCTCGCCGAGAACGCCGCCAAGCGCGCCCTGCAACGACGACAGAAAACCGCCACCGCCGGCCGGAGCGGCGGCCATGACGTCATATTGATGGGCGAGGTCGTCGGCGCCGGGGATCTTGGCGAAGAACGCCGAGGCGCTTGTGCCTTCCGCCTCGTGTTCGAGCACCGAGAAAATGGTGCCGACGACTTTCTCCGTCGTCGCCTGGTCGAGGCCGGCCTTCTGCGAAACGGTGTTGACGATGTCCTGGACGTTCATAGCGTCACCTCAACCCTGGGTTTTCGTGTTGCGGTTCCGCTCAGCGCGGACCCTGATCAACGATCGTCTGCCTGCGTTCAGAACCATCGAGCACAGGGCCAAAGCGACGGCCGCCGCAAGGACGAGCGCGCTGGCGAGGATCGGGGAAGGCATGGTCATGGTCATCGCTTCCTTCTGGGTTTGACGTGTAGGCACGCGGTCAAGATACCGTCGATAGCCACCTTCCCTCACGATTGTGGCAGCGCCAGCAGGATTTATCGCCAATGACCAAAAAGTGATGACACGGCCGCGCATGGCACCGGCTTTACTGCCGGGACGCGGCCGGCGGCATACCCTGAAGCGGTCGACGGCCGCGATGAGTGGTCGACTGGACCATGCCGGCTTGGTCCCTATGTAGCTGGCAATTAAAGCCCGAAGCAGAGGACCCGATCCATGACGAAACCCGACGCCAAGCCCGCCATCACCCAGGCGATGATCGACGCCTATGACGAATATACGCATCTGACGCTCGATCGCCGCCGGTTCATGGAGCAGTTGACCCGGCTTGCCGGATCGGGTGCGGCGGCCGCCGCGATCGCCCCGCTTCTGGCGGCAAATTCGGCGCAAGCGGCTGTTGTCGCCGACAACGATCCGCGGGTGAAGGGCGAGGACATCAGCTATCCCGGCGGCAGCGGCGAAATGAAGGGCTATCTGGTCAAGCCGGTGGACAAGGCGGGCAAGCTCGGCCCGGTGATCGTCGTGCATGAGAACAGGGGGCTCAACCCGCATATCCGCGATGTGACGCGACGCGTGGCGCTGGAGGGGTTCGTGGCGCTGGCGCCGGATTTTCTGTCGCCGCTCGGCGGAACGCCAACCGATGAAGACAAGGCGCGCGACATGTTCGCCAAGCTCGATCCGGCGCAGACCATCGCCGACGGTGTTGCGACCGTCGCTTTCCTCAAGAGCGACAAGGACGGCAACGGCAAGGTCGGCGCCATCGGCTTCTGCTGGGGTGGCGGCACGGTCAACATGCTGGCCATCAACGCCCCCGATCTCAGTGCCGGCGTTGCCTATTACGGCATGCAGCCGAAGGCCGCCGATATGTCCAAGATCAAGGCGGCCTTGCTGCTGCACTAGGGCGGACTGGACGAGCGCATCAATGCCGGCATCGACGCCTTCAAGAAGGAACTCGACGCGGCGCATGTCGAATACACGGTCTATGTCTATGAAGGCGCCAACCATGCCTTCAACAACGACACGTCGGCAGCGCGCTACGACAAGAAGGCGGCCGACCTGGCCTGGGGCAGAACGATCGCCTTCCTCAAGCAGAAATTGGCGTAGGGGCACCCGTCTAATCCGTGTTCGCCGGCTTGTGGAAGGCGACGCCGGCGACCACCAGCGCAATGCCGAGGCAGTCGGCAAAACTTGGAATCTGGCGCAGCACGACGACGCCGATCAGCGTAGCGGTGACGGGCAGCAGCGACAGCATCAGCGCGAAGCTCGCGCGTGGCAGCCGCGACATGGCGAGCTGGTCGCAGATGTAGGGGATAACCGACGAGCAGATGCCGACGCCGATGGCGGCGAGCAGCAGCAATGGTGAGAAAAAGGCGGGCAGCGCATCGGTGAAGCCAATCGGCAGCACGACCACGAAAGCGATCGCCATGGCGGCACCCAGGCCGGCAATGCCGCTGCCTGCGCCTGACGCGGCGACGCGGTGGCCGAGCACGATGTAGCCGACAAACAGCGCGCCGTTGAGGAAGGCCCAGAACAGCCCGATGGGATCATCGGACCATTTGACGTCGATGAGCAGCAAGGTGCCGGTCACCGCGACGGCAAGGGCGGCAAGATTGCGCGGGCTCCTGAGGCCGACCACCGCGACGCCGATGGTGCCGACGAATTCGATCGCCGCCACCAGCGAGATCGGTAGGCGGTCGAGCGCCAGGTAGAACGAACAGTTCATCACCGCCAGACAGGCGCCGAAGGCCAGCAACAGCAGCCTTGTCGAGAGATCGGCGCGGGCGAGGCTTCGCCATGGGCGGGTCAGTGGTGCGAAGATGAGTGCTGCCGTGGCGATGCGCAGCCACGCCATGCCGAGCACGCCGACATGCGGGAAAAGCAGCACGGCGAAAGCCGGCCCGAGATAGTGGAAGACGGCGCTGACGCCGAACCAGACATGCGGCGGCAATTTTTCCGTCAGCCTGCCGAGGGTGGGATTGCCGGGGGCAGGGTCTGCTGTAAGAGCTTGCGTTTGATCATCCATCGGATCAGTATCGCAGGCATATTTGCCGGTTTATATGAGTGATGATGGGCTCGTCTGGGGAGAGTTCTCTCGGAAGCAAGGAATTTCCTATGAAACGCCTTCGAACTGAAAGTGCCGATCTCGATGCCGCCGACATGAAGATCCTGCGTCTGCTGGAAAAGGACGCGCGCACCAGCACGGCGGAGCTGGCACGCTCGGTCGGCCTGTCGGCGCCGAGCGTGGCAGAGCGCATCAAGCGGCTGCAGGAAAGTGGCGTCATCGAGGCCTATTCGGTCAGGATCAACCCGGCGGCACTCGGCCTGCCGCTGTCGGCATGGCTGCGCATCCGGCCGGTGCCGGGGCAACTGGCCGTCGTGGCCGAGATCATCCGCGAACTGCCGGAGATCGTGCAATGCGATCGCGTGACCGGAGAGGATTGTTTCGTCGCGCTGGCGCATGTCGGCTCGGTGGCCGACCTCGAGCGGGTGATCGACCGCATCATTCCTTATGCGATGACCAATACGGCGATCATCCAGTCGTCGCCGGTGGTGGCGCGCTCGGCCCTGGCGGCGTTGAGGCGCCAGGCTTGACGTACAGGGAGAGGACCTATGCGTGGCCGCGCTTCATGCGCGCCTGCTTCAGGATGGCGCGCCAGCGGATCATGTCGAACGGGATCGGCTCGTTGTTGTTGGCGATGTGGAAGATCTCGTTGTTGACGTTCTTGAGCGAGCGCCAGAAATCATAGTCGGTGATGCGCGGATCGGCAGCCAGCCTGTCCACCTCGACCTTGATGTCGGTTTTCATGCACTTTCCTCGAACCGGCGCCGCGCCGCCCGTGTCGCTACCTCGATGCGGATCGTTTTCGACCGACCCGCTGAGTCGCGCAACGGCTCAAATGGCTTGTTCCCGTTAAAACCTTGGTAAGGTTAACGTGGGCGCCGCGCTGCTTCAAGCACTGCTGCCGGCCGATGGGAGGGTTCTGCGATTTTAGATTGCCGGTGTGGCTTTGAAGCAGGAAACGAGACGTGTCGGCTTCCCCCTATTTGCGTTTGATGCCGATCGAGCGGCCGGCCCGTTCCGGCATCGGCAGTGCCGAATGGGCGGCGCGCATGGCTTCGACCCTGGCCAGCACATCGGCGGGGAAGGGCGCCACCTTCGGCCCGGACATGTCGACATGCAGCGACAGCGATTCGGACGTCGCGGCCAGCCAGCCGTCGACATGGCGGATTTCCTGATAGGCCCGCAGCCGCTTGTCGTCGTGGTCGATGAGCTGGAATGAGACCGTGACCTTATGCTCGAGGTGCAGCTCCTGCACGTAGCAGACATGGACTTCGGCCGTGTAGATGGTGAGGCGACGATCCCTGGCATAGTTCGGTCCCATGCCCATTGCCTCGAAGGCATCGTCCGAGCAGCGGTCGAACAGCACGTTGTAATAGGCCATGTTGAGATGGCCGTTGTAGTCGATCCAGTCCTTCTCGATGTCCATGGGTTTTGAGACGAAGGGAGTGGGGATGGGCATCGAAACTTCCTTGTTCTGGTGCTGGACAGAGCGTGGCTCCGGAGACTACGCATCCATAGACGCATAACAAGCGTGGACGCTGGTCCATTCGCGGAGGAATTCATGGCTCTGAGCGACCTCAACCCGGTCGAACGCAACGAGGAGGGCATCGCCGCTGTGCTCGGCATCCTCAAGCAGCAGCTTGGCGAGCGATTCCAGACCGGCCAAGCCATCCGCTCGCAGCACGCGCACACCACCACCTATATTCCGACGCAGGCGCCGGACGGCGTCGCGTTTCCCGAGACGGCCGCCGAGGTGCAGGAGATCGTGCGGGCCTGTGCCGCGCACCGCGTGCCGGTGATCGCCTTCGGCGTCGGCTCCTCGCTGGAGGGTCACACCAACGCACCGGGCGGCGGCATATCGGTCGACACGTCGCGCATGAACCGCATCCTGGCGGTCAATCCGCAGGACCTCGACTGTACGGTCGAACCCGGCGTCACCCGCGAGGACCTTAATCGGCATCTGCGCGACACCGGCCTGTTCTTTCCGATCGATCCGGGCGCCAATGCCTCGCTCGGCGGCATGGCGGCGACGCGGGCGTCCGGCACCAATGCCGTGCGCTACGGCACGATGCGCGAGAACGTGCTGTCGCTGACCGCCGTGATGGCCGACGGCGAGACGGTGACGACCGGCAAGCGCGCGAAAAAGAGCTCGGCCGGCTATGATCTGACGCGGCTGCTGGTCGGCTCGGAAGGCACGCTCGGCATCATCACCTCGCTGACCTTGAAGCTGCAAGGCATCCCGCAGGCGATCTCTGGCGGCGTCTGCCCGTTTCCGAGCGTCGAGGCGGCCTGCAACGCGGTCATCGCGACGATCCAGATGGGCATCCCGGTGGCGCGCATCGAACTGGTCAACGCGCTGCAGATGCGGGCGATGAAGAACTATTCGAAGCTCGACTATCCCGAAAGCCCGTGCCTGTTCGTCGAGTTTCACGGCAGCGATGCCGGCGTTGCCGAACAGGCCGAGACCTTTGGCATGATCGCGGAAGAGAATGGCGGCGGGCCGTTCCTGTGGACCAGCGTCGCCGAGGAGCGCACCAAACTGTGGAAGGCTAGGCATGACGCCTACTGGTCGTCGCTGACGCTACGGCCAGGCGCCAAGGGGCTGTCGACCGATGTCTGCGTGCCGATCTCGCGCTTTGCCGAATGCGTCATGGAGACCGAAGCCGACATTGTCGAGATGGGCCTGATCGCGCCGATCGTCGGTCATGCGGGCGACGGCAATTTTCACGTTCTGGTGCTGATGGATGTGAATGATCCGAAGGAGATCGCACTGTCGGAAAAGTTCGTCGCGCGGCTCAACATGCGGGCGATCGCCATGGACGGCACCTGCACCGGCGAGCACGGCATCGGCCAGGGCAAGATCGGCTTCCTGCGCCACGAGCTCGGCCACGGCGTCGACATCATGCGCACGATCAAGCAGGCGCTGGATCCGCTCGATATCATGAACCCGGGCAAGATATTGCCGGGGGACTAGGCGAGTCCTCCAGCGCAAGGCCGCAGGCGGCTCCTCTTGACCATGCGACCATTCGGGCCGAGACTTCGCCGAGCAGCGAGGCCTGAAACAGACAGGCGTGCCAGCGGAGGAGAAGCGTCATGGCGATTTCACGCAAGGAAGAGGCGCGGGCGCTGAGCGCCGACGAACAGGAATTGGTGGAGAAATCGCACCATCCTTCGGTGCAGGAGCTTTCCGACGCCGATCTTGCCGGTCTGGTCAAGCTGTTGCGGGACCGGCGCGACAAGGCGCAGACCGAGGCGCATCGGCGCCGCCGCGAAATGCGGGGCAAGGGAGCGCCGAAAGGTGCTGCGCCCTCAAAATCCGATGGCGGTTCGCAGGTAAAGCTGGCGGTGCTGGCCATGGCGATGCGGCGGCTGAATGGCGAGGCCGAGCGGCGCCGGCAACTGGCGGCCAGCGTTTCGCTGGTTGGGAATGCGCGCAAGGTGCTGGCCATGAAGCAAAATGCGCCGGCGGACGGTCCCGCGCTCAATTCGCGGACGGCTCACAAGGGCATGCGCGCCGTGGCTAGCAAGCGGGCGCCGAAGCTGGTCCGGCCGGCGGAACTCGGCCGGCAGCGCAAGGCGGGCAAGGTGGCACAAGCGAAGCGCGACGCACGCTGATCTTCGCCGATAGAGGCCGTCAGCCGTTCTTTACCGGGCGGCGGGAAGCTTCTCCTGCGCGCCCTCGACAAGCGCCTGCAGCATGGGGCGGGTTGGCGCGAAGAACGGTGTGCCGGTCTGCGGCGTCGAGAAATCGAGCAGGCGGTCGTAGGCGCCCGGCGGGTCGCCGATATACATGCGCTGCAGCATTTTTTCGATGACCCAAAGATATCTGGAATAGCCGATGAAGTAGGTCCCGAACTCGTTTTGTCCGGGCCTGCCGAACGGCATGTTGTCGCGCAATATGTCGTACTCGTTGCCATCGGCATCCTCGATGGTGGCCAGCGACTTGTGTGATTTGCGCGGCGCGTCGTCATCGTCGATTTCGATGTTGTCGATCTTGGTGCGGCCGATGATCGCTTCCTGCTCGGGCGTCGGAATGCGCGCCCAGGCCTGCATGTCGTGCAGATATTTCTGGACGACGACATAGCTGCCGCCAGCGAAGTCGGCGTCTTCATCGCCGACGAGCGCAGAGGCGGGCAAATCGAGGCCGGTCGGGTTGGCGGTGCCGTCGATGAAGCCGAGCAGGTCGCGCGCATCGAAATAGCGAAAGCCGGAAACCTCGTCGACGACGCTCACGCCGTCGCCGAGATTGTCGAGCAGAATGCGCTCGAACTCGAAGCACATGTCGGGGCGTTCGGAGCGGATGTGGAAGAGAAGATCGCCAGCGGTCGAGGGCGCCGAATGAACGGATCCCTTGATCGGCGCAAACGGTTTCAGTTCCAGCGGCCGCCGATCTGGAGAAAGACGATCCCAGAGATCGCGGCCGATGCCGGCAATGCACGAAAGCCGCCCGGAAAGATCGCGGAACCCGACGGTTTTGACGAGATCGTCGAGCCCACCAAGCACGGAGGCCACCTTGGCGAGCGCGGTCTGCTCGCCGGCGACGGTGACGACAAGAAAGACCGCCGAAAGCGACAGCGGAGCGTCGACGCTTTGCGCGTCGATCGGCACGCGATCCCAGTTCTTCCCAGACATCCGAATTCTCCGCTTTGCGAGGATTTGTTTCAGATCATCCGGGATCGCGCAACACTGGATGAATTGCCTCTTTATCGACACGCGGATGCGGGTAGAGTGCGGCAGAATTTCAATCAACCCATTCGGAGCTGATGCTCGCACGCCTGTTCGTGATCTTTGGTGGCCTGTTCGTGCTGGTGCTATGTGCGGCGCTGGTGGTGCCGTATTTTGTCGACTGGACAGGCTACCGCGCCCAATTCGAGCGCGAGGCGAGCGCCATTCTCGGCCGCAAGGTGACTGTGCAGGGCGACGCCACGGCAAGGTTGTTGCCGTTCCCCTCGGTGACCTTCTCGAATGTCGCTGTCGCCGGCGGCCCCAATGGCCAGCCGGCCATGACCGTCGAGACGTTTTCGATGGATGCGGAACTGGCGCCCTTCCTGCGTGGCGAAGTGCTGATCTTCGACATGCGGCTGGTGCGGCCGAAAGCGACCATCGACATCGCCAACAATGGCACGGTCGACTGGGCGATGCGGCCGTCCTCGCCCTTCGACCTCAACCAGATCTCGATCGAGAAGCTGACGGTGACGGAAGGGCAGATCGAACTGCGCCATGCCGCCGGCGGGCGCAGCCATCTGTTTTCCGAGATCAATTCAACTATCTCGGCCAAATCGCTGGCCGGGCCATGGCGCATGGACGGCACGCTGCGGCTGGACGGGTTGCGCACCGCGGTCACCGCGTCCACCGGCAAGGCTGAAGGCAACGGGCAGATGCGGCTGCGGCTGAAGGCCGATCCGGACGCCTATCCGCTGGTCATCGAAGCCGACGGCAATGCTGGCATTGTCAATGGCGCTGCCGTCTATTCCGGCCAATTCAAAATCTCCGGTGCGGACAAGAACAGCGCCGAGCTGCGCAGCACCGACGGTGAGACGGTGAAGGTTTCCGCCGGCAAGCCCGATCCGGGCTTTCGGCTGAACGGCAAGTTTTCGCTCGACCACCAGAAGTTGGGCGTCGACGAATTCCGCTTCGAGACCGGGCCGCTCGACAACCCCTACACCGCCGATGGCAAGGCTTCTGTCGATCTCGGGCTGAAACCGAGTTTCGCCATCGAGGCCAATGGCGCGCAGGTGCAGTTCGACGAGGCGGTGGGCGCCGAGGCCGGCGCCGGCCTGACGCTGGACCAGCGCATCGCGGCGTTTGAGCAGGCGCTGCTCGACATGCCGAAGCCGACTATCCCCGGCACCGTCGAGGTCAAGCTGCCGGCGGTGGTGGCCGGCGACACCACGGTGCGCGACGTGCATCTTTCCGCCGAGCCGGTCGATGGCGGCTGGTCGGTGAAATCGCTTGCCGCGACCTTGCCCGGCCGCACCACGCTGGAAGCCGATGGCATGCTCGTGCTCAATTTGGAGGGTCATTTCGGCTTCAACGGCTCGCTGCTGCTGGCCGTGGCGCAACCCTCCGGCTTTGCCGCCTGGCTGTCGAAGGATGTCGACGAGGCGATCCGCCGTCTGCCTGCCGCCGGCTTCAAGGCCAAGGTCGACCTCTCGCAGAAGCGCCAGGCCTTCAGCGATCTCGAATTGATCCTGGGTAAGGCGAGGTTTTCCGGCCGCATCGATTCCAGCCAGCCCGACGATGCCAAGCCCTCAGTGCTGATGCGTCTCGAAGGGGGCGACCTCGATGTCGACGGGCTGGCGGCCTTCGCCTCGATCTTCGTCAGCGACAAGGGCGCCAATCGCTTTGCCGACCGCGACCTCGATTTCCAGATCAAGGCAGGGCCGGTCAACGCTGGCGGGTTGACCGCGGATACCGTCGACACGGCGCTCAGGCTGCGCGACGGGCTGCTCGAAATCGACCGGCTGTCGGTGGGCGGGCTGGCCGGCGCCTCGATCAGCGCCACCGGCAGGATCAAGGATTTCCCGGCGAGCCCGACCGGCAAGCTCGATGCGTCGGTGGTTGCCGTCGACCTGAAGCCGCTGGTCGACGTCGCCGCCCAGCACTATCCCGACAGTGCCGTGCTGAAAGGGCTGGCGAGCCGCGCCGCTGCCTATCCCGAGCTGTTCCAGGATGCGCGTGTCGACCTGGTGGCGAGTGCGGCCGACAATGGCGACGGCACCACCGGCCTGGCGGTGAGCGGACAAGGCAAGGCCGGCGGCTCGGCCTTTTCCGCATCGCTGTCGGGGAAGGGGGTGGTGGACAAGCTTCTCGAAGCGCCGGTGGCGCTTACCTTCAACGCCAAGAACCCTGACGCCACCGCGCTGCTGGCCCTTTACGGCCTGCCGGCGCTGCCGCTCGGCATGCTGGGCGAGGCAAGCACCGACATTCAGGCCAAGGGAACGCTGGGTGGCGGCCTGGCGACGAATTTCAGCCTTGCCGGCAACGACTTCAAGGCTGGTTTCGAAGGCACGATCGCCGATACGCCGCAGGGCTTCGCCGCCAAGGGCAAGCTCAGCCTCGATGCCGCCGACATCGAGCCATGGCTGATGACGTCAGGCATCGGTCTGCCCGGCATGGGGGCGGGCATGTCGACGTCGCTCGCCGCGCAGGGCGACTATGGCAACGGTCTGCTGGTGCTGGACGAACTCAGCGGCGCCATCAACGAAGCGGCGGTGTCCGGCGACGTCAATATCGATGTAAAGAACGGCGTGCCGCATCTGGCTGGGGCGCTGGCGCTCGACGAACTCGACCTCGATCCCATGGCGGTGGCGCTGTTCGGCGATTCCGCCTTTCTTGCCGACAAAGACGGGACCGACAAGGATGGGGCAGGCAAGGGTGGCGTGTGGCCGGCGACACCGTTCAGCCAGAAATCCAGCCTGCCTTTCACCGCCGACCTCGACCTGACCACGGCAGCACTTGCCGCCGGGCGGTTCGCCACGGCCTATGACGCCGCTTTTTCGCTCAAGCTCGACCAGGAAGGCATCCGCGTTTCGGATCTCAAGGCGAAATTGCTTGGCGGGGCGCTCAGCGGCCTGTTCGAGCTGAAGAACAATGACGGCACCGGGCTGTTCACTGGCCAGATGAAACTGGCGGGCGCCGATCTGGCGACCGTGCTGCCGGATGCCGGCATCAGCGGCATCGGCGACTTCTCGACAGCGCTGTCAAGCAGCGGCAAATCGGTCGAAGGGATGGTGGCCGCCTTATCAGGCTCCGGCACTGCGGCGTTGAAGGGCGTGAAAGTTGCTGGCGTCAATCCAGATGCGTTCAGTGCGTTCCTCGTCAAGGCGGATGCGATCGGGCGTGACATCGATGCGGCCAAGACTGCCGGCTTCGCGCCTGACATCGCCGCTGATGGCAGTCTAGCCGCCAAAGACACCGACATAGCCTTCACGGTTGCCGGCGGCACGCTGCGGGCGCCGCCGGTCAGCCTGGAAAATCCGGCGGCGACCTTGTCCGCCGACGTCACGGCGGATCTCAACGCGGCCACGGTGTCGGCCAAGGGTGCGATCACCTATCGGCCTGGCGACGAGGCGCTGGTCGGCTCCGAGCCGGTCGTGAATTTCACCGCCGAGGGGCCGTTCGGCGCGGTGAAACGAGAGTTCGACAGTGAGCCGCTGGCGCAGTTCCTGACCCAACGCGCGCTGGAAAAGGAACAGCAGCGCGTCGAGGCGATGCAGGCCGCGCTGCTCGAAAAGCAGCGGCTTCGGCGCGAGGTCCGCTACTACGCGGCGCTGCAGATCGAACGTGAGAACGCCGCCGAGGAATTGCGCAAGCAGGAGGAAGCAGCACGGCTGAAAGCCGAGGCCGACGCCAAGGCAAAGGCCGAAGCGGACGCGCAGGCGAAAGCCGAAGCCGACGCCAAAGCTCAGGCCGACGCGGAGGCGAAAGCCAAGGCCGACGCCGATGCCAAAGCCAAGGCGGATGCGGACGCCAAAGCCGCTGCCGAACAGCAGGCCGCCGACGAGGCGGCCAAGGCACAAGCCGAGCAGGCGCGGCAGAAGGCGGAAGAGGCGATGCGTATCGCTTCGCAGGAAAAGGCAAGGCTCGAGGCTGAACGCAAGGCCGCGCAGCAGGCTCCGAAGGTGGAGCGTGCGCCGCCACCGGAAGCCAATGACAATCCGCCGCCGGCCAAGCCGAAGTCCAATCCGTTCACGATCGACAATCTGCTGAAGTCGCTGCGGTAGGCAGTAGGGGAGGCCTTTCCGCCCCGAGACCGTTTCAAAGAACGAACAGTTCGGCACCGTCGGTGGTGTAGCGGGCGTGGCGAAAATCGCGGATGGCGGCAAGCCTGCCGTCCTGCCAGGCCAGCAGGATGAAATAGGTGGGGCGCCCTGTTGGGTCATTGGGATCGCGGACGAGGACTGCTGGCCTGTCTTCGACGAAGCCGAGCATAAGATGCCAATCCTGCACGCGGGAATAGTTGCTGAAGTAGGTGGCGACCTCCTTGCGGCCATTCAGCCGCGCCCTGGCCACCAGTTCCAGCCGCACCTCATCGGCCAGCATGTCGCGCACCGCATCGAAGTCGCGGGCGTTGAAGCGGTCGATGTAAGCGTCGAGCAGCAGACGTTGCGCGGCGCTCAGTCTCGGAACAGGACGGTCGTCCGGTTCGTCCGCAAGATTGCGCAGTCGGTGGCGGCCACGATGCAGCGCCGCCTTGATGGCGGGGATGCTGGTATCGAGCGTGGCGCTGATTTCCTGCAGCGAATAGCCCAGAACGTCCATCATGATGACGCTGCTTCGCTGCGTGACGGGAAGGCGCATGAAAGTGTGCAGGCTGGCCGCGGCGGCCTGACGATCGGCGGTGGGATTGGCCGGGTCGACGATCATATCCGGGTCCTCATCGGAAAAGGCCTTTTCGCGGGCTCGCCGGCGCAGAAAGTCGAGCGCAGCATTGTGGGCAATGCGAAACAGCCAGCCCTCCGGGTTGGCGATCGGGCCGGCATCCGGCAGCGCCTCGAACGCCTTGGCCAGGGCTTCCTGCAGCACGTCCTCGCCGTCGATGACCGAGCCGGCCATGCGGGCGCAGTAGCGGTGCAGTTTGGGACGCATTTCGCCGAACAGGCGGTCAAAAGGCTCGCGGATCTCGCCAGGAATGTTCATGCACCTCTGTTTGCCGTTACTGGTCCA
Source organism: Mesorhizobium sp. M0140 (assembly GCF_040322475.1). NCBI lineage: Bacteria > Pseudomonadati > Pseudomonadota > Alphaproteobacteria > Hyphomicrobiales > Phyllobacteriaceae > Mesorhizobium > Mesorhizobium sp. M0140. The sequence goes on along the minus strand of NZ_JAMYTM010000042.1, from coordinate 6,200 downwards.
GCATCCGGTAGTGGCCCACCACGGTCATTTCCTCGCGCTGCGGACGCTCGATCAAGCGATCCCTGATGCCGCTCTGGAAGGCCTCGAATGCCGCCAGCCCGGTGATGATGTCGGCATGGGCCTCGGTTTCCGTCTCGACCAGATGGACAAAGGTCCCGTCGTCGGACCGCCATGTCATGTAGCGAACACCTTCCGGCGACTTTTCCCGCAGCTCCTGGAACACGGCCTTGACCAGCCGTTCATTCTCATCGGTCCGTTCCGGTTTCGTCTTGTAGCGTATCAGGTGGCGTTTCATCGCGTTTTTTCCTCTTCGTGCCCTGCGCTTTGCGGGCCGCTTACGTCCGAGACGTTGTGGCGAAGCCAAAGGATTCGGGAGGCCGGGAAAATAGTTCGGTGCCGTTTTCGTGCAAGGTCTGGAGCCTTACGCATGGTCCCGATCGAGCAGCCGGCGCAGCATCGGTTCGATGCGTGAAAGCTCGTCGAGATGTGCCGCCGACAGCTCGGCCAGGCAATCGTCGGCGCGCTCGGTCAGTTGCAGCAGCACGCGGCGGTGGTCGTCCTTGTCCTGATTTCTGGCGACCAGCCCTGCTTCGCAAAGGCGGTTGACCAGTTCGACGGCGCTGTGGTGGCGGATGCGCAGGCGTTCCGCGAGATCGCCAACCGTCACCGGGCCGCCGCCGGGGAATCCCTTGATCGCCAGCAGCGCCTGATGCTGGCGCGGGGTCAGGCCGGCGTCTTCCGCCTGGACCTGGCTGAATTCGAGGAAGCGGCGGATCAGGTAGCGAAACTCCGATAGCCGCTGGTAATCGGCTTGGCTGATGGCGGGGCGTGATTTTTGTGGCTGCGACATATCAGACATGTGTTCGTTTTCCGGCGAAAGCTCAAACGGATTTCGGGCGAAACCGGCTTGAATATTTATATCGTGTTACGATACATATCCACCAACAAGCCCGGCTGGCCGCTTCGACCGTGCCGCATCTCAGACATACGGCGCGCCGCCAGGAAGCAAACTGCCATGAAGACCCCTCACTCGAACCCGGAGCATCTGCGCGATTTCACCACGGATGCCAGGGTGCTGTTCGTCGCCGCCATTGCCGTGGTGGTGGCGACAGCTGGACTGGTTGCCGGCATCGCGCTTTTGAAGCTGATCCGGCTGGCCACCAACATCGCCTATTTTGGCCAGTTCACGCTCGCCGATCTGAAGCTCGAGGACACGCCGCTGGGCTATGCCTCCGTCATCGTCCCTGTGATCGGTGCGCTGATCATCGGCCTGATGGCGCGCTTCGGCAGCGAGAAGATCCGCGGTCACGGCATTCCCGAAGCCATAGAGGCCATCCTGCTCGGGCGTTCCAGACTCGACGCCAAGGTGGCGATCCTGAAGCCGCTGTCGTCGGCGATCTCGATCGGCTCCGGCGGACCGTTCGGCGCCGAGGGCCCGATCATCATGACCGGCGGCGCGATCGGTTCGCTGATCGCGCAGATGCTGCCGGTCAGCGACAACGAACGCAAGACGCTGCTGGTGGCCGGTGCTGCGGCGGGCATGACCACGGTGTTCGGAACCCCGATCGCCGCCATCATGCTTGCGGTCGAACTGCTGCTTTTCGAATGGACTCCGCGCAGCTTCATCCCGGTGGCGGTCGCGGCTGTTATCGCCGAGGTGGAGCGCACCATGCTGCATCTGCCCGGACCGATCTTTCCGTTTCAGGGCGGCATGGAGGTGTCCTTTGTCGGCCTTGCCGGCTGGGTGGCGATCGGCGTTTGTGCAGGACTTTTGTCGGGGCTGCTGACGCAGATGGTCTATGCCTGCGAGGACGGTTTTCAGAAGCTGCCGATCCACTGGATGTGGTGGCCGATGCTTGGCGGACTGGTGGTCGGCATCGGCGGGCTGATCGAGCCGCACGCGCTCGGCGTCGGCTATGACAACATCACTGACATGCTGGACGGCCGCACCGTCGCGACGGCAGCACTCCTCCTGCTGGTGGTGAAGGCGATCATCTGGTCGGTAGCGCTCGGCTCGGGAACGTCGGGAGGTGTGCTGGCGCCGCTGTTGATCATGGGCGGGGCCATGGGCGCTGTGCTCGCCGGCGTTCTGCCTGCCGCGGATCCGGGTTTCTGGGCGCTGCTGGCGATGGCCGCCACCATGGGCGGCACGATGCGTGCGCCGCTGACCGCCACGTTCTTCGCCGTCGAACTGACCGGCAACACGCATATGCTGGTGCCGCTGATTGCTGCCTGCGCTGCGGCGCACGCCGTCACCGTGCTTCTGATGAAGCGATCGATCCTGACCGAAAAGATCGCCAGAAGGGGACATCATCTGGTTCGCGAATACCGCGTCGACCCTTTCGCCCTGACCAGGGTGCGCGAGGTGATGACGTCACAAGTCGAAAGCGTGCCGGCGACGATGACGCTGCATGGCGCGGCAGCGTTCCTGACAGCGCCGGAAACACGGCATCCGAGTTTCCCGGTGGTCGATGAGCGCGGCCATGTGCTGGGCCTCATCGATCCGCCGGCGATATTGCGCTGGAGACGCGCCGGCACGCACCGCACCACCACGCTTGGCGAACTGCTGGCCGGCAGCAAGGTGACGCTGGCCTATCCGGACGAATATCTCGAAGGCCTCTCCGACAAACTGCTGCTGGCCAACGTCTCTCATCTGCCCGTCGTCACTCGCGAAGGCTCGTTGCTGGTCGGCTATGTCGGCTGGAAGGATTTGATGCGCGTGCGGTCCAGGAAACAAGCCGAGGAGCGCGAGCGTTCGACCTTGCTTGGCTTCGGCACCAGACACACGAAAAAGAACGACGCCGTCGAAAGCCTTTAGATTCTCTCTGCGTGCTTCGCCCACTCCAGCACATAGAGCCTCAGCGCCGAGGACAGGTTGGTGTCGCGGGGCCGCGTCTCGTCGACTTCGGCGACAAGCGCAGCGAGCGTCAGCTCCCTGGTCGCCGCGATCGCGACGAGGTCCTCATAGAAGGGCTTTTCAAGCGAGTAGCTGGTGCGGTGACCACGAATGGTCACCGAGCGCTTTTCGACCGCGCTCACTGGTGACAGCTCACTGGTCGTCTTCGGCGCCGGATGGCTCGCGGCGGTGCCCAGCGACGAAATTTTCGGCCTTGTCGGCGACTATGCGGTCGCGTTGCTTCTCTGCCTTGGAGCGACCGTACAGTGCCCGGTTCTGTTCGGCGACGCGCACTTTCTCGTCCCGCGCCTTCTGCTTGCGAGCCTGGCGGAGATTGACGATGTCAGCCATGGCGTGAACCGCAGGCCTATTTCTTGCGGAAGGCGTCGAGCGAGACCACTTCGGCGCCCTTGGTGCTGGCGTCCGCCGCTGCGGGCTTCTTCTCCGCCTCGGCGGCAGCTGCCTTCTTCTCCGCCTTCGGCTTTTTCTCGGAGACGATGGTCAACGGCTCAGGCGAGGCTGGAGCGGCTGGTTCCTCGGCTGCCGCGCCATCCGTCTTGACGTCGAATTCGAGTTCGAAATTGACCGACGGATCATAGAAGCCGCGTACGGCCGAAAACGGGATTTCGAGCTTTTCCGGCACATCGGAGAAGGACAGGCCAACCTCGAAGCCGGTATCGGTCACCTTCAGGTCCCAATACTGGAACTGAATGACGATGGTCATCTGCTCGGGATAGCGCTCGCGCAGCCGCGAAGACACGCGTACGCCCGGCGCGCCGGTCAGGAAGGTGATGAAGAAGTGGTGGTTGCCGGGGAGGCCGGTGCGCGCGACCTCGGCCAGGACCTTGCGCATGACGCCGCGCAACGCCTCCTGGGCCAGAATGTCGTAGCGGATGTGGTCGTCGGCCATGTGGCGGTCGGGTTCCGTTGAATCGTCCGCATAGCTGTAATCAAGCTTGAGGGCGGCGTAAACCGCATATAGATCACCCTCGCGCGGAAGCGAAGACTATTGCCAGCGATTTGATCGCTCAGGCGCTGGCGAGCGCGCTTTGCTTTTCGGACGATGCCGCGGACCGGCGCTTGCCGAAGGCGCGCAGGAATGTGCGCACGCCATTGGTCGCGGATTGCAGCACCTCGTCCTCGCGCGGCGAGCCGCCAAGCATGAAGGTGGTCTGCAGTTCGGCATTGACGAGGCCAAGGAACTGGCGTGCCGCCACATCCGGGTCCTCGATCGTGAGATAGCCGCCATAGGCGAGGCGGGCCAAGCGGGCGGCGATTGCCGGCCATGTTCTGCCCGGTCCCTGTTCGCGCCATTCGGCAAACAGTTCGGGATAGCGCTCGCCTTCGGTCTGGATCAGCTTGCGCAGGAATTTTCCGTCGCGGTTGCAGATGCAATTCTGGTTCAAGCGCACGGCAAAGCCGATCAGATCGGCTTCGAGATCCTTGGGCTGGTCGGGGAAGGTGGCAATGGTGGCGAAGATGCCGGCATTGCAGCGTTCGGTGAGGTCGCGGACCACGGCGACGAACAGTTTCTGCTTGTCGCCATGATGGTTGTAGATCGTCTGGCGCGAAACGCCGGCTTCGGCCGCGATCAGATCGATGTTGGCGCCGGCGAAACCTTCGCGGCAAAACACGGCAGCCGCGGAATCGACGATCGAGAGGCGCTTGGCCTCATGGCCGCGTGGCGGGAAAATGTCAGGAGAAACGTGCAGCTTCATAAAAAACTATATAGAGGTGATTGACGATTTAGACAAGAGTGTCTAAATTTGTGGACACAAGATAAAGAGATTTCGCGTGAGAGAGACGAATAGAATTCGCTCTTGAGGTGTCGGAATCTCACGGGAGGGAACGTCCTAGGTTAGACGTCGCCTGGCGGCGGCAACCAGATTTGAAAGAAGCCTTTATCATGAGTCCCAAATTCCTCCGCATCGCGGTCGTGCTCGGCTTGTTGTCCGCCATCGGCCCGTTCGCCATCGACATGTATCTGCCCGCGCTGCCGTCGATCGGCGCGGATCTGCATGCCAGCACCGCTGCCGTGCAAATGAGCCTGTTGATCTTCTTCCTGTCGATGGGGTTTGGCCAGATCGCCGTCGGGCCGATTTCCGACATGGTCGGCCGCAAGCTGCCGCTTTATGGCGGTCTTGCGCTGTTCATGGTTGGCGGCATCGGTTCGGCAATGGCGCCGACCATCGAATGGCTGATCGCTTTCCGTTTCCTGCAAGGGCTTGGCGCCAGCGCCGGCATGGCCGTTCCGCGCGCCATCGTGCGCGACCTGCACACCGGTAATGAGGCCGCCAAGCTGATGTCCTTGCTGATGCTGGTGTTTTCGGTGTCGCCGATCCTGGCGCCGCTGACCGGCAGCGTGATCATCGAGAATTTCGGCTGGCGCGCCGTGTTCTGGACGGTGACGGGCGCGGCTCTGCTGGCCACCATCCTTCTGGCGACTTCGCTCAAGGAGACGCGACCGGTGGAAGATCGCGCCGGGTCCTCGTTCGGCACCGCGCTGTCGGCCTACCGCTTCCTGATGGGTGATCGCAACTTCCTCGGTCTGACGGCGATCGCCGGCTTCGGCATTGCCAGCTTCTTCGTCTATCTGTCGAGTTCGTCGTTCATCCTGATCGACCATTACGGGCTGTCGCCTTCGGTCTACAGCGTGTTCTTCTCGATCAACGCGGTGGCCTTCATCGGCATGTCGCAGATGACGGGGCTGCTGGCCGAGCGCTTCGGCCTGAGGCGCGTGGTGCGCATCGCGGTGACCGGCTATGCGACGACGATGGTGGTGCTGTTCGCGGTAATGGCGACAGGCATCGACCGGCTCGACGTGATGGCGGCACTGCTGTTCGTCGGCTACGGCTTCCTTGGCCTGGTCATTCCGACCACCTCGGTGCTGGCCATGGAAGAGCATGGCGAGATCGCCGGTACGGCGTCTGCTCTAATGGGCACGCTGCATTTCGCCATCGGCGCGCTCGCCATGGGTGTCGCCGGCGTGTTCTTCGACGGTACGCCGCTGCCGATGGTGGCCGGCATCACGCTGTGTGCGGTGATTTCCTTCACGCTGGCCAAGATCACGCTCGGCCGCTCGCGCGAGGTTGCCGAGGCACCGGCGGAATAAGCAACCAAACAAATGAAAAAGGCCGGGTTCATCCCTAATGCAGTTCACTTAGGCACCTTCAGTGTTCTGACAGGATATTTGGCTGGTAGCTTTTTGACGACACGGGAGCATGATCGCCCCCGTGTTTTTGGGAGGATGAGGTCTCCCAGCCGTTGTCTTAATCGGATGAGGTGTGCGGGTAGTTTTGCTGGC
>NZ_JAMYTM010000041.1:0-49957 GCF_040322475.1 Mesorhizobium sp. M0140 | reverse complement strand
CCCCCCATTCGCTGCGCGCGCGCCGCAACAAATCCCCCCCCCTACAAAATCGTGGCACAACCCTCCCAAAAACATAAAACGCACGTGGCGGGCCGCGGGCCGCCGGGGGCGCCGCGGGGCCGCTTGTCTCAATCCCACAATCGCCCTGGGAGGGCCGATGGACGGTGCGGCTCCGCTCTTTCGTATGGAAGGCATATCCAAGCGCTATGGCGGCGTACGTGCGCTGGAGAAGGCCGAGCTTGTCGTCGAAGCCGGCAGCATCCACGCCATTCTCGGTGAAAACGGCGCCGGCAAATCGACGCTGATCAAGGTCATGGCAGGTGTCGTGGCGCCCGATGAGGGCCGCATGACGCTGGACGGGCGCGAGGCGACCTTCGCTTCTCCGGGGGCCGCCAACAAGGCCGGCATCGTCTGCATCTTCCAGGAACTGTCGCTGGTCCCTGAGCTCAGCGTGGCCGACAACATCGTCATTTCCGATCCGCCCAAACGCTTCGGCATGATCGACCGCAAGGCGCAGCGCCGCATCGCCGAAGAAGCACTTGCTCGCGCCGGCGCAGCCGACATCCACCCGCTGGCGCTGGTCAAGGACCTGCCATTGTCGCGCCGCCAGATGGTCGAGATCGCCAAGGCTTTGGCACGCAAGCCGCGCATCCTCATCCTCGACGAAGCGACCTCCGCGCTGACCGCCGCGGATGTCTCGAATATCTTCGCGGTGCTGAAGCGGCTGCGCTCGGAAGGGCTGGCGCTGCTTTACATCTCGCACCGCATGAACGAGATCGCCGAACTGGCGGATCAGTGCACGGTGTTCCGCAACGGCCGCAATGTCGCCAGCTATGCAGCCGGCTCGAAGAGCGACAATGAGGTGGTCGAACTGATGATCGGCCGCGAATACAGCCATATCTTTCCGCCCAAGCCGGCGGCCGTGCCTGCCACCGCGGCCCCCAGGCTCGAGGCCCGCAAGCTCTCATGGGCCGACCGGCTGCACGATATCTCGCTGACCGTCAGGGCAGGTGAGGTGGTCGGCCTTGGCGGCCTCGACGGCCAGGGCCAGCGTGAATTGCTGCTCGCCTTCTTCGGCGTGCTGCGGGGCCTCAGCGGCCAGATCCTGATCGACGGCAAGTCTGTCTCGATCACCAGTCCATCCGTTGCGCGCGACGACGGCATCGGCATGGCGCTCATTCCCGAGGACCGCAAGACCGAAGGGCTGATGCTGCCGATGACGGTGCGCGAGAACCTGTCGTTCGCGGCGCTCGACCGGCTGTCGAAAGCCGGCATCATCGATCGCGCCGCCGAGCAGCGGCTGATCGACGACATGGTCGGCCTCTTGGCGATCAAGACGGCGGGCCTCGACATTCCGGTCGGCGCGCTTTCGGGCGGCAACCAGCAGAAAGTGGTCATCGCCAAATGGCTGATGCGCCAGCCGCGCATCATCCTGCTCAACGATCCGACGCGTGGCATCGACGTCGGCACCAAGCAGGAGTTGTACCAGCTGATGCGCAAATTGGCCGACGCGGGTGCGGCGATCCTGTTCTACTCGACCGATTATGACGAACTGATCGGCTGCTGCGACCGCGTGCTGGTGCTCTATGACGGGGCGGTCAAGCGCGAGTTGGTCGGTGCCGAGATCACCGAACGGGCGCTGATATCAAGCGCGCTCAACATCCATGGCGAGGAGAGCCCAGTGGGCCTGGGAGCAAGCGCGTGAAAGATTGGCGCTACTGGCTGGCCGAGCAGCGCGGAACGCTGCTGGCGTTCGGCATCTTCATCGTCATGTTCGTCATCTACACCTCGAACCATCCGGCGGGCTTCACCGCCAATGTCGTGCAGACGGCGTCGAACAAGGGTGTGCTGCTCGCCTTTGTCGCCATGGCGCAGACGCTGGTGGTGATCACCGCCGGCATCGACCTGTCCGTCGGCATGATCTTCCTTTTGACCAACTGCCTGGCCTCCTGGCTGGTGGTCGGCACGCCGATGCAGACGACGCTCGGTGTCATCGCCGTGCTGGCGGTAGGGCTGCTGTGCGGCGCGATCAACGGCGCCATCGTCATCTATGGCCGATTGCAGCCGATCGTCGCCACCATTGCCACGGGGGCCGTCTATTACGGCATCGGCCTTTTGCTGCGGCCATTCCCGGGCGGCTCGGTCAATGAGGATCTGGCCGATGCGCTGACCGGCCGTGTGTTTGGCGTGGTGCCGGCGAGCCTGGTCGTCCTGCTGGCCGTCGTGCTGGTGATCTGGGTGCCGTTCAGCCGCTCGGTGCTCGGCCGCGCCGCCTACGCGGCAGGCTCATCGGAGACGGCGGCCTACATGTCGGGTGTGCCGATCCGGCGCGGCAAGTTCGCCGCCTACACGCTGGCCGGCCTGCTGGCGGCGATCGGCGGACTGTTCCTGACCTTCTTCACCTATACGGGTGAAGCGGCCTATGCCAGCGGCAACTCCTACACGCTGTTTTCGATCGCCGCCGTGGTGCTCGGCGGCGTTTCGCTGTTCGGCGGCAAGGGCAGCGCGATCGGCGCCATCTTCGGCGCACTGGCCTTCCGCACCATCGGCGACCTGTTGTTCGTCTTCGATTTCGATCCGCTCTGGCAGCCGCTGTTCCAGGGCGTTATCCTGCTGGTCGCCGTCAGCCTCGGCGCCTTCGCCCTGTTTCGGGTCCGCAACCGGCTGGAGTGGTTCCTGTGAGCGAAACGACGCTTGGCGGCATTGCCGGCCGCATGCCCAGATTCATCCGCCGTGCCGATCCGGCGGTGCTGACGGCCTTTGCCTGCATCGTTCTCTTGCTGTTCCTGGGCAGCCTCTATTCCAGAAGCTTCCTGTCGCCTGAATATCTTCTGCAGCAGCTCAAGGTGGCTTCATTCCTCGGCGTCATCGCCACCGGGATGATGCTGGTCATCCTGCTCGGTCAGATCGACCTGTCGGTGCCGTGGGCGGTGGCGGCGGGCGCCATGATGGCCTGCGCTGCGGCGGCGTACGGCCCGGTCGGCGTGGCGCTGGCCATTCCGTTCGGTATTTTCTGCGGCATGCTGATCGGCGTCGTCAACGGCATCGGCGTCGCCTATCTGCGCATCCCCTCGATGATCATCACATTGGCCACCAACGCCGTCGCGCAAGGGCTGATGGTGGTCTACACCGGCGGCTTCTCGCCGCAGGATTCGGCGACGGGCGCGATGCGCTACCTGGCGACCGGCTTCGCCATTCCGGGCGTGCCCAACGCGGTCATCATCTGGGCGCTGATCGGAGCCGCGATGGTGTTCGTGCTGACCCGTACCAGCTTCGGCCGCACCGTCTACGGCATCGGCAACCGCGAGCGCGCGGCCTATCTCTCCGGCATCGATACGCGGCGCGTGGTGATGATCGCCTTCGCCGTCTCCGGCGGGCTCTCGGCTTTCGGCGGCGTGCTTCTGGCGGGCTATGCCTCCAAGGCGGCGCAGTCGATGGGCGACGCTTATCTGCTGCCGTCGATCGCCGCGGTGGTGCTTGGCGGCACCTCGATCCTGGGCGGACGCGGCTCTTATCTCGGCACTGTCGCCGGTGTCATCCTCATCACGCTGCTGCAGTCCATCCTGTCGGTCATGCAGATGCCGGAGGCGGGGCGGCAGATCATCTATGGTGTCGTCATCGTCGCCATGCTGCTGCTCTACGGCCGCGCGCCGGCAAGCCGCTGACAGTGGATGAAAAGGCAGCACAGGCGCCAGCGGGCGCTCCCGGCTCGGTGTCTCCGGCCATCGTGGTGATGGGCGTCGCCGGCTGCGGCAAGTCGGCCGTCGGTATTGCGCTGGCGGCCGCGCTGCGCGTTACCTTTATCGAGGGCGACAGGCTGCACCCGCCGGAAAACGTCGCACGCATGGCAAGCGGCGAACCCCTTACCGATCAACTGCGCGAAGGCTGGCTCAACGCGATCGGCGAGCGCATCGCGGAGTCGGTGGGCGGCCGACAGGGCGTGGTTGCCGCCTGCTCGGCACTGAAGCGCAGCTACCGCGAACGGTTGAGCGGCTTCTGCCCGGAAATCGTCTTCCTCTATCTGGAGATCGACCCTGCCACGGCCAGGCAGCGTGTCGGCAACCGCAAGGGCCATTTCATGCCGGCAAGCCTGGTCGACAGCCAGTTCGCCATCCTCGAGCCGCCGGCAGTGGAGGAGCGGGCCTTGTCGCTCGATGCGACGCGCCCGGTCGGTGAGCTCGTCGCTGCCGCGGTCCGACTGATACGCCGGTCATGAACTTTCATCGTCAGTGCCGATGCCGGTGCTGTCCTGGGCCTCGGTCAGCCGCTGCCGGCGGGATCACGTCAGCATCTGCTCGGGGTAGAGCCTCAGCGCCTCCAGCAGGCGGTCATGCTTGAGCAGGATGTAGTGCGCCTGCACGGCCATGTTCTTGGCGCCATCCCTGGCGGTGTCCGTTGCCGGGGTGACAGACGCCTCCGGCGCCAGCGCGGGGCTGAGCACGGCCCGGTACTCATGTCCGTGCTTGAGCCGGCGCCCGCGACGCCGGACCGCCGATCGGCAGACACAACTTCAGAAATGTTGATTTCGAGGGTCGGACGAAGATATTCGTGTCGCTATTCCATATATGGCGTCAGCACATCTTCGATCCATTTCATGAATGCGCGGACTCGGCGCGACAGATTGCTCCGATGCGCAACGACGAGGGACACGGCGAGCGCCCGGCGACGAAAATCGGGTATGATCTCGACAAGCGCTCCACTCTCCAAGTATCGGCCAATGCCCAAGAGTGGCGCCTGAATCACACCAAGGCCGGCGAGGGCGGCGGCTTCGTAGGTCTGCGCGCTGTTGACGTGTAGCCCACCTGGCAACTGAAGCGTCGCGTAGCTGTCGCCGTCCGGATATTCCCATCCATAGGGTCTCGCGCCCAGCACCGTCGAAAAGTGAATTGTCCTATGTTCCTGACGCTGGAGATCTTCCAGCGACCGAGGGACGCCATGGCGCGCCAGATAGGCGGGGCTGGCAGCGTTGGCCATGCGCAACAGGCCCAGTGGGCGGGCAATCAGCGTCTCGTCCCGAATGGGTCCAAGCCGCAATACACAATCGAACCCCTCTTGAACCAGATCGACTTGCCGATCCGTACTCGACACCTCCAGCTCCAACTCGGGGTGCGCCGCCATGAAATCCGGCAAGGCCGGCACGATCGTTGTGCGCGCCACTTCGGTTGGAAGGTCGACCCGCAAACGCCCGCGAAGTGCCACGCGATCGCCGGCGAACATCGAGTGCAGATCATCGACTTCAGCAAGCAGATCGCGGGCACGGGCATGAAATGCGCGTCCGTCTTCCGTCAACCGCACGCTGCGCGTCGTCCGGTGCAGGAGCCTGACACCGAGATCTTCTTCCAGCTTCCGGACCGCCGTTGAGGCTCTCCCCTTTTGGATGCCCAGGCTGTCGGCTGCGCGGGTGAAGCTCCCCATTTCCGCTACCGTTATGAAAATGAGGATGGGTTCGAGATTTTGCATTTTCGTGCCCCGGTATTGTTTCCCGAAAAGAGAACAGTCGGTTCATTTCCTCGGTGTTTATCACGTCTTGGGGGCACAGTAAGCTTGGAACATGGGATCTTCCCAATGGAGAATGACAAGTGTCGGAAACCGTAAACCTGCATCAGACACCTGAAACTATGACCTTGCATCGCGCCCTGTGGGCCGGCCGGATAATGAGCGCGTTTGTCGTTATCGCTTTGATGGCAGACGGCACTGTTCAGCTTTTCGCGCCGGCACGGATCGCGAGCATGTTGCAGGAAACCGGGTTCGCGATGGACCTGACCCGTGTCGTGGGTCCGATCATACTCGCCTGCGCCATCCTCTATGCCATCCCGGTCACCGCCGTCCTCGGCGCGATCCTGGTGACTGGCTTTCTGGGAGGTGCCATCTGCGCCCATCTCCGCATCGGTGAGTTGGGGTCGCCGCCGGAAATCATTTCCCTGCTTCTGGGCGCGATGACCTGGGGCGGCCTCTATCTGCGCGATCCGCGTATCCGGGCCATTCTGCCGCTCATCCATTGAACCAACAGGGGCAGCTCTGTCCCTAAACATCAGGAGAAAACACATGTTCTTAGTAATGGGAATCACGGGAAACGTGGGCGGCGCGACGGCAAGGCATTTGCTAGCGCAAGGCAAGAAGGTGCGCGCGCTGGTCCGCGACCGCGAGAAGGCATTGAGCTGGGCGAACCGGGGCGTGGAGCTCGTTGACGGCGATTGGAACGATTCGGCAGCCATCGAGCGAGCGCTCGAAGGCGTCGAAGGCGCGTTCGTCATGCTGCCCCCTGTCTGGGCGCCTTCGCCCGATTACAAGGAAGCAAAGGGCGTGATTGCAAGCTATGTCGAGGCGCTCACCAAGACAGCGCCGCCGCGAGTGGTTGCGCTTTCGTCTATGGGGGCGAACAGAACCAGCGGGCACGGGGTAATCGCGGCCTTGTCCCTTCTGGAGCAAGGTTTTCGCGACCTGACATCGCCAGTTGCTTTTGTGCGCGCAGGCGGATTCTTCGAGAATTTTCTTTTCGGGTTGCAGGTCGCGCAGGGCGGAACGCTGCCGGCTTTCTACAATCCGACAAACCGGAAATCGACAATGGTCGCGACGAACGACATCGGCGCGGAATTCGCAACGCTTTTGACCGGGCCAATGTGGTCAGGGCAGCGCATCGTCGAGCTTGGTTCGATGGTCAGCGCGGACGACGTCGCCGAGCAATTGGGCGAAGTCCTGAATCTCGACGTGAAAGCCTTTGCAATCCCGCGTGCGGGGTGGGCGGAAGCGCTCGAGCAATTCGGCATCCCGAAGGGCCACAGCGGACCTGCCGAAGAAATGTACGAGGCCGTGAATGCGGGATGGATGGACCTCGGTGTGGCGGGTACGGAGCACGTGGCGGGTACGACGTCCGCACGCGATGTATTCGAGGCTGCGTCCAATTTGAACGGGTAGGCCAAACTGTATGGGGTTCTCCTGTGATTTCAGGTCTTCGCAACCCGGGATTTGGAGAACTCCCTCTTCAATGGAAGAATCTCATGTCTGTCTGAGCGCGGTCAGCTTGCAGTCGGTGGTTTAGATCTGCGACGTCAGCTCGACCGGAAAATCGTCATTGTCCGCATCGCGCATGGCGGCGAGGCTGCGATTGTCCAGCACCTCGGCGATAGCCTGCCGCACCTCCAGCATCATGTGGCGGACCTGGCAGGTCGCCTCGTCGCAATCCTCGCAGCGCTGATACTGCGTGCGGCTGGCGCAAGGGATCGGCGCCAGCGGCCCGTCAAGCACGCGCACGACATGGCCGATCTTGATTTCGGAGGCCAACCGGGCAAGGCGGTAGCCGCCTTCCTTGCCTTTGCGGCTCTGGACGAAGCCGGCATTGCGCAACTCGCCCAGGATGGCATCGAGGAATTTCTTCGGGATATTATTGGCCACAGCGATGTCATTGACGAAGGCCAATTGGCCGGCCGGCAGGCCAGACAGATGCACGAGGGCCTTGAGGCCGTATTTGCCTTTTTTTGTCAGCATGCCCAGATCAACCCATAAAAGCCCCAACCACTCGCATCTGCCGACTGTTTGTGTGCAAATAATGACGTCTTCGCCCTGCGATGATGTTTCGCAAACAGCCACCAAATTGCACGTTAGGCATAAACGCGTTGATTCTTTGTAACGTTTTGCACTGAGAAGGCGGATATTCTGCTGATAACCAGGTTTTCGGCGTTCAAAAACGAAAAAAGCCGGCAGGGCGCCGGCTTTTCCGTCTACTCCGCAGATATCGCGGCCTTCAGCGGCTGCCGTAGGTCTGGTCGAGCAGGCCGCCAGCGGCGAAATGCTCTTTCTGTACTTTGTCCCAGCCGCCGAAGACGTCTTCCACCGTCAGCAGCCGGATATCGGGGAAATCGACCTTGTATTTTGCCGCCACAGCGGCGTCGCGGGCTCTGAGGCCGTTGCGGGCGGCGATGTCCTGGCCCTCCGGCGTGTAGAGGAAGTCGAGATAGGTCTTGGCCAGATCGCGCGTGCCGTGCTCGTCGGCAACCTTGTCGACGATCGCGACGGGGAATTCGGCCAGCAGGCTGACCGAAGGCGTGACCTGCTCGAACTTGCCGTCGCCATACTCCTTGCGAATGCCGCGCGTCTCCGACTCGAAGGTGATCAGCACATCACCGATCTCGCGCTGCACGAAGGTGGTGGTCGCGGCGCGGCCGCCGGTGTCGAAAATCGGCACGTTGTTGAACAGCTTGGTGATGAACTCCTTCACCTTGGCGTCGTCGCCCTTGAAGGCCTCCTTGGCGTAGGCGGTGGCCGCCAGATAGGTGTAGCGCGCATTGCCGGAGGTTTTCGGATTGGGGAAGATCACCTGCACGTCGTCGCGCACGAGATCGTTCCAGTCCTTGATATGCTTGGGGTTGCCGGCGCGTACCAGGAAGGACGGCAGCGAATAGAAGGGCGAGGCGTTGTCGGGAAAGTTCTTCTGCCAGTCTGCCGACACGAGGTCCTTCTTGACCAGGAAGTCGATGTCGGTGACCTGGTTGAAGGTAACGACATCGGCGCCAAGGCCCTCGGCGATGGCGCGCGCCTGCGCCGAAGTGCCGGCATGCGACTGGTCGACGGTGACGCCCGGATGCTGAGCGATGAAAGCCTTGTTGACCTGCACGAACAGTTCGCGGCCGACATCATAGGATGCGTTGAGCAGTTTGTCAGCCGACCAGGCCGGGGAGGATGCGAGGAACAGGCCGGCGACGGTGGCAAGCCCGAGGAAAAATCGCTTCATGAAAACAGGCTCCGATGCAATGTGTTTATGGTCGGACCATAGCCGGGGTGCGTGGTGTGCGACGAGGCATGGGTCCGGGGATCAATGCATCGCTTCTAGAAAACCTATCCCCGGAATAGAAGGTTCGTAGTTTTTTCTTTCAAGTGCGACTTCGCCTCGGTGGACGCCGATCGTTCCAATTCGTTTGACTGTTCCGAAAAAAGATACACATTGTGTATGCAGGTGTGCTACGGGAGCGACAAGGAGCGCTGCCATGACAAAGACCACACCCGAGACCCACGCCAAGCCTGTCAATCTGCGCATCCGAGAGGATGTGCGCATATTGATCGACCGTGCTGCGAAAATACGCGGGAAGACCCGCTCCGACTTTATGATCGATGCTGCATATCGTGCGGCCGAGGACACGCTGCTCGACCAGGCACTGATCAAGGTGGATCCCGAGAGCTATCGGCACTATCTCGACATCCTCGATGAGACGCCAAGCGGTGAAGGTTTTGCACGCCTTATGAACGTGCCCAGGCCGTGGCAGGGATGATACTATCGGCGCCCGCGCCTCTGGCCGAAAATCACGATCTCGACCTTTTTCGAAGCGGGACGGAAAGTCTCGACCAATGGCTTCGCCTGAGGGCGCGAGCCAACCAGGTCAGCGGCGCGTCGCGTACCTATGTGGTGGCGGAAGACGCGCGCGTTGTCGGTTATTCCTGCCTCTCTTCGGGCGGGCTTGATCTCGCGCAGGCACCCGGCGCCATTCGTCGCAACATGCCTGATCCCATTCCGATGGTCGTGCTCGGGCGTCTTGCCGTCGACGCGGGCTGGCAAGGCAAGGGGCTGGGTGCCGCGCTGCTGCAAGACGCCGTTTTACGGGCAGGTCGCGCCGCGACGATCCTCGGGATTCGCGGGATATTTGTTCATGCCATATCGGATGAGGCGAAAGCCTTTTACGAACACTACGGTTTTGCGGCTTCGCCGAAAAACCCAATGACCTTGGTGCTGTCGCTGAAAGGCGTGACGAAAGGATAGTCGTGTCGCTCGAAGCATGAATTAAGCCGACCGCCATCAGACCGAAACGTTCCGGGGTGCGATGGCAGGCGATGTCTCCTGTGCCGAGTTTTCCCGGGCCTTGCACCGTGGCGCTGTTTGGCATATACAAATGGCATATACAAAAGAGCTGCAACATGCCCCAGAACCGTCATTCAACAACGCCGCCCAAGGAGGCGAAGCTGTTTCGCAACAACCGCAGCCAGGCGGTGCGCATTCCTGTCGAGTTCGAGCTTCCCGGCGAAAAAGTCCTGATCAGCCGGGAAGGCGATCGTCTTGTCATCGAGCCGGTTCGCAAACCTGGCCTCACCGCGTTGCTCGCCCAGTGGGCGAAAGAGCCGCCGCTCGATCCTGAAGACGACTTCCCCGAGATCGACGACACGCCAGTCAAATCCGAGGACATTTTCTAGATGCGGTTCATGCTGGATACGAACATCATCAGCGACATGATCCGAAACCCGGCTGGCAAGGCCGCGAGGGCAATGTCGCGCGAGGGAGATGACGCGGTTTGCACCAGCATCGTGGTCGCCTCGGAATTGCGATATGGCTGCGCCAGGAAGGGATCGGCCAAGCTGCTCAAGAAGGTTGAAGACTTGCTGGCCGAGATTCCTGTCTTGCCGCTCGATGTGCCGGTGGATGCCGAGTATGGCGGACTTCGCGCCGAGCTTGAAGCGGCAGGCCAGACCATTGGCCACAACGATCTTTTTATTGCCGCTCATGCCTGTGCATTGGGCGCCACGCTGGTGACCGCCAACACGGGCGAGTTCAACCGGATCAAAGGCCTGAAGGTCGAGAACTGGCTGGCGTAGCCCTCGACCAGAGGATCAAGCCGCCGGAAAAAGTTTCCAGCGTCCGGGGCGAAACGCCACCCGGCTTTTCTGCGCCGCGGGGTGGTCGACGGGCAGTTCGATTTCGACCCGCTGGCGCTCTCCGCCGATCTCAAGCTCGACCCGGCGCGTGCCGGCGACGCGGCGGCTGGCGGCGACCGTGCCGGCGATACAGCCGCTGCAGCCGTCCAGCAGTTCGACATCATGCGGGCGGAAATAGAGCGTCGCATCGCCCGAGGGCTCGTTGGGCGCGGCAATCCCGATCGGACGGTCGGCGAGCCAGATCTCGCCATTCTCGACCTTGACGGGAAGCGAGCTTGATTCACCGATGAAGCCATAGACGAAGGGCGAGTTCGGCGTGTCGTAGATATCGTCGGCGGTGCCGACCTGCTCGATGCGGCCCTGGCTCATCACCACGACGCGGTCGGCAAGCTCCAGCGCCTCTTCCTGGTCGTGGGTGACGAAGACGGTGGTATGGCCGGTGGCGTCATGGATTTCGCGCAGCCAGCGGCGCAATTCCCGGCGCACCTGCGCGTCAAGCGCGCCGAACGGCTCGTCGAGCAGCAGCACCTTGGGCTCGATCGCCATGGCGCGCGCCAGCGCCACGCGCTGCCTCTGGCCGCCGGAGAGCTGCGCCGGATAGCGCTTTTCGAGCCCTGAAAGCTGGACGAGGTCCAGAAGCTCGGAGGCGCGACGGCGGATCTCCTGCGCCGGCGGGCGCGACGGTCCGTGCCGGACCTTCAGGCCGAAGCCGATATTGTCCGCCACCGTCATATGCCGGAACAGCGCATAGTGCTGGAAGACAAAGCCGACATTGCGCTCCTGGATCGACTTGTGCGAGGCGTCCTCGTCGCCGAAGAATATCTTTCCCCGTGTCGGCCGCTCCAGCCCGGCAATCAGCCTGAGCAGCGTCGTCTTGCCGGAACCGGACGGTCCCAGCAACGCGATCAGTTCGCCCGACTTGATGTCGAGCGAGACGTCGTGAAGCGCCGGAAACCGGTCAAACTCCTTGCGCACGTTGGCAACGCGAACTTCCATAGTGGTCCCTTTGTCAGTGCCCGCGTGTTGCGGCGATCTCGGCGCCGTAGCGCATCTCGAGAAGTGTTTTCAAGACCAGCGTGACGAGCGCCAGGCCCGCAAGCAATGAAGCGACGGCGAAGGCACCGACGGCGTTGTACTCGTTGTAGAGGATTTCGACATGCAGCGGCATGGTGTTGGTCAGGCCGCGTATGTGACCCGACACCACCGATACCGCGCCGAACTCGCCCATGGCACGCGCATTGCACAGGAGCACGCCGTAGAGCAGCCCCCATTTGACGTTGGGCAAGGTCACGTACCAGAAGGTCTGCCAGCCATTGGCGCCGAGCGAAAGCGCTGCCTCCTCGTCGCCATTGCCTTGTTCCTGCATCAGCGGGATCAACTCGCGGGCGACGAAGGGGAAGGTGACGAAGATTGTGGCCAGCACGATGCCCGGCACGGCAAACAGGATGGCGATGCCATGCGCTTTCAGCCAGGTGCCGAGCAGCCCTTGGGCGCCGAACAGAAGCACATAAACGAGGCCCGATATGACCGGCGAGACCGAGAAGGGGAGGTCGATCAGCGTGGTCAGGAAGGCCTTGCCCTTGAACTCGAACTTGGCGATCGCCCAGGCGGCGGAGATGCCGAAGACGATGTTGAGCGGCACCGAGATCGCCGCCACCAGCAGCGTCAGCCGGATCGCCGAGCGGGTGTCGGCACTGCCGAGCGCTTCGGTGTAGGCACCGATGCCCTTGGCGAAGGCTTCGTTGAAGACGATGATCAGCGGCAAGAGCAGGAAAATGCCGAGGAAGGCGAAGGCGACGGCCATCAGAGCCAGGCGCGCAGGGCGGCTTTCCGTGACCGCCGCCGACTGGCTTTCATGATGCGGTTCGTAGGATTTGATCTCCGGGTCAGCCATAGCGCTTGCGGCTCCATGACTGTGCGAGGTTGACGACCAAAAGCATGATGAACGACAAAGCGAGCATGATCGCCGCGATCGCGGTTGCCGCCGGATAATTGTATTCCTCCAACCGAATAACGATCAGCAGCGGTGCGATTTCTGATTTGTAGGGCAAGTTGCCGGCGATGAAGATGACCGAGCCATATTCGCCGACGCCACGCGCGAAGGCGAGCGCGAAGCCGGTGACGATGGCCGGCGCCAGGCCCGGAAACAGGATGCGGGTGATGATCTGGAAGCGATTGGCGCCAAGCGTGGCGGCGGCTTCCTCCACTTCCTTGTCGATCTCCTCCATGATCGGCTGCACGGTGCGCACGACGAAGGGCAGGCCAATGAAGATCAGCGCGATGACGATACCGAGCGGCGTATAGGCTACCTTGATGCCGAGCGGCATCAGCAATTTGCCGATCCAGCCGTTCGGCGCGTAGAGCGTGGTCAGCGCGATGCCGGCCACAGCCGTCGGCAGGGCGAAGGGCAGGTCGACCATGGCATCGACGATGCGGCGGCCGGGGAAGCGGTAGCGCACCAGCACCCATGCGACCAGCGTGCCGAAGACGACGTTGACCGCAGCTGCGACGAAGGCGGTGCCGAAGCTGATTCTCAGCGCATTGATGGTGCGGCGATCGGTGGCGATCGCCCAGAATTCAGGCCAGCCAAGGGCGGCCGAGCGCCAGAGCAGCCCGGATAGCGGGATGAGGATAATGAGGGTGAGGTAGGCAAGCGAGAAGCCGAGCGTCAATCCGAAACCCGGAATTACGCTCGGCTGCCTGAATCGCCACCCCGCCTGGGCGGGTGCTGTGGTCATGTCGTCCTGAATATCGACTGCTTACTGGGGCTTGTAGATCTGGTCGAATATACCACCATCGCCGAAATGATAAGGCTGTGCTTTTTTCCAGCCACCAAACTGTGGATCGTCGATGGTTACGAGCTTGATCGGCGGCAGCTTGGCGAGGTCTTCGGCCGGCACCAGATCGGGCTTGGCAGGACGATAATGGTTCTTGGCGATGATCGTCTGCGCTTCTTTGGAATAGAGCCAGCTCAGATAGGCTTCGGCGACCTTGCGCGTGCCCTTGGCATCGACATTGGCGTCGACCACCGCCACCGGCGGTTCTGCCAGGATCGAGGTCGGCGGGTAGACGATGTCGAAATTGTCGGCACCGAACTCGTCGAGCGCCAGATAGGCCTCGTTTTCCCAGGCGATAAGCACATCGCCCAAGCCCTTTTGCGCGAAGGTCACGGTCGAGCCGCGCGCGCCGGTGTCGAGCACCGGGGCATTGGCGTAGAGCTTGCCGACGAACTCCTTGGTCTTGGCCTCGTCGCCGCCGTCATTGGCGTTAGCGTAGGCCCAGGCGGCGAGATAGTTCCAGCGCGCGCCGCCGGAGGTTTTAGGATTAGGCGTAATCACCTGGACACCGTCCTTGACGAGGTCGCTCCAGTCGTGAATGCCTTTGGGATTGCCCTTGCGAACGAGGAAGATGATGGTCGAGGTGTAAGGCGCTGAATTGTTTTCGAATTTGGTGCGCCAGTCCGGATTGATCTTCTTCGCCTTCGAGACGATGGCATTGATGTCGCCTTCAAGTGCCAGCGTCACCACATCGGCGTCGAGGCCATCGATCACGGCGCGGGCCTGGGCGCCCGATCCGCCATGCGACTGCTGGACGGTGACCGTCTCTCCGGTCTCGGCCTTCCAATGCGCGACGAAAGCTTCGTCATAGGCCTTGTAGAGCTCGCGTGTCGGATCGTAGGACACGTTGAGAATGGTGGTATCGGCAAACGCGAAACCGAGCGTGCCGAACTGGACAGATGTGGCGACCAGTGCGCCGAGCAGTTTCCTGAAATGAGGTTTGGTCATTTCTGCCTCCGTTGAACCCGCGCCAAATCTACCGAATTGGTAGAAATTAGATGCATTCAATGTTGCCTTTTTTGCCCCTCTTGAGAAAATGTTCGACGCCATTTCGCCGTTAGGAGAAATATTTTCCTCTTGCGGCCAAAGGAAGAATCCATGGCCCGGCCACTCAGCCTATCTAGCAAGGGGCGGTGCCGAGGCAAGGTGTGGAATTTGGTCCGGTGCATCAATCGGCGGTGATGGGAAAGTCGAAACGCTGTCTGGCGAACGGTTCGCTTTTCAGCGTGAAGTGCCACCATTCCCTTGCATAGTTCTTGAAGCCGCCAGCGCGCATGGCGTCGACAAGCATCTTGCGGTTTGCCGCCGCTTCACTGGCAAGGCCGCGGTGGGCGGTTTCGCTCATCGGATCAAAGCAGTCGAAGCCGGTGCCGAAATCGAGCGTGTCGGCATCAACCGCGCCACAGGCCGGGTTGGGGCTGGACCTGCGGTCCGTCCGGGCGATGGCGACGTCGACGGTCGAGCCTCGTGAATGGGTCGACAGCTCTCCGACATAGCCGTTGGCGATCAGGTCGCTGCGCCTGACCTTCGGATACCATTGCGGATCGGGCGGCCCGCCCTCGCGCGTCCATTCATTCATGTCGGCGACGGCGCGGGCAGGGCGGTAGCAATCGAACAACACCAGGGTCAAGCCTTTGGCGGCGATCGCTTTCTGGACGGCGGACAGTGCCTTTGCCGCCTGCCCAGTGAGGATGCAGGCCGGGGCGTCATAGCCGTCCACCTTGCGATGCAGAAAATTATCCGATCCGGCGTAGCGTATGTCCTGGCGGATCGAGGGATCGACATCGGCGAGCCGGACAAAGCCGGCGGGCAGGGCATCGGCCAAAGCGGGGAGTGTGGTTGCCGCGATAAGGATTGTTGCTGCCAGTGCTGAGGCTGCTGACGATAGAAGATGGCGCGAGGCACCCCCCTCTGCCCTGCCGGGCATCTCCCCCGCAAGGGGGGAGATTGGCAGCTTTGCCGTTGCGTATTGTCTTTGACAGTTGGCGAAAGCGGAAAGGACATCCGATCTCCCTCCTTGCGGGGGAGATGGCCGGCAGGCCAGAGGGGGGTGCCTCGGAACAGGCATGGGGTGAGTATCCTGCTATCCGCTGAGCCTGTGGAAAGCCAATTCCATGAATCGCTTGGCGCGATCTATTCGACAAACACCTTCACACTCGCCGCACGCCCCGCGGCGTCGATGACGGTCAGTGTCGAATAGCCGGCGCCGTCGGGCTGCCAGGTCGCGGTGCGGCGACGGTCGATGCCAGTGAGCGGCTTGCCGTTGGCCAGCCAGCGGAACGGCGCGCGGCCGCCTTGCAGCTTCAGCACAAGCGGCGAGGCGTCGGCAGAGCTGGTGCCGAGATCGACGCGGGCGCCGTCGGGCGGGAAGATGATGGTCGGTGCGGGTTCGGTCACTGTCGCCTGCACCAGTCCGTCCGACCCGGCGCCGAAGCGGGCGAGCGTCACCGGGAGGTCCTCGCGCCTGGGGCTGAACATGCCGGGCGGTTTGCCCGGCAAGGGGACGGTGGCGATGCCCGAGCGGACAAAACCCTCGAACAGGATGGGAGCGGCCGAGACATAGCCGGAAAGGCCGGGCACCGCGCCGGCATCGGGGCGGCCGACCCAGACGCCCAGCACATAGCGGCCGTCGAAGCCGATCGACCAGGCGTCGCGGTATCCGTAGGACGTGCCGGTCTTGTAGGCGATGCCGCGCTGCAAGGCACCCTCGGGCGGCTTGACGCCCGACAATATGTCGATGATCTGCCAGTTGGCCTGACCGTCGAGGATGGTGGCGCTGGTGCGCTCGGCATTGGCAGGCTCGGTGCCATCATGCAGCGTGTGCGTCTTGCCGCCATTGGCGAGCCCTGTGTAGAGCTGGACGAGGTCGCGCAATGTCACCCCGACGCCGCCAAGACCGATGGCCAGGCCCGGGGCTTCGTTGACCGGCAGTATGGGGCTGACGCCGGCCTGGCGGAAGCGCGCCATCAGCCGCGTTGGCCCGACCGCGTCGAGCACGCGGATCGCCGGCACATTGAGCGACAATTGCAGCGCTTGCCGGATGCTGACATCGCCCTGGTAGCCCATATCGAAATTCTTCGGTCGGTAGCCGGAGAAATCGACGGGGCTGTCGTCGATCAGCGTTTCCTGCGCCACCAGGCCCTGTTCGAAGGCCAGACCGTAGATGAAGGGCTTCAGCGTCGAGCCGGGCGAGCGGACGATCTTTGTCATGTCGATCCAGCCGGAGCGGCTGGCGTCGAAGAAATTGGCCGAGCCGACTTCGCCAAGGATGTCGCCGGTGCGGGAGTCGGCCAGCACCATAGCGACCGACAGGCGAGGGCCGAGCTTGGTGGCCGCGTCCCTCGCCACCTGTTCCAGCCCCTCCTGGACGCTCTTGCGGATCGTCAGCTGCAAGGGCTGGCCGGGGACGGCCTTGGGCAACATCGCATAGGCGGCGTGCGCGGCGAGCGCCGGCAGCGTGCGGCGCAGGTCCGAGACATCGTCGAGGGCGGCCCGTGCGGCCTCGCGCTCGCCGAGCAGGCGGGAGGAGACCATTCGGGTCAGCACCCGGTCGCGGGCGGCGTGGGCGATCTTCAAATTGCGGTCGGGCCGGCGCTTTTCCGGCAGTTGCGGCAGAGCGACGAGCAGGGCGGATTCGGAAACGGTGAGCCGTTTCGGCTCCTTGCCGAAATAGGCGAGCGAGGCGGCGCGCACGCCTTCCAGATTGCCGCCATAAGGCGCCAGCGTCAGGTAGCGTTCGAGGATTTCGCGTTTCGACAATCGCCGCTCGATCTGGATGGCGCGCAGCATCTGCCTGACCTTGGAGCCGAGGCTGCGGCTTTCGCGCGGCTCGATCAGCCGGGCAAGCTGCATCGAAAGCGTCGAGCCGCCGGAGACGATGTGGCCGCTGGTGGCGAACTGGCCGGCGGCGCGGGCCAGCGCCAGCACGTCGACACCTCCATGGTCCCAGAAACGCTTGTCTTCATAGGTGACCAGCATGTCGACGAACTGCTTGTCGACCTGGTCGAGGCGGGTTTCGAGCCGCCAGTACCCGTCCGGCGTGGCAAAGGCGCGCAACAATTCGCCGTCGCGATCCTGGACTTCGGTGGAGACCGTGAGTTCGGCTGGAAGCGGGGGTGGGAAAGCACGGTCGAGTTCCCAGAGGCTGGCTGCGGAGAGCGCCAAAAGGCAGGCGCCCCCTGCGGCTCCAATAGCGAGTTTGCGAAGTATCTTCATGGCTGGAAAGACGCCCCCTCATCCGGCCGCTTCGCGGCCACCTTCTCCCCGATGGGGAGAAGAGACTGGCGCCGGCGCTGGTCGTCTCCTCTCCCCTCGGGGAGAGGTCGACCGAGCGAAGAGGAGGGCGGGTGAGGGGGCACTTTGCTTATCGCGTCCATCACCATCGGAGCCTTACGGCGCCTTGACCTCCATCATGCCGGTGGCGGTGCGGGCCGAATATTGCGGCCGGTACATGTCCTCCACCGTTGCCGCCGGGTGCGCATAGGTACCCGGCGTCACCGCGCGCACGACATAGGCGAGTGTCAGATTGTGGTCATGATCGCCATCGGCCGGGTTGAACGCCGCGACGAAACGGTCGTCGCGGAATTCGAGATGGGCCGCATCGGTCTGCGCCAGCCAGGAGAAGTTCGTCAGCTGGGCGCTGGAGACCAGGCCGGGATTGTCGATCTCGAAGCCGGCCGGCAACAGGTCGGTGACCAGCAGGCGCGACGGCCATTTGTTCTGCTCGTTGACCTTGAGCACGACGACATAGCGTTCGTTCTGCGTCGCCTCGGTGACATTGGCCTCGGTGCCGTCGAGCTTGTAGTAGGTGCGGCTGATGGTGAAGCCGTCGCCGCCGGCCGGCAAGGGCTGGACCGGCGACGCCACGGTGGTAACGACTGCCTGCAGCGGGGTCTTGCCGGTGTTGGCGATGGTCAGCGGGCTGTCGGCCAGGTCAGAGCCTTCCACCTGGTTGGAGTAGCCGCCGGAATGCGCCGCGCCATTGACGGCCAGCGTGATCGAATCATTGCCTTCCTTCAGCGCGCGGGCCGCAAGCAGCATCCAGGATTCGTCCTGGGTGCTGGTCCAGCGGGCTTCGGCGCGTTCCCTGGTCACCAGCTTGATCAGTTCCGGCACGATTGTCGGCACCGGCTTGGATTCCGCCGCCAGCGCCAGCATCGCCGCGCCATCACGCAGCCGCGAGCCGTAGTCGGAGCGGTAGTAGTCGTAGTCGGTGGTGGACTTTGCCAACTGCAAGGCAGTCTTGAAGGTGGCTTCGGCGCGCGGTGTATCGCCGTAGAGCGCCAGGCTTGCCGCCAGCTGGGCAACGGCCATCGGGCTTGAGAAAGCTTCGAGCTGGGTGTCCGCATAGTAGCGCAGGTCGCCGATCGAGGCCTTCTTGTTGCGGGCCAGAACGTAGAGGGCGTAGGCGATCTCGCTGCCACGGTCCTGGACGCTCTGGTCGTAGCCGAGCGAGTTCTGCAGATTGCTCAGCGCCTGGTTCATGGCCAGGCTCGGCACGTCGTATTTCTGCTCGCGCGCCCTGGTCAGGAAGTCCGTGACATAGGCATCGAGCCACAGATCGCCGGAGCCCGGACCCCACAGGCCGAAGCTGCCGCCCGAGGCCTGATAGCTCAGAACCTTGTAGATGGCGTCCTGGATGCGGCCATGGATATCGGGATCGCTGGCCATGCCGATGCCGGATGCCAACTCATTGACGTAGAGAAGCGGCATGGCGCGGCTGGTGGTCTGCTCGGCGCAACCATAGGGGTAGCGGTCGAGTGTCATCAGCAGCGACGGCACGTCGAAGGCTGCCGCCTGCGAAACGCCGACGCTGACGGAGGCGCCGTCAAGCAGGCTTGCCGCCAGCAGTTCCTTGTCGACGCGCAGCGCGCCGCCATTGCCCTTGAGGTCGACCACCAGCCGGGTGGTGACCGGCAATTGCGCCGGACGCACCGGTACATAGAGCGTCTGCTCGACCTTGGTGCCGTCGGCATGGGCGAGCTTGATGGTAAGCGAGGCATTGCCGGCCGTCTGTGCGATCAGCGGCACGGTCAGCGTCTGGCGCTTGCCCTGGGCGAGCGTCAGCTTCTGGGGCAGGGGCTTGTCGCCCGTCGACAGGTCGCCCGTCGTTTCGATCGAGAAGGCGTAGTCGCCGGCCGGACCATCGGTGTCGGCGACATCGATGCGCATGACGGCGGCGTCACCGGGCGCCAGGAAGCGCGGCAGTCCGGCGGTGATGACGACGGGATCGCGCACGATCACGTCGGACTGGGCGTGGCCGACCGCTTCCTTGGTCCAGGCGACGGCCATGACGCGCACGGTGCCGTTGAACTGTGGGATGTCGAAGTCGATCCGCGCCTTGCCGTCGGCGTCGAGCTCGACAGGACCGGAGAAGAAAGCGACCAGCTTTTCGGTCGGCGGGCTGCCTTGCGCCTGCATGTTGGCGCCGTCGCCGCCGGTCCTGAGCTTGCCGGTGTTGCCAAGCGAGCCGTCGATCAGGCGGCCGTATATGTCGCGGATTTCCATGCCCAGCATGCGCTGGCCGAAGAACCAGTTCTCCGGGTCCGGTACCTTGTAGTTGGTCAGGTTGAGGATGCCGACATCGACGGCGGCAACCATGACATAGGCATTGCTGCCCGGCTGCACGCCGGCGACCGAAACCGGGATCGACAGCTGTTGGCGCGGCATGGTCTTGTCCGGCGGCGTCAAGGTGACGGCCAGCTTCTTCGAGCCCGGATCGACCTTCAGCCATTTCACGCCGATGGCGCGCGCCGGCATGCGCGTTTCCTGCGCCTCGCCCGGCCGGAACAGGGTTGCCGTGACATAGGCGCCGGCACCCCAGTCGTCGCCGACCGGGATGTCGACCGTGCTGCCGCCGGCCGGCACGGATGCCGTGACGGTCTTCAACAGCTTGTCGGAACCGATGTTGATGAGAAGTTCGCCGGCAAAGTGCGGCGAGACTTTCAGCCTGGCCACTTCGCCGGCGGC
Source organism: Mesorhizobium sp. M0140 (assembly GCF_040322475.1). Lineage (NCBI taxonomy): Bacteria > Pseudomonadati > Pseudomonadota > Alphaproteobacteria > Hyphomicrobiales > Phyllobacteriaceae > Mesorhizobium > Mesorhizobium sp. M0140. Next base: position 29,516 of record NZ_JAMYTM010000041.1, on the reverse strand, counting down.
ATAATTGTCCTTGTCGAGGGCGATTTCGAGGCCGTCAGGCGTTTCGGTGGTGGTCGAGGAGACATACCAGCCGGCATCGAACTCGTAGCTTGTCGCCGGTCCCTCGGGATCCGATGTCTCGACTTCGAGGCGGTACTGACCCCAGTCGACCGGCACGGAGACCGTTGCGTCGCCGTCGGCGCTGAGGTCGACCTGGCCGTTGGCGATCGACTTGGTGAAGTTGACCGGCTCGTAGTTCCAGGAATTGTTGGAGCGGTACCACTGGTAATTGCGTTCGACCTTGACCAGCGTCCACTGCGCGCCTTTCAGCGCCTCGCGCTTGCCGTCGGGATCGACGGCGATCAGGCTGAACTTGGCGGTGCCACCCTGCGGCACTTCATTGTCGGCGAAATCCGGACGGATGCCGATCATATGGCCTTGCGGGCGGATGCCGATGTTGAGCGAGCGCTCTATGGCGCGGCCGCCGGATTCGCGCATCCTCACCGTCACCTTGGCGTCGACCAGCTTGGTGGTCGAGGGCAGTTGGTCGACGGAGACCGGGAAGGTCACCTTGCCGTCATCGCCGACCACCGGCAGATCGGCGAGGGGGGTGACCGTGGGTTCGGCCGACTGCTCGTCGGCGAGACCGAAGGAAAAGCCCTGGAAGCGGTCCCAGTCGCGCGACGTCGACAGCGTCAGCTCGCCTTCCAGCGCCAGGCCGGCCGCCGGAGCGCCATAGAGGAAGCGGCCGTCAATGTCGATATTGGCGGTTTCGCCCAGGGCGATTTCCTGCTTGTCGGCCTTCATGTCGAATTCGATGCGATCCGGTACGAAATCCTCGACCAGGAACATGTGGCTGGCCACCGCCGGCTGCTTGGGATCGGTGTAGATCGACACCGACCAGGTACCGCGCATGGCGTTGGGTTCGAGCGGCAGGTCGACGGCATGGCCGCCCGCGGATGCGCCGTCACTGACGATACGGCGGTTTTCGACACCGTCGGGGCGCGAGAAGATGAAGGTCAGCGGCAGGTTCTCGACTGCCTTGGCGGCGCCGTCGCGAGCAAGGGCCGCGACATGAACATCCTCGCCGGCGCGGTAGATACCGCGTTCGGTCCAGGCATAGACGTCAAGCGCACCGGGCGCCGCGCGCCCGGTGACGCCGCGGTCGGACAGATCGAAGCCGGCCCGGCCCATGTCGAGGAAGACGAAATCATTGTCGCCCTGCTTGGCCATCAGCACGGCCGGCACCATGCCGCCGTCGCCGCGCGTCAGGCCGGGGTTGAAGACGGCATGGCCGTCAGCATCCGATGTCGCCGTGCCGAGAACCTCATTGTTCCTGGCAACCAGGGTCAGTTCGGCGCCTGCTATCGGCTTGGCACTGCCCAGCGAACGGGCAAAGACATTGAGCCCGTCCTGGCCGGTATAAGTCGACAGGCCGATGTCGGAGACGACGAACCATTGCGTGGCCATCGAATTGTAGTCGTCGCTCTTGTCGTTGACGGCCTGGGCGGTCAGCACGTAAACGCCGGGCTTGCGCTGCGGCACCGCCTCGTCGACCGGGAAGGAGGTGGTGACCTCCTTGTTGAGATCATCGGCGATGTCGAGCTGGCCTTGCCAGACCGGCGCGCCCATCTGCTCGGAAATGTTGGAGATGTCATAGCCGTCGAGCTGGTGCAGGAACTGGTAGCCCGACAGAAGCTGGGCGAGCGAACGATCGCCGATGCGATAGAGCTTCATCTCGGCGGCGTTCATGTTGACGGTGACGATCGGAATGCCACGGCGCGCGCCAGCCGGCAGCACGAAGCTGTCACCGGTGAAGCGGGCGGACGGTGCGCGGTCCTGCACATAGATCGACAGCACCACGGGGGCCGCGGTCACTTCGCCGATTGCCGCCGGCAGGCCGGCGCGGAAGGTGACGTCGTAGTGCTGGCCATGCTCCAGTCCTTCGACGCAGATTTGCTTGTCCTTGGCCTCGACGCCCTTGGGCGGTGCATTGTCCACGGTGACGAACTGCGCGTAGTCGACGCCGGTCTTGACCAGATCCTCGGAGAATTGCACGCAGATGCGCGGCGCGCTGGTGTCAGCGTCGACGGTATGGTCGATGACGCGAAAACCCTTGCGGGCCTTGAGATCGGCATAGTCGGCCTGGACCGCCGGCGAAGGGTTCAGGGCAAGGCTGGCCTCATAGGCCTGCAGCGCCGGCCGGTAGAGATCGCGCTTGTCGAGCCCGTTGCCGAGCAGCGCCAGCACTTCGGCGCGCGTCTTGGCGGTGCGCAGCAATTTATAGGCATTGAAAGCGGCCGACGTGCCGTTCGCCGGCAAAGTGGATGCTTCGGAGGTGCTTGCGGCGGGCTGAACGGCCAGCGTTTCACGCGCCAGGTTGAGCCAGAGCTGGCCATCATCGGGCAGCACCGAGACCGCGGCCTCGTATTTCAGCATGGCGGAGCGGTGATCGCCGGTCAGCACGGCCTGTTCGGCGGCGTTATGCAAGGCAGCCATGCCTTCTGTAGGTCTGTCATAGGCCGGGCCGAGCAGCTTGTTGCGGTATTGCTGGGCCTGATCGGCCATCCAGTTGGGGAAGAAAGCGAGTTCCGGCGGCGCGCCGATATCAGGATCGCCATCGATGTTGACGACCTTGCCCGCGACCGCGCCGTTGAAGGTTTTCAGCTGGTTGTAGTCGGATTTGAGGAAGCACCATTTGGCTTTTTTGTTGTAGGTGAAGGCGCGGCAGGCCGGGTCTCCCAGGCACGTCGTCTTGCACTGGTCGATTGTCACATTCTGGTCGGACCTGAGATCAAAGCCGAAATAGTCGGAATTGTCCGTTGTCGCTATTCGCCGGGCCTCGGCCGCTTGCGCGGCGCTGCTCCAGGCCAGGACATTGGCCCAGGCGAAAAACAGAAGAATCAGGATAGACAGACCACGAGCCGCGCGCATTGCCATAACACCCCTCCAGACACAGCTGACGTCCGGGCATGATCAAGCTTCAGTCAGGCTTGTCAACACAAGGACGCGGCAGGGTTCCGCCTGCCAGCGGTTTCCTTTCCGGCCGATGACCGGTAGTACCTCCATAGGACAGGGGATCACGCATTCTTGCGGCGACGCAAAAGGTGTGAATTCCAAGCCCGCCCTATTTCAGACAATTGGATTGTGGCCCCTTTACGAGCGCTTCAGAACTTCATTCCAATTTTAGTTTTGTAATCTAGGTTGTCTTAATGCCGGCGCATGAAGAGCAGATGTCAGGAGGTCGCGCGCCAGGGCGTGCGCTTCCGCGCGCCCTGCTGCTGGCCATGATGTGCTCGACCGTGCTCGTCGCCGAATCGCGCCCGGCGGCCGCTTTCGAGCTTTTCGGCATCAAGCTGTGGGGATCGTCCAGCGACGAGGATGCCGATATCGTCGATCCCCTGCGCTACGCCGTGACCATCAATGCCCCCGACGCCGACAAGGATCTGGTCAAGAAGCTCGAAAATGCCTCGGCGCTGAAGAGTGACGAGGAGCGTCCGGTTTCAGGCTCGCTCGGGCTGATGGCCAAGGCGCGCAGCGACCGCGAACAGCTTGTCGCCGCGCTTTATGCCGATGCCCGTTACGAAGGCGTCGTCACCGTCACCATAGACGGCAAGCCGCTCGACGATTTGCCGCCGGATGCCGAATTCAAGGGGCCGCAGCCGGTTCCCGTGGTCATTGACATTGCCACCGGGCCGAAATTCACCTTGGGCAATATCCACCTTGAGGGCGATGCGGCAGGACTGATGAGCGCCGATTATGGCCTGATATCAGGCGGCGACGCCGGATCCGGCGCGGTGCTCAAGGCCGAGGCGCTGATCGTGCGGACGCTGAAGGAGCAAGGCAGACCGCTGGCCAAGGTGACAAACCGCCAGATCGTCGCCGACCATGCGACCTCGACGCTCGACGTGACGCTGACGGTCGCCGCCGGACCGGTCGCCGGCTACGGCCCGACCACGGTGGAAGGCACCGAGAAGGTCGACCGTGACTTCACCGAATACATGACCGGCCTCAAGCGCGGCCGGCAATATTCGCCGCAAGAAATCGACGACGCGCGCGACCGGCTGCTGGCGCTCGAGGTCTTCAACAGCGTGACGTTCAAGGAAGCCGACACGCTCGATGCCGACCGCAACATTCCGATCGGCGTCCAGGTAAGCGAGCGCAAGCCACGCTATTTCGGCGTCGGCGGCACTTTTTCCAACACCGAGGGGCTGGGCCTTGAGGGCTATTGGGGCCACCGCAATTTGTTCGGCCGGGCCGAGAAGCTGCGCATCGAGGGCAAGATCAGCGGCATCGGCAGCAACGATCTCGGCGAGCTCAACTACAATGCCGGCATCATGTTCGAAAAGCCGGGCGTGATCGGGCCGGCATCGAAGTTCTTCGCCAGCGTCAAGACGGTGCTCGAACATCCTGACGCCTACGACCATTTCTCGGTCAAGGGCAGTACCGGGCTGTCCTACGAACTGACGAAGAAGCAGACGGTTTCGGCGGAAGTGGCGCTCGACTATTCTCGCATCCACGACGCTTTCGGCAAACACAAATACCTGATCGCCAGCATTCCGCTGCAATATGTCTACGACAACCGGGACAACCGGCTGAACCCGACAAGCGGCTTCCGGGTGCTGGCCTATGCCGAGCCCAGCTACGACATTTTGAGCGGTGCGGCGTTCCTGAAGCTGAGGGGCGAAGGGTCGGCCTATCAGTCGCTGGATTCGGCTTCGAAGTTCGTCCTGGCCGAACGTGTCGCTATCGGTTCGATCGTCGGCACCAGCCTCGAACATGTGCCAGCCGACCGGCGCTTCTATTCCGGCGGCGGCGGTTCGGTGCGCGGCTATGCCTATCAGGGCATCGGACCCAAGGACTTCACCGGCCAGCCGATCGGCGGCCTGTCATTCTTCGAAACCTCGGTCGAGATGCGCATCGCCATCACGGACACGATCGGCATCGTGCCGTTCGTCGACGCCGGCACCGTATCGACCAAATCGGCTCCCGATTTCTCCGATGTCAAGGTCGGCGCCGGCGTCGGCCTGCGCTATGTCACGCCGTTCGGGCCACTGCGCATCGATGCCGCCGTGCCGCTCAACCGCGATCCGGGTGACCCGCATTTCGGCATCTATGCCGGCATCGGACAGGCATTCTGAGCGATGAAAACAGTCTGGCGCATCCTCCGCATTGTTCTCTACACGCTGCTGATCGTGGTTGCGGGAGCGATCGGCGCGCTGGTGATGCTGACCAAGACCGAGCGCGGCCGCGACAATCTCGCCGGCATCATTTCGCGGCTGGCCTCGAACGACGACCGCAAGATCACGGTCAGCGGCATAGACGGCATCTGGTCCGGGGCGCTCAGCGTCGATCATGTCGTGCTGGAGGATCGCGAGGGCGCCTGGCTGGTGGCGCGCAAGGTGGCCGTCGACTGGTCGCCGCTGGCGCTGCTGTCGAAAAGCTTCAGCGCCGACCGTATCGCTGCCGAGCGCATCGAACTGGCCCGCCTGCCGGTGGCCGGCACGCAACAGCCGGCGCCGAGCGGCACGACGACGCTGCCGGTTTCCATCGACATCAAGCAGATCGATCTGCCCGAGATCGCGCTTGGCCAGCAACTGGCCGGCAGCGGCATCGCAGAGCTTGCGGCCAAGGGATCGGTCAAGGCCGATGCCGCGCCACTGGCGGTCGAGACGGTGCTCTACATCACCCGCCATGACGGCAAGCAAGGTAATGTCGACGCCAAGATCCACTTTGCGCCGGCGGACAACAGGCTCGATCTCGACCTCCAGGCCTCGGAGCCGGCAGGCGGTATCATCGCCAACCTGCTCAAGCTGCCCGACACGCCGCCGGTCGACATAAATGTCTCGGGCACCGGGCCGCTCGCCAATTGGAACGGCATCGGCACGTTCTCGGTCGACGGCAAGATCGTCACCCAGCTGACGGGTCGCCACCAACTGACCGACAAGGGCAATCATATCGAGGCCAAGGGCGATGGCGATTTCGCTCGCTTCCTGCCTGAGAATCTCAAGCCGCTGTTTGCCGGCAAGACCAGTTTCGACATTGCCGGCACCGCCACATCGGCCGGTGGCGTCAGTGTCGACCGCGCCAACATCGACAGCGATGCGGTGCACGGCACCGCGACCGGCATTGTCGATCCTGCCGGCGCCAGCGACCTCTCGGTCGAACTCGCCGCCAAGGGGCCGCCCGTGGTGATCAGCGTCGGCAGCAAGGCGCAGCCGATCACGCTGGCGATCAGCAATGCCACCGCCCGCGCCTTCGGCGACGGCAAGGCGCCGATCATCGACGTCGGCGCCTCCTTCGTCTCCATCGTCGCCGGCGGCACGCGGCTGGATGATCTGGCGGCCCAGATCCATTCCGACGGTTTTGACATCCAGAACCGCGCCGGGCCGGTCACCGTCAAGCTGGAGGCGGGCGGCCTCAACACCGACGTGGCGACGCTGGCGCCGCTGATCACCGGCAAGATCGATGTCGACCTGGCCGGGTCGGTCAGCAAGGACGCCATTGCCATCGACCAGGGCACGCTGCGTTCCGACGCGCTCAACGCTTCGCTGACCGCGACGGTGGCGCTTGCCGACCTGTCGATGCAGCTCAAGATGAACGCGGATGCCGTGGCGACGGCCTTTCCGCCGCAGATCGCCTCGGTGCTCGGCGCTAGGGTGAAATTCTCGGCGAGCGCGGCCCGCGACCCGCAAGGGTCTTTCGCCGCCAACTCGATCGAGTTCACGTCCGGCACGCTCAGCGCCGCCGGCACGGCCAGCATGCAAGGCACCGACATCCAGGCCGACATCAAGGGCAAATTGGGCGACGTTTCCGTGCTGTCGCCGACAGTCGGCGTGCCGGTTGCCGGTGGCGTCGATTTCGCGCTGTCGGCAAGTGGCGCCATGACGGCGCCGGATTTCACCGTTACCGCCGACAGCGACAGCCTGACGGCATCGGGCCGCACGGTGAAGAGCATCAAGCTGACGGCAAGCGGCAAGGCCGATATCACCAGTCCCGCCGCCAACGTATCGCTGACCGGCTCCGTCAACGACCAGCCGCTCGACATCAAGGCAGCGCTGGTGACGAGCGAAGGCAAGCGTTCGATCAACGGATTCCTGGTCTCGCTGGGCGACAACAAGGTCTCGGGCGATCTCGCGCTCGACGACAAATTCATGCCGCTCGGCACGCTGACGCTCGATGCACCCGCTATCGACCAGCTGGCCGCACTTGCCGGCCAGGCAGTGACGGGCGACATCGACGGCACCATCCGCTTTGCCAAGGAGGGCGACGCACCCTCGGTCGCGATCGATGCGAAGAGCACGTCGATCGCGCGCGGTGAGGTGACGGCCAAGGCCATCACTGTCAATGCGCTGATCGCCAATTATCTCAAGGCGCCTGCGATCGCCGGTTCGATCAAGGCCGGCAGCGTCACCTCGGGAACCTCCGAAATCGGCGATATCGGCGTCGACCTGAAGCGCGATGGCGACTGGACCAATTTCACCGGCGGCGCCACCATAGCGGGCATTCCGGCAACCGCTGCCGGCCGGGTGAAGATCGCCGACGGCACGACCAGCGTCGAGATTGCCTCGGGCGAAGCCACTGTTCGCGGCATCAAGGCGGCAATCGCTCAGGCGTCGACAATGAGCATCGCCAACGGCACGACCAGCATCGAGAAACTGGCTCTCGATGTCGGCGGCGGTTCGGTGACGCTGTCGGGCACTGCCGGTCAGACGCTCGACCTCGCGGCGCAATTTTCGGCACTGCCCGCGGCGCTCGCCAATGAATTTTCGCCCGGCCTCGATGCTGTGGGCACGCTCAGCGGCACGGCTGGTGTGACCGGACCGCCAGCCGCTCCCGATGTCCGCTTCAATGCGCAACTGACCGGAATCGAAACCAGCCAGACCCGGCAGGCCGGGCTCGGGCTGCTCGCCGTCGATGCGGCCGGCAGCTACACCTTGGCCGGCGGCGTGATGCTCGATCAGGCGACGCTGACCGGCGACAAGATTTCCGGCAAGGCCGCCGGCACCCTCAACCCGAACGGCGCTAGCGATTTTGCGCTGGATCTCATATCATCCGGCCCCAGCCTGCCCCTGACTGTCGGCAGCGCCGAGAGTCCGGTCAAGATCGAGATCCAGTCGCTGTCGGCAAAGGTGGCGGGCGAGAGCACGCGGGCCCGCCTGGATATCTCCGCGATCCTGCCCTCGATCGTCACCAGTCCGGCGAGGGTGGAGGGGCTTGCCCTGGCGTTGCACTCGGATGCGTTCGATCTCAAGAACCGTGCAGGGCCGGTTTCCGGCACAGTGTCGGTGGACGAGGTCGGTCTCGACAATCCGGTGATCGCGCCGCTGATCGCCGGCAAGGTCACGGCAGCCGTCAGCGGCCGCCTGACGGCCGACCTGTTTGCCATCGACAGCGGCTCGCTCAAGAGCGATGCGTTGAACAGCCAGGTCGCCGGCCAGGTATCGCTGCGAGACGGTGCCATCGACCTCAATCTGAAGGCGGATGCCCCATCGTCGGCCTTGCCGGCGGCGGCGCGCGGCATGCTTGGCGAACGCGCTGAGATCAGCGCCACGCTGAAGCGCGATCCCAAGGGCAGCATCAACATAGGCGGATTGAAGTTGACCTCGGGTGCGCTGACTGCCGACGGGCAAGCCAGCCTTGCCGACAACAAGGTGGCCGCCGACATCAAGGGCGCGCTGAGCGACATCTCTCTGCTGTCGAAGGATGCCAAGGGCGCCATCGCCTTTGCGTTGAAGGCACAGGGGCCGGCCACCGCGCCGGACCTGTCACTGACGGTCGACAGCGACAGGCTGCTGGTGGCGGCGCGAGAGATCACCGGGTTGAAGCTGACCGCCACCGGCAAGGCCGATGCCGCCAATCCGGCAGCCAACGTGCAACTGACCGGCAATGTCGCCGGCCAGGCGCTGCAAGGCAGCGCGGTGCTGGCGACGGCTGACGGCAAGAGCGCCATCAACGGGCTGCTGCTGTCGCTCGGCAAGAACAGGATTTCAGGCGATCTGGCACTGGACGAGAAGTTCGTGCCGGTCGGCACCATCGCGCTCGACCTGCCTGATATCGGACCGCTGGCGGCACTGGCGCTGGAAAAGGCCGAAGGCGACGTACGCGGCACGATTGCCTTCTCGAAGAATGGCGCAGCACCCCAGGTCGCCATCAAGGCGGCGACAGCGTCGATTACGCGCGGCGACCTGCAGGCGAAAGCCGTCTCGATCGATGCGCTGGTCGCCAACTATCTGGCGGCGCCCGTGATCTCCGGAAAGATCCGCGCCGACACCGTCACGTCGGGCGGCACCGTGATCAGCGGCATCGATGTCGATTTGAAGCGCGACGGCGACTGGACCGGTTTTTCCGGCGGCGCCACAGTCAAGGGCATTCCGGCACAGGCTGCTGGCCGCGTGAAAGTGGCCAACGGCACGACGACCATCGAGCTTGCCTCCGGCCAGGCGACCGTCCAGGGCATCAAGGCGGCCATTGCCCAAGCCTCGACCGTCAGCATCGCCAATGGCACGACGACGCTGGACAGGCTGGTGCTCAACCTTGGCGGTGGTACGGCGACGGTAACCGGCAAGGTCGGCACGGCGCTCGACATCAACGCGACGCTGGCGCGGGTGCCGATGTCGCTTGCGAACAGTTTCTCGGCCGGCCTCGACGCCGCCGGCTCGATTTCGGGCACGGTGAAGGTGACGGGTGCGCCGGCCAGCCCTGCGGTCGCCTTCAATATCGATGCGGCCGGCGTGCAAACATCGCAGACCCGAGGCGCTGGTGTCGGGGCGGTGAGTGTTTCCTCGTCCGGCACCTTTGCCGCCAACAAGCTGGCCTTCACCGCCAATGTCAGCGATGGCGCCGGCCTTGGCCTCAAGGGCGGCGGCACCGTGACGACGGCCGGCACGCCGGCGCTGGTGCTCGACTTCAATGGCGCCGTGCCGTTCGGCCTGCTGAGCCAGAAGCTCGCCGCGCAAGGCATGTCGCTGACGGGCACGGCCAATGTCAACGTGCAGGTGCGCGGTCCCGCGACATCGCCCGTCATCGGCGGCAGCGTCAGCACCTCCGGTGCGCGCCTTGTCGATGCGCGCTCCGGCCTCGCCGTCAACGATCTCGCCGCCGATGTCACGATTGCCGGCGGCGTCGCCAGGATCAACCGGCTGACCGGAACGCTGTCGACGCGCGGCAGCCTGTCGGCCAGCGGCACGGTCGGCATCAACCCGGCGCAGGGTTTTCCGGCCGATTTGTCGATCAAGCTGGTCGACGGCCGCTATACGGACGGAAGGGTGGTGACCGCCAATCTCGGGGGCGACCTGACGATCAAGGGACCGCTGACCTCCGCACCGGTCATTGCCGGCACCGTGAATCTCGCCAAGACGGTGATCACGGTTCCGGACAAATTGCCGGGCTCGCTGGCGGCGCTCGACGTCAAGCACAAGAACGCGCCAGCTGCGGTCAAGGCACAGGACACGGCGCTGCGGCCGCCGACGACCAGCGGCAAGGGCGGCGGTAGCGGCCTTGCGCTCGATGTCACGGTCAACGCCCCGAACCAGATCTTCATCCAGGGCAGGGGCGTCGATGCCGAACTTGGCGGCTCGCTCAGGCTGACCGGCCCGGCCTCGTCGCCGCAAGCGGTCGGCACCTTCACCTTGCAGCGCGGACGGCTGTCGATCCTCGGCAAGCGGCTGACCTTCACCGAAGGCACGGTCGGGTTTTCCGGCTCGCTGGTGCCCTATCTCAATTTGACGGCGACCACGACGACGACCAGCGCCACCGTCACCATCGTGGTGTCGGGCGAAGCGACCAATCCGAAGTTCACCTTCTCCTCGGTGCCGGCGCTGCCCGAGGACGAGGTGCTGGCGCAATTGATCTTCGGCCGCTCGATGTCGAACCTGTCGCCGCTGCAGATCGCCCAGTTAGCCGAGGCCGCCGGGCAACTGGCCGGCGTCGGCGGCTCGACGTCGCTTCTGGAAAACCTGCGCAGCGCCATTGGCGTCGACGATCTCGACGTCACCACCGACGACCAGGGCGGCACGGCGGTTTCGGCGGGCAAATACCTCAACGACCGCACCTATGTCACGATCCAGAAGGGCGACAAGCCGGGCTCGGGCAAGGCTACGATCGACCTCAATGTCGGGCGCGGCGTCAAGCTGCGCGGCGAGGCCAACGATGCCGGCGAAGCCAAGGGCGGCATCTTCTACGAGAAGGAATACTGATAATTCGGCAGGGCTTTTGGCCTCATGATGGATCGATTCTGGCGCTGTTCGGGCTGGAGTAAATGTCTCAGTTTAATCGACTATCGAGATTCCAGAAGAATCCATCGGACAGTAGCAAATTTGCGCCAAGACTGTCGTTATCACGCGAACCGCTCCCCTTTCAAAGTTGCACATTCCCTAACATGTTCTCAATCCACGCCGTCTTTGACATCATGGCCTGGATGCGGAATGTTAAAAGGCGGAAAGCCAACAATGGGAGTTAAGTCATGACAATTTATAAGAGTAATGGCGATCGCGTTCCGGATCACATCCTGGCCATGGCCGAAGAAGCCAAGGCAGGCAAGGTGGACCGCCGCGAATTCCTGGCCATGGCCAGCGTCTTCGGCGCATCGACGGCAATGGCTTACGGCTTGCTCGGGCTCGCCGATCCGACGCCGGCGAAGGCCGAAGAGGTAAAGGGCAAGAAGGGCGGCACGCTGAAGATCGCCCAGTGGATCAAGGATCCCAAGGACCCGCGCAAGGCCGACTGGTCGGAAATCGCCAATGCCGAGCGCCAGGCGCTCGAGCCGTTGGTCAAGTACACGTCCGAATACACGTTCCGCCCCTATCTGCTGGAAAGCTGGGACGTCAACGACGATGCCACGCAGTACACGCTGCATGTGCGCAAGGGCGTCACCTGGTCGAATGGCGATGCCTTCACCGCCGCCGACGTCGTCTTCAACCTGAAGCGTTGGGCCGACAAGAAAGCCGAAGGCAATTCCATGCCAGGCCGTCTTGGCTCGCTGGTCAAGGACGACAAGCTCGACGAAAGCGCCGTGACCATGCCGGACGACCACACGGTCGTGCTGAAGCTCACCAAGCCGGACATCGCGCTGATTCCGAACATGTGCGACTATCCCGGCCTCATCGTCCACAAGACCTTCGACGAGAAGGGCGGCGACTTCAAGGCCTGCCCGATCGGCACCGGTCCGTTCGAACTCGTCTCCTACGATGTCGGTCAGAAGGTGGTCTACAAGCGCCGCACCGACGACAAGTGGTGGGATGGCGAAGTGTTCCTCGATGGCCTGGAATTCATCGACTACGGCACCGATCCGGCAGCCATGGTCAGCGCTTTCGAAGCCGGCGAAGTGCACACCAATTTCGAGACTTCGGCCGACTATGTGTCGATCCTCGACGGCATGGACCTGGTGAAGTCGGAGATCGTCACCGCGTCGACCATCGTCTGCCGCACCAACGTCAACAACAAGCCCTATGGCGACCAGAAGGTGCGCAACGCGCTGCAGCTTGCGGTCGACAACAATGTCGTCTTGCAGCTCGGCTACGGCAATGCCGGTTCGGTCGCCGAAAACCACCATGTCTGCTCGATCCATCCGGAATATTACGAGCTGCCCAAGGTTGCCCGTGATCCGGCCAAGGCGAAGGCGCTGATGGCGGAAGCCGGCCAGGCCGACTTCGAACACGAGCTGATCACCGTCGATGAGGACTGGCACAAGAACACCGGCGATGCGATCGCCGCCCAGCTGCGCGACGCCGGCATCAAGGTGAAGCGCACCGTTCTGCCGGGTTCGACGTTCTGGAACGACTGGACGAAGTATCCGCTGTCGATGACCAACTGGAACATGCGCCCGCTCGGCGTCCAGGTTCTGGCCATCGCCTATCGCACCGGCGAGGCCTGGAACGAGGCCGGCTGGTCGAATCCGGACTGGGATGCCAAGCTCAATGCGGCGCTCGCCGTTGCCGACGCCGCCAAGCGCAAGGAGATGATGAAGGAAATCGAGCAGATCCTGCAGGATTCCGGCATCATGATCCAGCCGTACTGGCGCAAGCTCTACAGCCACTCGGTCAAGGCGGTGCAGAACTACAAGATGCACCCGACCTTCGAGCGCGACTACGGCAAGATCTGGCTCGACCAGGCTTGATCGCACCGGCATTGGGGGAAGAGGCTCGCTCCCTTCCCCCGCTCTTTGCATCGTCCGTCCCTGCTGGTCCGCACTTTCTCAAAAAAGTTGCGGACTCGCGGGCAAGGCCATGCAACAAAAACAGGGTTGATCGCATCCGAAGGCCTGTTTGACAGCCAGCCCCGCCGGTCACGGTAGGGTTGGCTTTCATAGCCGGCTCAAACCCCAACCCATCGGCAGGGGGCCGCCATGCTTTCCTTCGTTATCAGGCGTCTTGGCACCATGGCATTGACGATGCTGTGCCTGACCATGGTCGTCTTCTTCCTGATCAACCTCGAACCCAATCTGAAGAAGCTGGCGATCAGTCAGACCGAAATGCATACGTCGGCCGAGCAGCTCGAGAGCTGGCTGGTCAATCATGGCTATCGGCAGAACTTCTTCGTCCGCTATGGGCAGTGGTTGGGCGTGGTGCCCAAGCAACCTGTGACAGACCCGGCGACCGGCAAGCCGGCGCAGCGTTTCTCCTTCTGCAACGATCCACTCGTGCCGACCTTCGCCGGCGTTTTCCAGGGCGATTTCGGCTGCTCGACCAAGTTCAAGGCGACCGTCGCCTCAAAACTGTTTCCGGCACTTGGCGCTACGGGCATCCTGATGTTCTGGGTGCTGGTGGTGATGGTGCCGATCTCGCTGCTGATCGGCATTCTGGCCGGCATGCGCGAGGGGTCGCGAACCGACCGCGTGCTGTCGGTGGCATCGATCGCCTCGACGGCGACGCCTGAATATGTGTCGGGCGTCATCTTCACCGTCATCTTCGCCTCATGGCTAGGCTGGCTGAACGGCTCGGCGGCTTCGGCCAGCCAGGGCATCACCTTCTATAATTTCACTTTGCCGGTGATGACGCTGGCGATTTACGGCATCGGCTACATCGCCCGCATGACGCGTGCCTCGATGGTCGAAGTGATGACGCAGCAATATATCCGCACTGCCAGGTTGAAGGGTCTTTCCTTCGGCAGCGTCGTGGTCAAACATGCCTTGCGCAACGCGCTGATCGCACCGTTCACCGTCATCATGCTGCAGTTTCCCTGGCTGCTCACCGGCGTCGTCATCGTCGAGGTGATGTTTCGTTACCAGGGCTTCGGCTACACGCTGGTCGAGGCGGCCGGCAACAACGACATCGACCTTTTGCTCGGCTGCTCGCTGGTCTCGGTGTTCATCGTCTTGATCACGCAGCTCATTTCCGATGTCGGCTACGCATTTCTCAATCCGCGTATCAGAGTTCAGTAGGGAGCGAAGCGGATGCCGGTTCAATACATCAGTGGCTTCACCGTCGTTCTCGAAGTGCTGTCGCGCTTCTGGCCGGTCTGGATCGCGCTCGTCATCGTCATGGGCGCGAGCTTCGCCTACAAGAAGAAGCTGGCGCTCTACGGCCAGCTGTTCGACAGCGGTGTCGGCATCGTCGGCGTCGGCATCTGCCTGTTCTGGCTGTTCACGGCAATCTTCGCCGCGACCGTTTCTCCCTTCGATCCGCTGGCCCAGATTCCCATCATGAAGGATGTGCTGCCGGGCGCCGTCGAACCGAAATCGGGGCTGACCTATCTGTTCGGCGGCGACAAGCTGGCGCGCGACGTGTTTTCGCGCATGGTCTATGGCAGCCAGATCGTGCTGATCATCGCGCCTGCGGCAACCGGCTTCGCGCTGATGGTCGGCATCACGCTCGGCCTGCCCGCCGGCTACTACGGCGGCAAGATCGACACCGTGCTGTCGTTCCTGGCCAATCTCGTGCTGGCCTTCCCTGTGATCCTGCTGTTCTACCTTTTGGTGACGCCGGGCATCATGGACACGCCGATCCCTTATGGCATGGCCGGCGTCTTCTTCCTGTTCCCGATCATCTTCTTCAGCGTGCTGTTCTGGACCCGCTACAAAAACCGGCCCGACCGGCTCTACATCCTGCTCGGCATCACCCTGATCCTCGGCGGCTGGATCTATGCCGGCCTGGTCTTCGACGCCGATCCGCTGAAGATCGTGCATATCGACCCCAACCAGCTCAATATCTTCGTGGCGGTGGTGTTCGCGTCCAGCCCCGGCGTGTTCCGCATCGTGCGTGGCTTGGTGATGGACATCAAGACGCGTGACTATGTGGCGGCGGCGCAGACGCGCGGTGAATCGCCCTGGTACATCATGCTATGGGAGATCCTGCCCAATGCGCGCGGGCCACTGATCGTCGACGCCTGCCTGCGCATCGGCTACACCACGATCCTGCTCGGCACGCTCGGTTATTTCGGCCTTGGCCTGGCGCCGGAAAGTCCGGACTGGGGCACTGCGATCAAGGACGCCAGCCGCCTGCTGCGCTCCTTCATCCACCCGGCGTTGCCGCCGACGATCGCACTGATGTCGTTCGTGCTGGGCTTGAACCTGCTCGCCGACTCGCTGCGCGAACAATCGATGAAAGACTGATCTCGCGGGTTTCGACCCGATGCGCCTGATAGAAACAGGCCTAGAAGAACCAGGATTGGAGCGACCCATGAACGAGGCAGTTCGAAATCCCGCGACGCCAACCAATGGGCCGGCCAACGCGCCGATCATCGAGATCGAGAACCTGTCGATCTCCTTCTTCACCCGCAAGGGCGAGATCCCGGCGGTCATGGATTTTTCCTGCACCGTCATGCCCGGCGAGGCGATGGGCATCGTCGGCGAATCCGGCTGCGGCAAGTCGACCGTGTCGCTCGGCATCATGCGCGACCTCTCCAACATCGGGAAGATCGTCGGCGGCAAGATCAAGTTCCAGGGCAAGGACATGGGCGAGCTCTCCGACGAGGAGTTGCGCTCCATTCGCGGCAACAAGATCGCGATGATCTACCAGGAGCCGATGGCGAGCCTGAACCCGGCGATGAAGGTCGGCCAGCAATTGATGGAAGTGCCGCTGATCCACGACAAGGTGTCGAAGGAAGAGGCCCATAAACGCGCGCTTGACATGGTGCGCGCGGTCAAGCTGCCTGATCCCGAGCGCATGATGCGCTCCTATCCGCACCAGCTCTCGGGCGGCCAGCAGCAACGCATCGTCATTGCCATGGCGCTGCTGTCGAAGCCGGCGCTGCTTTTGCTCGACGAACCGACGACGGCGCTCGACGTGACGGTGGAGGCCGGCATTGTCGACCTGGTCAAGGGGCTCGGCGAGAAGTTCGGCACGTCGATGATTTTCGTGTCGCACAATCTCGGCCTGATCCTGGAAACCTGCGACCGCATCACGGTTATGTATTCGGGCGAAGCGGTCGAAACGGGCAAGATCAAGGACGTGTTCGACCGGATGCGCCACCCTTATACGCAAGGGCTGTTCCGCTCGATCCCGCTGCCCGGCGCAGACAAGAATTCGCGGCCGCTAATTTCGATCCCCGGCCAGCTACCGCTGCCGCACGAGCGGCCCAAGGGCTGCAATTTCGGCCCTCGCTGCCACCATTTCGTCGAGGGCGTCTGCAACGCCGCCGAAATCCCGATGATCGAGGTCGCGGGCCACGAAGGCCATTTCTCGCGCTGCGTGCGCTTCAACGAGATCGACTGGGAGGCGCTGCCGCCCGGCGCCAAGAAGGTCAATGAGCGCGTCGTGCCCGGCGCTCCGGTGCTCAAGATCGAGGATCTCAGAAAATACTACAGGGTCGGCGGCAGCGAGGTGTTCGGCTCGAGCGAGGGCCGCGTCGTCAAGGCCAACGAGACGATCTCGTTCATGGCGCGGGAATCCGAGACGGTTGCCATCGTCGGCGAATCCGGCTGCGGAAAGTCGACGCTGGCCAAGGTGCTGCTTGGGCTGGAGACGGCAAGTGCCGGCACGGTGACGCTGGGCAACAAGGAAATCCAGTCGACGGGCATCGAGAAGCGGAGCGTCGACACGGTGTCGTCGATCCAGATGGTGTTCCAGAATCCGTTCGACACGCTCAATCCCAGCCATTCGGTCGGTTCGCAGATCATCCGCACGCTGGAGAAGTTCAATGTCGGCAAGACGGTTGCCGATCGCCGCAAGCGCATGCTGGAACTGCTCGACCTGGTGAAGCTGCCGCGGGCATTCGAAACCCGCAAGCCGCGCCAGCTATCGGGCGGCCAGAAGCAGCGCATCGGCGTGGCGCGCGCCTTTGCCGGCGACGCCAAGGTGGTGGTGGCCGACGAGCCGGTCTCGGCATTGGACGTGTCGGTGCAGGCGGCGGTGACCGAACTGCTGATGGACATCCAGCGCAAGAACAAGACGACAATGCTGTTCATCAGCCATGATCTGTCGGTCGTGCGCTACATCGCCGACCGCGTCGTGGTCATGTATCTCGGCTATATTGTCGAGCAAGGCACGACCGACCAGATCTTCGCGCCGCCCTACCATCCCTATACCGAGGCGCTGCTGTCGGCGATCCCGATCGCTGACACCAGCGTGGTCAAGCGGCACATCGTGCTGGAGGGCGACATTCCCTCGGCGATGAACCCACCGTCCGGCTGCCCGTTCCAGACCCGCTGCGGCTACAAGAAGCTGGTGCCTGACAATCTGTGCGAGACCAAGGTGCCACCGGTCAAGCATCTCGGCGGCGGCCATATGAGCCTGTGCTGGCTCTCCGACGACGTGCTGGCAACGATGGAGCCGGTGATCAAGTTCGACAAGGAGCACGCCGCGCACGAAGGCGTGCCGGATGACGCGCCGCATGGCGATGGCCCCGGTTTTGCCGGCACGCCACCGAAGCGTCCGCGCGGCAAGACGGGCAGCGCGGAAGCCGATGCAGCGAGGCAGGCCGGCGAGGAGACGGAAGCCGTTTCGAAAGCCCGCCGTCACGAGGTCCGCGACGAGGTTTCGGAAACCGGCGATACCCCAAAGCCGGGCGTTTCTAGGAAACCGAACTGACCGGCATCAGGCAATGCCATCAATTTCATATGCTGCGCAAAACATGCGTCCCTTGAGAATCTCAGTCTGTTGCTCTATGTGATGCGTGATGTTTGATGCTTGGAAAGGAGGACGAATTGTGAGAACGACACTTGCAATCGATGATGATGTCCTTCTTGCCGCCAAGGCTATGGCGCGGCAGCAGGATCGCAGCGTGGGAGAAGTCATTTCCGATCTGGTTCGCCGTTCGCTGCGTCGGCCGCAGGCGGGCGGTGAGCGCAACGGCATTCCCTTGCTTTCGTCGCGGCCCGGCGGGCCGATGGTCGATCTCGAAACGGTCAATGCGCTTCGCGACGAGCTGCCGTGACCTTCCTGCTCGACGTCAATGTGTTGATTGCGCTGATCGATCCGGCTCATGTCGCGCATGACGATGCCCATCGGTGGTTCGAATCCACCGGGCATCACTCATGGGCCACATGCCCCATCACCGAGAATGGCGTTATCAGGATCGTGGGCAACCCCAAATACCCCAACTCTCCTGGCTCCCCTGCCGTCGTCGCGCCGATCGTCGGCAAATTGCACGCACTTGCCGGACACCAGTTCTGGCCCGATGACATTAGCCTTGTCAGTTCCAGAGAGATCGACGCGGGCAAGATCCTGACTTCGACGCAAGTAACCGACAGTTATCTGCTGGCGCTGGCCAAGTCGCATGACGGCGAGTTGGCGACGTTCGACCGAAAGCTATCGACGACGGCGGTAAAATCAGGGAAGGCAATCCTTCATCTGATCCCAAGCAAGTGAATCGCTGAGATCTTTTCTGCTCGAGGGGCGACATCGCTTTTCGCAGCGCCAAGTGATTTCACTTGGCTGCGTAATGCTCCGGCAAAGTCAGTTGCCGCACTCGCTCAGTTGCTGCGCATAGTCCCGCGCCATCTTGTCGGTGGCCCGGGCATAGCCCTGGACGCCGGCATCGCCCCGGTTGCCGCGGCCATAGGCGGTCCAGCCGAGATAGTAGGCAAGATAGAGGTTGTAGGTATCGTTGCGGGCAACGCCATACCTGTCTGCGGTCTTGGAATGATACCAGCCGACAAAGTCGACGGCGTCGGCGAATTTCGTCCGCCGTGCCGCCCAGTTGCCGGTCTCGCGCTGATATTGCGACCAGGTGCCGTCCAGCGCCTGCGAGAAGCCGGTGGCCGACGAGACATGCTTCCACGGAATGAAGCCGAGCAGCTTGGTGCGTGGCGGCCGTGCATTGCTCTTGAAACCGGATTCTTTGCGCACCGTCGCCATCAGCACGGGAACGGGGATGCCGTATTTCTGCTGGGCGCGCTCGGCGGCCGACTGCCAGTTGTCGAACCAGCCGTCATTCTGGTCGAAGACGGCACAGACATTGTTGATGTGGCTGGGCGGCGTGGCGCAGGCCGAAAGCGCCAGCAGCACGCAAACCGCACCAATTTTACTAAAACTCGAACTACGCATGGGCAGAGCAATAGGCCGAAATCATAAAGGGAATCTTGCGGCGTCCGTTAACGCTTCGCCGGCGCAGTCTCTAAGGAAATCCAGTATCGATAATCCGACGCACTTCGTCGCTTTTTCTAAACAGACATTGCAGAAATGCCGCCGTGGCTAAAATCGCGCCCGCAGACGACGTATTTCTGACAGCTTGCCCGGTTTGCCGGGGCTTTGATACCGGCATGAACGAACCAAGACGCAAACGCGGCGCCGAGCGCACCAGCAACAGAGGGCCATCGGCCATCCCGCAACTGTCGCTCAGGCGGGTGACAAATCCCTATCCGCCAATGGCGATGCTGTCGCCCGACCAGATCGAGCAGATCCATCAGGCGTCGATGCACATATTGGAGAATCTCGGCATCGAGGTGATGAGCCCGCGGGCGCTGTCGCTGTTCGAGAAGGCCGGCGCCAAAGTCGATCATGCCTCGGCGAATGTCCGCATCGATCGCGGCCTGGTCGAAGACGTGCTGAAGACCACGCAGTCCAGCTATGTGTTGACGCCGCGCAACCCGGCCAACGCGGTTCATCTCGGCGGCAACACCATCAATTTCACGCTGGTTGCCGGACCGCCCAATGTGCACGATATGGAGCGCGGCCGCCGCGCCGGCAATTTGCGCGACTATGCGGATCTGACCCGGTTGGCGCAGCATTTCAACTGCATCCACATGCTGGGCAACCAGGTCTGCGCACCGGTGGAACTGCCGGCCAATTCCCGCCATCTCGACACCTATTTCACCAATCTGACGCTGACCGACAAGAGTTTCCATGTCTCGGCGATCGGGAGGGGCAGGGCGCTTGACGGCATCGAGATGATGGCGATTTCGCGCGGGCTGACGCTCGATCAGATGCGCGACGATCCCGGCATCACCACGATCATCTCGGTCAACTCGCCGCGCCGCTTCGACGAGATGATGACCGAAGGACTGATGACCATGGCCGAGTTCGGCCAGTCGGTGGCGGTGACGCCGTTCACGCTGATGGGGGCGATGAGCCCGGTGACGCTGGCTGGCGCGCTGGCGCAGCAGAACGCCGAGGCGCTGTTCGGCGTCGTGCTGACGCAGCTTGTCCGTCCAGGCGCGCCGGTCATGTATGGCGCCTTCACCTCCAATGTCGACATGAAGTCCGGCGCGCCGGCCTTCGGCACGCCTGAGAACACCAAGGCCAACATTGCGTCGGGGCAACTGGCGCGGCGCTACGGGCTTCCGTACCGCACGACGCCGGGCTCGGCTTCCAACGCTGCCGATGCGCAGGGCGCCTATGAGACGCTGATGGCGCTGTGGGGCGCGGTGCTCGGCCACGGCAACCTCGTCTACCACGCCGCCGGCTGGCAGGAGGGCGGGCTGACGGCGTCGTTCGAAAAATTCATCATCGATGTCGAGATGATCCAGCACATGATGGAGTTCTTGCGCCCGATCGAGGTCAATGAGGCCGAGCTCGCCGTCGAGGCGTTGGGCGCGGTGCCGACCGGCGGCCATTTCTTCGGCGAACCGCACACGCTGGAGCGCTACGCCACCGCCTTCTACCAGCCGATGCTGTCCAACTGGCAGAATTACGAGGCGTGGCAGGAGGCTGGCGGGCTCGACGCGACGGCGCGCGCGACGCGGCTGTGGAAGAAGGCGCTGGAAGACTATGTCGAGCCGGTGATGGATATCGCCGTGCGCGAGGCGCTGGAGGCTTACATGGCCAGGCGCAAGGAAGCGATCGGGCAGGGCGAGCCGTGATCGTTCCCAGCTTGAATCCACTCACCCATCCAACTCACTGATAACAGAGCAAAACTCATGAAATCGCATGCAAAGGTCGTGGTCATTGGCGGTGGCGTCGTCGGGTGCTCCGTGCTGTTCCATCTCGCCCGCCACGGCTGGACCGATGTTGTCCTGCTGGAGCGCGACGAATTGACGTCCGGCTCGACCTGGCACGCGGCCGGCGGCATGCACACCATTAATGGCGACCCTAACGTCGCCAAGCTGCAGAAATACACCATCAACCTCTACAAGGAGATCGAGGAGCTTTCCGGGCAGGCGACCGGCGTGCATCTGACCGGTGGCGTGCTTCTGGCGGCAACCGAGGCGCGGCTGGACTGGCTGCGCGGCGTCGTCGCCAAGGGCCGCTATCTCGGCATCGAGCTGGAGGAGATCTCGCCCAACGAGGCGGCCGAACTGATGCCGCTTCTCGACCCCAGGCAGTTCGTCGGCGCCGTCAGGAACAAGGAGGACGGCCATCTCGACCCCTCGGGCGTCACCCATGCCTATGCCAAGGCCGCGCGGAAACTTGGGGCGGAAGTGGAGCGTTTCACCAAGGTCGAGGACATTGTGCGGCGTCCTGACGGGCTGTGGCGCATCATCACCAACAAGGGCGAGGTGGTGGCCGAGCATGTCGTCAATGCCGGCGGCCTGTGGGCGCGCGAGGTCGGCCGCATGGTTGGTCTCGAACTGCCGGTGCTGGCCATGGAGCACATGTACCTGATCACCGAGGATATGCCGGAGGTCGCCGCCTGGAACGCCAAGACCGGCACCGAGATCATCCACGCGGTCGACTTCGATGGCGAGCTTTACCTGCGCCAGGAGCGCGGCGGCATGCTGATGGGCACCTATGAGAAGGCCAACAAGCCGTGGTCCGAATACCAGACGCCATGGAATTTCGGCCATGAACTGCTGGCGCCGGACATCGACCGCATCGCGCCGTCGCTGGAGGTCGGCTTCCGCCATTTCCCGGCCTTCCAGAACACCGGCATCAAGCAGATCATCAACGGCCCCTTCACCTTCGCGCCGGACGGCAACCCGCTGGTCGGGCCGGTGCGCGGGCTGCCGGGCTTCTGGGTCGCTTGCGGCGTCATGGCCGGTTTTTCGCAAGGCGGCGGCGTCGGCCTCGCTTTGTCGAACTGGATGATCGAGGGCGATCCCGGCGCCGATATCTGGGCGATGGATGTCGCGCGCTACGGCGACTGGGCGACGATGGCCTATACCAACGCCAAGGTGCGCGAGAATTATTCCAGGCGCTTTTCGATCCGCTTCCCCAATGAGGAGTTGCCCGCCGGGCGGCCGCTGAAGACGACGCCGATCTATGATCTGCTGTCTGCTGGGGGTGCGCAATGGGGCGTTGCCTATGGGCTGGAAGTGCCGCTGTGGTACGCGCCGGAAGGCGTCAAGGACGAATTCTCGTGGCGCCGCTCGAGCGACTTCACGCAGGTCGCCAGGGAGGTCGCGACGGTTCGTGACGGTGTCGGCCTGTCCGAGATTTCGAGCTTCGCCAAATACAAGGTGACGGGTGAGGGGGCGGCCGCCTGGCTCGACCGGATGCTTGCCTGCAAACTGCCGAAACCCGGCCGCATGACGCTGGCGCCGATGCTGAAGCAGGACGGCAGGCTGATCGGCGACTTCACGCTGGCCAATCTGGGGGAAGACGGCTGGTTCCTCGCCGGCTCCGGCATCGCCGAGCAATACCACATGCGCTGGTTCGAGCAGCACCTGCCAGACGACGGCTCGGTCCGCATCGAGGCGCTGGGCCAGAAGCTCAGCGGCTTGTCGATCGCGGGGCCGAAGGCGCGGGATGTGCTGGCAAAGGCCACGCGTTCGGATGTCTCCAATGCGGCATTTTCCTTCATGGCCATTGGCCGGATGGATATCGGCATGGCGCCGTGCCTGGTCGGCCGTGTGAGCTATACCGGCGATCTCGGCTACGAAATCTGGGTGACGCCGGAATACCAGCGCGCCGCCTATCAAGCGCTGATGGCGGCGAGCGAGGAATTCGGCATCGGCCTGTTCGGCTCGCGCGCCCTCAATGCGCTGCGGCTGGACAAGAATTACGGCTCATGGGGGCGCGAGTACCGGCCGATCTACGGACCGCTGGAAGCGGGGCTCGACCGCTTCGTTGCTTACGGCAAGGACGCCGATTTCATCGGCAAGGCCGCGGCGCTGGCCGAGCGCAAGCTGGGCGGCAAATTGCGCCTGCGCGCCTTTATCGTCGATGCCGACGATGCCGATGTCATTGGCGACGAGCCGATCTGGTTCGATGGTGCGGTGCGCGGCTGGGTGACGTCGGGCGGCTATGCGCATCATTCGAAGAAATCCGTCGCCATCGGCTATGTGCCGAAGGAGATCGCCGATGAGAGCGACGGCTTCGAAATCGAGCTGCTGGGCAAGCGCCATGCGGCGCGCATTCAGGTGGTGCCGCTTTTCGACGCCAATTTCGAACGGATGCGTGCCTGAAGCGCTTCGGCTTCGCCGATGCGCTTCAGATTCCTGTTTTGTACATGTCGTTGTCCCAAAACCGCGGGCACTTTTGGGCGACATGCACTAGGCCCGCCCCTTCTTCTGGGCGTCAGGCGCTGCGGCGGTTGTCCAGCGCGAAGGCGCCGGCGCCCGCAAACACCAGATAGAGGAAGATGAAGCAGAATGAGATCGCCGAATCGCCGCCATTGTTGACCGGGAAGAAGTCGCGCGGCGCGTGCGCCATGAAATAGGCGATCGCCATTTCGCCGGCCAGAAGGAACGCGACCGGCCGGGTGAACAGGCCCAGCGCCAGCAGGATGCCGCCGGCGAATTCGAGGATGCCGGCGGTCATGGTCAGCCCGGAAAGGGCGTGGGGATCGGCGCTGACGGGGAAGTTGAACAGTTTCTGGCTGCCATGCTCTATGAACTGCAGCGCGGTCACGATGCGCAGAATGCCGAGTGCCTGCGGCTGATATTTGGCAAGGCCGTCGAAAAGCTTCATCTAAAACTCCCTTTAGCTTCCGGGATCGGCCATAGTTTATCGCCCGGCATTGGACCATTCATTTCCCCTGGTTTGCCATCAACAATCAGTGATTGGGAATGTTCCCAATTCCCTTCAAATGTTTCTCGCCAGGGTTGCATTAATACCTCTATGGTTGTATTAATGCGTGTACAACAATCTGAATGTGTGGGGGTCTTGCCATGAAAAAAGTCGTCATCAGCCTGTTCGCGATCGTCGCAGGCACCAGCTTCGCCATGGCCGAGGACGCCGGCTGTGAGGCCTTCAAATGGCCGGTGACGCGGGAGCAGACCCTGTTTGCCGCGGCACCGGCAGCGCCGTCCGGAGCGGCGCTGGCGGTTGGTGCGGCTGCGGACCTGGCGCTGGTGCCGGTAGAGAAAGCCGGTTTTGCGGTGGCGCCCGAACGTGCGCCGGCATCAGACACGTTTGGGGCCGTCGCCAGCGTGGAAGTGCCATCCGAGGGAGCCATCCAGATCAGTCTCTCGGGGGAGGCCTGGATCGATGTCATCCAGGATGGCCAGGCCATCAAGTCGGCGGGCTATAGTGGCGTGAAAACATGCCCTGGCATCCGCAAGAGCGTGCGCTTCAAGCTTGCGCCCGGCCCGGCCACCGTCCAGTTCAGCGGCGCGAAAAAAGCTGAGTTGAAGGTTGCGGTGCTGGCGCCGGAATGAGACGGCGCCAGGCAGGGGTAGAGGCCTTCATTGGTGGTCTGATGAAAACCCGCGCTTTGTGTCAGCGGTTTTCGATCGCGGTCAGCGGACTGGCGCCATCAAGGCGAAGTGCGCGTCTTGCGGGTCCTGGCATTGGACGATCCAACTGCCGCCGGGGACCTCCATCGGGCCCATCAGGATCTTGCCGCCATTGTCGGTGACCCGTTTTGCGGCCGCGTCGATGGCCGCAACGTTGAAGTAGAATTGCCAGACCGGCACCGGGATCTGCTCCGGCTTGTTCATGATGCCGCCGCCGGATTCGGGGCCAGCCGTAAAAGTCTGGTAAGTGCCCATCGGACCCATGTCGAAATCGCCGGCGTCGATCCAGCCGAACTGCTCGGAATAGAAATCGAACGCGGCTTTCCAGTCGCTCGTATAAAGCTCGTGCCAGCCGATGTGGCCCGGCGTGCCGGCCGGCACGACAGGCTGGTCGGGACCGTTCGGCTGCAGGAACATGAAGGTCGTGCCTTGCGGATCGGCGACGACGGCAAAGCGGCCGACACCCAGCATGTCGTCGGGCTGGCGGTGAACGGTGCCGCCGGCTTTCTCCAGCGATGCCGTGGCGGCGTCGACATCCTTGGTGTGAATATAGCCAAGCCAGGCAGGCGGCATGCCCATCTTGGCGGCATCCTCGGGCAAGGTCATCAGTCCGCCGACGCCACGTTCGCCGACATTCATCACGATATAGCGCGGCATGCCGGGTGCCTTATCGAAGGGCTGCGCCGTCCAGCCGACCACTTGGGTGTAGAACGCCTCGGCGGCGTCGAGATCTGATGTCATCAATTCGTACCAGAAGAAGGGCATCGGGGTTTTCGGCATTTTCGGTCTCCTCACCTTTCATGGATCGATCGTCGTCCATCTTAGGACGATCCTCACGACGGAAATCCGACACGCCCGGACAACAATGGGTGTGTGTGCCAAGCGTTCCCTGGTTGCGCGAGCTCTGGTTTTCGATTTCTCTGCGGTGATGAGGGGTTGTCGTCCATGCGCTTGATGTCGCTCACGCCCGAGCTTGTCGCACTGTGCCATCGGGAAGAGGCCGATCCCGGCCCGGACCCGAGTTGGACAGACATGAACGACGAGGATTTCCGCACCCTTGCCTTGCGGCTGTCCAATGAAGCCGATGAGGGACCACTATGGGTGTTCGCTTACGGGTCCCTGATCTGGAAGCCGGAATTCGAGTCGGTCGAGCAACAGCTCGCCACGGCCTTTGGCTGGCACCGCTCTTTTTGCCTCGACATGGTGCGTTGGCGGGGCAGCGCCGAGCAGCCGGGGTTGATGATGGCGCTCGAACGGGGCGGACGCTGCAACGGCGTGATCTACCGCTTGCCGGAGGGCGAAAAGCCGGCGCAGATCGAAAGGCTGCTGCGACGCGAGATCAGCGACCACGAAAGCATCGAGACGGTCCGGTGGCTGCCGGTGCATACGCCGCAAGGTACGCTGCGCGCGCTTGGCTTCTGGGTCGGCGTGAAGGGCAGGGGAACGTCGCTGAACCAGCCGCTGGACAGAGTGGCGAGCGTGCTGGCCAGAGCCTGCGGGCATATTGGATCCGGCGCCGAATATCTCTACAACACGGTCAGCCATCTCGAGGAATTCGGCATCCATGACCGCAATCTGTGGCGGCTGCAGCAACTGGTAGCCGACGAGGTCAAGACCATTCATGGCTGTAAGCTTGAACCCGGCCATTCGCGCGCACTGAAAAGTGGCCCTCGCCTCCAATAACATGACTAAAAAAATCATGTTATTGTCGAGCCTTTTCAGGGGCTTGCGCCGAAAATTGACCAATTGATAAAAAAATAAAACGTGCTAGCCTTCCTCAAAAGAAAACATGGGGAACTGACGATGCCAGAAGGCCAATTCAGGGAAGGCATTGCGGGCGGCAGGCTCTCGGCCGACCAGTATGCGGACAATTTTTCCGACCTGCATCCGCCGCTCGATCACCACGAGGCGCTGGTCGAATCCGATCGTTGCTATTTCTGCTACGACGCGCCGTGCATGAATGCATGCCCGACCTCGATCGACATTCCGCTGTTCATCCGCCAGATCTCGACCGGCAATCCGATCGGTTCGGCCAAGACCATCTTCGACCAGAACATATTGGGCGGCATGTGCGCCCGCGTCTGCCCGACCGAAACGCTGTGCGAGGAAGTCTGCGTGCGCGAGGTGGCGGAAGGCAAGCCGGTGCAGATCGGCCGCCTGCAGCGCTACGCCACCGATGTCGCCATGGGCGAGAACAAGCAGTTTTATCCGCGCGCCGAGCCGACCGGCAAGACAATCGCCGTGGTCGGCGCCGGGCCGGCCGGCCTTGCCGCCGCGCACCGGCTCGCCCGCCACGGCCATGACGTGACCATCCTGGAAGCGCGCGCGAAGGCCGGTGGCCTCAACGAATACGGCATCGCCGCCTACAAGAGTGTCGACGATTTCGCCCAAGCCGAAGTCAACTACGTGACCGCGATCGGCGGCATCGACATCCAGAACGGCAAGGCGCTCGGCCGCGACTACCAGCTGTCGGACCTGATCCGCAATTACGATGCGGTGTTTCTCGGCATGGGCCTTGGCGGCGTCAACGCGCTGCGTGCTGATGGCGAGGAGGCCGACGGCGTCATCAACGCGGTCGAGTTCATTGCCGAACTGCGCCAGGCCAGCGACCTTTCCGGCCTGCCGGTTGGCCGCCGTGTCGTCGTCATCGGTGGAGGCATGACGGCCATAGACGCCGCGGTACAGTCGAAGCTGCTCGGCGCCGAGGAGGTGACGATCTGCTACCGGCGCGGCCAGGAGCACATGAACGCTTCCGAATTCGAACAGGATCTGGCGGCAGCCAACGGCGTCAGCATCCGCCACTGGCTGCAGCCGAAGCGGGTGATCGCCGAAGGCGGCAAGGTCACCGCCGTCGAACTCGAATACACGGCGCTGAACGGCGACAGGCTTGCCGGCACCGGCGAGACACTGACGCTCGTTGCCGACCAGGTGTTCAAGGCGATTGGACAGAGTTTTGTGCCGGTCGCCCTTAATGGCAGCGGTGCGTCGATCGATCTTGAAGCCGGCCGCATCAAGGTCGATGCGGAAGGGCGCACTTCTCTCGCCAGGGTCTGGGCCGGCGGCGACTGCATCTTCGGTGGCGACGACCTGACCGTCTCGGCGGTCGCGCAAGGCCGCGACGCTGCGGAGAGCATCAATCGGGCACTGACCTCGAACGGGAGGGCATGAGCATGGCAGATATCAGAAACAATTTCGTCGGCATCAAATCGCCAAATCCGTTCTGGCTGGCCTCGGCGCCGCCGACCGACAAGGCCTACAACGTCATCCGCGCCTTCAAGGCCGGCTGGGGCGGCGTGGTGTGGAAGACGCTGGGCGAGGAAGGCCCACCGGTGGTCAACGTCAACGGCCCGCGCTACGGCGCGATCTGGGGCGCCGACCGCCGCCTGCTCGGCCTCAACAACATCGAGCTGATCACCGACCGCGACCTGCAGGTCAATTTGCGCGAGATCAAGCAGGTCAAGAAGGACTGGCCCGACCGCGCCATCGTCGTCTCGCTGATGGTGCCATGCGTCGAGGAGGCCTGGAAGGCGATCCTGCCGGTGGTCGAGGAGACGGAGGCCGACGGCATCGAGCTCAATTTCGGCTGCCCGCACGGCATGTCGGAACGCGGCATGGGTGCCGCCGTCGGCCAGGTGCCGGAATATATCGAAATGGTGGTGCGCTGGTGCAAGCAGAACACCCGCATGCCCGTCATCACCAAGCTGACGCCCAACATCACCGATGTGCGCAAGCCCGCACGGGCGGCACATGCCGGCGGCACTGACGCGGTGTCGCTGATCAACACCATCAATTCAATCACCGGTGTCGACCTCGACAGCTTCGCGCCGCAGCCGACAATCGACGGCAAGGGCTCGCATGGCGGCTATTGCGGCCCGGCGGTGAAGCCGATCGCCATGAACATGGTGGCCGAGATCGCGCGCGATCCCGAAACCCGCGGCCTGCCGATCTCCGGTATCGGCGGCATCACCACCTGGCGCGATGCTGCCGAATTCATGGCGCTCGGCGCCGGCAATGTGCAGGTCTGCACGGCGGCAATGACCTATGGCTTCAAGATCGTGCAGGAAATGATCGCGGGCCTCGAAAACTGGATGGACGAGAAGGGGCACGCCTCGCTCAACGACATCGTCGGCCGCGCCACGCCCAATGTCACCGATTGGCAGTATCTCAACCTGAACTACGTCGCCAAGGCGCGTATCGACCAGGATGCCTGCATCAAATGCGGCCGCTGCCACATCGCCTGCGAGGACACTTCGCACCAGGCGATCACCAGCATGGTCGACGGCGTCAGGCACTTCGAGGTGATCGAGGCCGAATGCGTCGGCTGCAATCTGTGCGTTAATGTCTGCCCGGTCGAGAACTGCATCACCATGGAACCGCTGGCGGCAGGCGTGATGGACCAGCGCACCGGCAGGCCGGTATCGCCGGTCTATGCCAACTGGACGACGCACCCGAACAATCCGATGGCCAAGGTGGCTGCGGAATAGGGACTTACCCCAACAAAAGAGCGGCGCTTTCGAGCTAATGCAGTTCACTTAAGTTGGGCTGGATGAGGATCTGGTAAGACCTATCGAACAGGATGGAGATTCGTTTCCATCCTGTTCGT
>NZ_JAMYTM010000040.1:0-51678 GCF_040322475.1 Mesorhizobium sp. M0140 | reverse complement strand
ACGTCTACGGCGCTGGCTACTTCTACATCCCCGGCACCGAAACCTGCCTGCGCATCGGCGGCTATGTCCGTTATGACATCGGCGCTGGTGACATTGGTTCGTTTAATGGTGCTCGTGCTATCGACCGGATGGATGGTGACGTCCAGGATACCTGGAGAAAAAATGCACGCTTCACGCTGAAGACCTGGACCGGCCAGGAGACCGAACTCGGTACCTTGAAGACCTACACCGAGACTCGTATCAATTTCGGCAACACGAATTTTAGCGACGAAGCCTTCAATAAGGGCATTTCGCTTAATTTCGCTTGGATCCAGCTCGGTGGCCTGCGCGTCGGTAAGGACGAATCGGCGTTCGATACGTTTACCGGTTATGCTGGCAACGTCATCCAGGATACGCTCGTTCCTTATGGTGGCTTCGACACGAACGTGATTCAGTACTACTTCGACGCTGGGAACGGCTTCTCGGCTGTGGTCTCTCTCGAAGAAGGCTATGGCGACTTCACGATCGACAGCTACGTCCCTCATGTCGTTGGCGGCGTGAAGTGGACGCAGGGTTGGGGTGGCATCAGCGGTGTCATTGCTTATGACAGCAATTACGAAGAAGTTGCTGGAAAGGTTCGTTTGGATGTGAACGCCACGAATGAACTTTCGCTGTTTATCATGGGTGGCTACGGCACTGATGATAATATCAACGACTTCGGCGGTGGTCGCTCCATGTACAAGCTGTGGGGCGGCAACTGGGCAGTCTGGGGCGGTGGCACCTACAAGTTCAACGAGAAGACCTCGTTCAACGCCCAGGTGTCGTATGATGAAGACGAGAACCTCGGCATCGCGGCGAATATCGCCTATGACGTCGTTCCCGGCTTCACGGTCACGGCCGAAGTCGACTACGTCAATGCGGGCAGCTTCCCGGCGTCCAACTGGACCGGCGCTGACGATGACAGCAGCATCGGCGGTATCCTCCGCTTCCAGCGCTCGTTCTAAGGGCTGGTTCCTTACAGGTGAAATCCAGCCCGGGCGCACAACGCCCGGGCTGTTTTTGTTTCGTGACTGGATCAAGGCAAACGGAAGGATGGGGGTAACGGTAGCTGAATAAATCCGTGGGGTGATTTCGTGGGATCCGCTGATGGGCGGATGAAATCACAACTGCGTGATTAAAATCTCTTGAAAGGACGCTTCCAAGCGGGTAGGGCTGACCTATCCCACTCGGGGGTGTGGCAAATGATGACGAACGAAGCGATTCAAGAGGGCGAGACCTCTGATCATTTTTCGATGTTTTCTTCTCAAAGTCCGAAGATTCGATACACCTACAACAAGATTAGAGAAGTAAAGTCGCATCGGGTCGGAGATCTTTTTTCAGCATATCGGGACATATTATGGGATGATGGGCGGCATAAGTATAATGTCAGCTCGTTCATCGGCGAAATAGACGAGATTCTCCTTGGGGAGCGTTTCAGCGCCTTTGACCAAAGTACCCTGGACAACCTTATCGGCACCTTGCGCCAGCGCGGCAACAGCAACGCAACCATCAATCGAAAGATGGCTGCCCTCAGCAAACTGCTGCGCAAGGCTCACAAGATGGGGGATATCCACAGCCTGCCCGAGTTCCGCCGCCAGAAGGAGCGGGCGGGTCGGATTCGCTTCCTCGAAAGGGACGAAGAGGCGCGGCTGTTCGCCGCCATCAAGAGCCGCAGCGAGGATGCCTACAGGCTTTCCGTCTTCCTGGTCGACACCGGATGCCGTCTCGGCGAGGCGCTTGGGCTGATCTGGAACGATATCCAGGAGCATCGCGTCAGTTTCTGGATCACCAAATCCGGCCGCAGCCGCACCATCCCGATGACCGAGCGGGTCAAGGAGGTCATCAAGCTGCCTCCCACTGAGGGTCGCCGGCCCAAAGGACCGTTCACCAAGCTCAGCCAGGCACAGTTTCGTGCCATCTGGAACGACGCGAAGGCCGAAGTCGGTCTCGGCGCCGACGATCAGGTGGTGCCGCACATACTGCGCCATACCTGCGCCTCGCGTCTTGTCCAGGGCGGCATCGACATCCGGCGCGTGCAGATGTGGCTCGGCCATCAGACGTTGTCGATGACCATGCGCTACGCGCATCTGGCCACCAACGATCTCGATGGCTGTGTCATCGTGCTGGAAACGCCTCGATCGACTCAGCCGGGCGGCAATCGCGCTGAAGGCTCCATGTTTTCTTCGCCCGTGACGACGCCTTCGTCGCCGACGGCAGGGCGAAAAAAGAGGGATGAGGCAGCCGCCGCCGCAAAAGAGTCGCCGAAAGCGGCTCGGAAAAATTCAAAAGCCAAGTAGGCTGAAGAATCCTGTCTATACTATTGTAGCTATCCCGTGACCTTGTTTGGTCATGGGATTTACTTCGAGATATTCCTGCGTTCGGCTTGGTCGAGAAAAGCGGCTATGTCGCCCGGCAGGCTGCCGGTCTCCAGGAATGGCGCATGGCCCTGGCCCTCGACAGTGATCGTCTCCATCATGGAATGTCGCTCTCTCATCTGGTTGAGCGTGTCCATGGACAGCAATCTCGAATTGGCACCACGTATGGCGAGCAACGGGATGGCGGCCAACGCCTCGAATTGAGGCCATAGATCAGGCAGCTTCTGCGTCAGATCGAGGCTCGCCACGGTATCCACCAACTTCGGATCGAAATCCGGCACCAGCCCACCATCCGTTTCGCGGTAGAGAGCCCAGACCATGCGATCCCAATCGGCGCCGGCAAGGGCGGGGAAGTCTTCGCCATGCACGCTGCGCTGGGCGGCCGCCGCCTGCGTGCGGGTTTTCGGTCCCGGGTCGCGCTCGAGATAAGACTGGATATGGGCAAGCCCGGCCGTCTCGATCACCGGTCCGATGTCGTTGAAAACAATGGCTTTCAGGACGGATGGCCGCATCATCCCGAGCACATGGATGATCAGCCCGCCGCGCGAGGTGCCGATGAAGGCCGCTTCTCCGATGTTCAGCGCCGTCAGCCCGGCCAGGAGGTCGCCGGCCTCCACGCCGACATTGTAATTTTTGACGTCGGGATCATAGGTTGACTGCCCGCGCCCACGGTAGTCGAAGGCGACGACCTTTCGCGGAGTTGCCGCATCCGTCGACAGATAGAGCGCCAGCTCGTGAAAATCCCTGGCATTGCGGGTCAGGCCAGGCAGGCAGACAACCGGCCAGGATCCGGTATTGGCCTCACCATAGATGCGCGCATGAAGGCGTAGCCCATCGGGTGCGCTGAAGAAGAAGTCGGAAAAGCCTTTGGTGCTCGACATCTGGATTCTCTTCCGCCATGCCTCAGCCGACTGCTACAGGCGAGCGCGGGGATGGTCAAATAGAGGGCGGGGCGCTGAAGCTGCCGATCTCCCCCCTTGCGGGGGAGATGGCCGGCAGGCCAGAGGGGGGTGTGAAGGATTGCCAACCTTGGCCCATTACTGGGAATGAGCCATTGAACTGATAGGCCGAGGGACAGCACCCCCCCCTCTGCCTTGCCAGGCATCTCCCCCGCAAGGGGGAGATCTCCAGCTTCGACGAAGTCGCCTCTTGAGCCGTCAACCCCGCCCGTTCACCAGATCCCCGACAATGTCGTATTTGCCCGAAATACGCATCTTGTAGACCTCGTAATTCTCCATCACGCGCTGAACGTAACTTCTGGTTTCCGTGTAGGGAATTCGCTCGATCCAGTCGACGACCGCGTCGATGTCCTTGCCGCGTGGGTCGCCATACCTGGCCACCCACTGGCTGGCCCGGTTGGGGCCGGCATTGTAGCCGGCGAAGGTCAGCACGTAGGAGCCGTTGAAGCGGTCGAGCTGTTCGCCGAGGAAGGCCGAACCAAGCGTCGCGTTATAGCCGGCATCAGTGGTCAGCCGTGTTTGTGAAAACTGCAGCCCGGCCTTCTTCGCCAGTTTCCTTGCGGTTCCCGGCATCAGCTGCAGCAGCCCGCGCGCGCCGGCGCTCGACACGGCGCCGATGTTGAATTCGCTTTCCTGGCGGGCGATCGCATAGGCCAGCGCCTTGCCCGAGCCGGAAATGTCGGCCGAATCGGGAATGACGCCGAGCGGATGCGACAATGCGCCGACATCGATGCCGCGCGCCCCGGCGATCTTGCCGATTTTCAGCGCCATGAAATGGTTCCCTTGCTTTTCGGCAAGGACAGCCAGCAGCGCCAGTTCTCCCGGACTGGTCAACTGCCCGGCAAGGTCGCGATAGAGCGTCTCGGCATAGCGGTCGTAGCCCGCCTCCTGCAGCCGCTTGATGGCGCTGACGGCCTCGCGGCCGGCAAAATTCTGCCGGTCGGCTGCACTTGGCGAGGGATAGACGATGTTCAGCGCCTGCCGCCCCACGCGTTCGGCGGCAAGCTGGCCGTAGAATGTCGTGCCATAGGCAGCGGCGCGCGCAAAATAGTCCTTGGCATTGCCCGGACCGCCGACTTCCGCGGCACGGCCGAGCCAGTAATAGGCGCGCGACAGCGTCATCGGCCCCTGGGCGAGGTCCGCGATGCGAGCGAAATGACTGGCCGCGGTTTTTGGGTCGTTCAGGCCGCGCAGCGCGTACCAGCCAGCATGGAATTCGGCGTCCGCCGCATTGGTGGCACTTTCGGCGGCGTGTGTGGCGACGATCTTGTACGCGGTCTTCATGTCGCCCTGGTCTACCAGTTCGCGCGACAGCACCCGGCGCTCGACCCACCAGGCATCCGGATCGACCAGAGCTTCGCGATCGGTCGGCGCCTGCATCACAATGGCCGCGGCGCCGGCAAAATCCTCCTGCTTGCGCAGATATTCGGCCTGCGCGAAGAAGTAGCCGGCCGAACGTTGCATTGCCGGCACGGCCTTCAGCAGCTTGGGCGCGTTCTTGTCGCCTTTGTCGGCCGCCGCCCATGCATCGGCGAGCTGCTGGGCACCGGCAAGGCCGGCGACACGCAGGGCGGAATTCGCACGGTCGGCATAGAACATGCGCTCCATGCGAAAGCGGTGGTCGGCGGCCGGGATCAGGCTACCGAATTCCTTGATCAGCGCCGCCTCGTCCTTGGCCTCCAGGATCGCGGTGCGCCAGAAGGGCGACAGCACCGAACGTGCCGCCTTGATATTGCCTGACGCCACATAGGCGCGGGCAAGAACCATCACGCCTTCGAATGTCTGCGGCTGGCCGCCGTCGAATGCCGCAATGACGGCATCGGGGGCAGGGTTCTCGCGATAGAGTGCGCGTTCGCTGTTTTTGCGCAGGGTGACGGTGCCCGGCCAATTGGGCAGCATCTTGGCCGCAGCAGTGATATCGCCGCTCGGAATCTTGTCGCCGCCATAAAGCGCGATCGCCCAGGCAAGGATATGCTGGTCGAGCGACTGAGCGGGAAGGCCATCGCGCACACCACGAGCGCGGGGACTATCGCCCGCCGCCAACGCATCCAGCCCGCTTTTCAAGGGGGCGACGTCGGGCAAGGGCGGCTGTGGGATCCTGCCCTGCAGGTCAGGCAGCGCAATTGCCGCGCCTGGCATCGGAATGGCTGAGGTGACCCGTACGTCCACGCTACCACTGATCGCCATGCCCGGCATCAGCGCGAGCGTGGCGCCAAGCAGCGCGAGAATGTGAGGCCGACCGCCCGGCATGATCCTTAAATCTTCCTTGTCCTGGCATTCCACAAGCAGGCGGAGATGCCTCGAAGCCTAAACTTAGGTCGTGAAGAGCTCGTAAACAAAGAGTTATCGAGGCCGTTCGAATTGCGCTTGCTGGCACCATGGCAATGCTTGCCGTGCAACCATGTCGAGACTATGGTGCGCCGCTTCGCTTTCGGCTAGAAGGCGCGCACAACAAAACACCGACACAAAATAGAAGTGCCAAGGAGTTGGACGATATGCTGAGAGGCTCGCTTACTGCGCTCGTGACACCGTTCGAAAAGAGCGGGCGTTTCGACGAGAAAGCCTTTCGCGCATTCGTCGAATGGCAACTCGGCGAGGGCACGACTGGACTGGTGCCGGTCGGCACCACCGGCGAGTCGCCGACGCTGTCGCATGACGAGCACCGCCAGGTCGTCAAGGTGTGTATCGAGGTGGCCAAGGGCCGCGTTCCGGTCGTCGCCGGCGCCGGCTCCAACAACACCGAGGAAGCGGTCGGCCTCGTGCAGTATGCCGAGAAGGCCGGTGCGGATGCTGCACTCGTTGTCACGCCCTATTACAACAGGCCGACACAACGCGGCCTGTACGAGCACTTCGCGGCGGTCGCCAGGGCGACCAAGCTGCCGATCATCATCTACAACATCCCGCCGCGCTCGGTGATCGACATGATGCCGGAGACGATGGGGCGGCTTGCGCACGACTTCAAGAACATTGTCGGCGTCAAGGATGCCACCGGCAAGGTCGAACGGGTCTCCGAGCAGCGCGCCACGTGCGGCATGGATTTTATCCAGCTTTCGGGCGAGGATGCTTCGGCGCTTGGATTCAACGCGCATGGCGGCGTCGGCTGCATCTCGGTGACCTCGAATGTCGCGCCGCGGCTGTGCGCGGAATTTCAGGAGGCGACGCTGTCCGGCGACAGCGCCAAGGCACTGGAATTGCAAGATCGTCTGCTGCCGCTGCACAAGGCGATCTTTATCGAACCTGGCGTTTCCGGGGCGAAATATGCGCTGTCGAAGCTGGGCAAGGTCGAAAATGTGCTGCGTTCGCCGCTAATGACGGTCGAACATTCGACCGCCGACAAGATCGATGCGGCGATGAAGCACGCCGGCTTGATTAATTAGGGATGAGGCGCCACCTCTCCGCATCATGAATCAAGTCAGAAAAGCCGATCCCAACAACAAGACCGTTTCGGAAAACCGCAAGGCGCGGTTTTCCTATGAGGTGCTCGACACGGTCGAGGCCGGTCTGGTGCTGACCGGCACCGAGGTCAAGTCGCTGCGCCAGGGCCAAGCCAACATCCAAGACAGCTATGCCTCGGTCGAAGGCGGCGAGATCTGGCTGATCAACTCTTATCTGCCGGAATATCTGCAGGCCAACCGCTTCAACCATGAGCCGCGCCGGCGCCGCAAGCTGCTGCTCAACAAGCGCGAGATGGCGAAACTGTCGCAGAGTGTCGACCGCGAAGGCATGACGCTGGTGCCGCTGAAAATCTATTTCAACGACCAGGGTCGCGCCAAGCTGTTGCTCGCCGTCGGCCGCGGCAAGAAACTGCACGACAAGCGCGAATCCGAGAAGCAGCGCGACTGGTCGCGCGAGAAGGGCCGGCTCTTAAAAGAGCGTGGGTAGGCTGGGGCCATTCGCTTGACGAACCGGATTGTTCTTTTCGGTCTAGCGAGCCTGGTCTCGGTGTGCCTCATCACGGCAGGCGGCTATCTCTACTTCCGCACATTCTCGCCGGATCGCGATAAATATCCGGTCAGGGGCATCGACGTCTCCCATCATCAGGGCCAGATTGATTGGCGGCGCGTAGCCGCCGACGATGTCGCCTTTGCCGTCATCAAGGCGACCGAAGGCGGCGATCATGTCGATGATGCTTTCGCACGGAATTTGGAAGAGGCCCGGGCCGCCGGTCTCGCCGTCGGCGCCTATCACTTTTTCACCTTTTGCCGGCCGGGTGCGGACCAGGCGAAGAATTTCATCTCGGTGGTGCCGCACGATCAGCCCCTGCTGCCACCCGTGGTCGATATCGAATTCGGCGGCAACTGCCCGCAGCGGCCGACGCCCGAACAATTGAACGCCGAACTGGCCGCGTTCCTCGCTCCAGTCGAGGCGGCGTTCGGCAAGCCGGCGGTGGTCTATCTGACCGACGACGCAGCGGAAGCGTATGCAGCGCGGATTGCTGCCCGTCCGCTCTGGCTCCGCTCATTGCTCCTGGAGCCGGATCGCGACGACTGGGCCTACTGGCAGTACCACAACAGGGGTCGCGTCGACGGCATCAACGGCGATGTCGACCTGAATGTGCTGCAGGGTGGGCCGGAGAAATTGGCCGAGCTGTTCGCTGCACCTTGATCAGACGAATTCCGCTGGCGAGATGGAGAACCAAATGTCGGCGCGCTGATTCGTGTTACGCAGCGTTCCGTCCTGCCTGCGCGCTCACGAAGGTCAGTTTCAGACCAAGCGCCTCGGCCACTTTCATGATCGTTGCGAATTCGGGATTCCCTTCGCCGCTCAGGGCCTTGTAGAGAGCCTGTCGCGTCATACCGGCTTTCTCGGCAAGTCTCGTCATGTTCTGCGCACGCGCAATGACGCCAAGCGCATGAGCAATCTCCGCTGCGGTGCCATCTTCGCACGTCGCTGCCAGATATGCTTCGATTGCCTCTGGAGTGTCGAGATATTCGGCCCCGTCAAAGGCTGTGACTTTCATTGCCATATTGCCTTGTCCTTCCATTCCTTGGCGAGTTTTTTTGCGGCTGCGATGTCTCTGCTTTGCGTTCCTTTGTCGCCACCGCAAAGGAGCAGCACGCACAAGTTGCCTGCTTGGAGGAAATAGATGCGATAGCCAGGACCATCGTCGATCCGCATTTCGCTTATGCCCTCGCCAACGGGCTTGACGTCTCCCGGATTGCCTACAGTCAGTCGGTCGATGCGCCGAACAATGCGGGCTTTTGCTTGCGCGTCGCGGAGGTCTTCGAGCCAGCGTTTGAATGTATCGGTTTCGAAAACCTGCATCATGGTAACTGTAAACCATGGTTGACTATTGTCAAGGGGAGAAGCTGATTGCTTATCGTGCCTACTTGCCCAAGAACGCCGCTATCTGGCTGAAAACGCTGACGAACATTGCCTCGGTCAGCACGCCGGTATTGGTGTTGTAGCGTGAGCAGTGATAGCTCGAAAACAGCGTGACGCCACCGGCCGGCAGCTGCCCGCCATGCTTGAACGGGTAGGCGGCGACGCGCCCACCCAGTGCCCGCACGGTCGACTGGTGCGCGATCGATCCCAGTGCCAGCACGGCGCGCAAATTGGGGAACCGCGCGATCGTCGGCACCAGGAATGTCCGACAGGTGGCAATCTCTGCGCCCACCGGCTTGTTCTCCGGCGGCACGCAGCGCACCGCGTTGGTGATCGCGGTGCCGACAAGCTCCAATCCGTCGTCGGGTCTGGCCTTGAATTCGCCGCGTGCAAAACCGTGCGAAATCAGCGTCGAGTAGAGCAGGTCGCCGGCATAGTCGCCGGTGAACGGGCGGCCCGTTCGGTTGGCACCGCGAAGGCCGGGCGCCAGCCCGACGATCAGCAGTTGGACCGTCGCGTCACCTTCGGGAGGCAAAAAAGTCGGCACCGGCGCATTGAACCAGGACGGCTCGCGCTGCCGCCATTCGGCGATGAAGTCATGCAGCCGCGGGCAGAGCGGGCAATCGCGGCCGGGTTCGGAGGCGGAAAGGGCGGTCAAGGCGACTGGCCTCAGTAATCGTCCTCGTCGACTTCGGCCGGCTCGGGCCGCCGCACCGACCGCTCGGAGGGATCACGGCCGACCTCGTTCTTCAATGTCATCAGGTCGATGAAATGGTCGGCCTGGCGGCGCAGGTCGTCGGAGATCATCGGCGGCTGCGAGGCCATGGTCGAGACGATCGACACCTTGCGGCCACGCCGCTGCAACGCCTCGACCAGCGTGCGGAAGTCGCCGTCGCCGGAAAAGATGACGTAGTGGTCGACGACATCGGCGAGCTGCAGCGCATCGACCGCAAGCTCGATGTCCATATTGCCCTTGATCTTGCGGCGACCGGTCGAGTCGGTGAACTCCTTGGCCGGCTTGGTGACCACCTTGAAGCCATTATAGTCGAGCCAGTCGATCAACGGACGGATCGAGGAGTATTCCTGATCCTCGACCAGCGCCGTGTAATAATAGGCGCGCAACAGATAGCCGCGCTTCTGAAAGCTCGACAGGAGCTTGCGATAGTCGATGTCGAAGCCGAGTGCACGCGACGTCGCGTAAAGATTGGCGCCGTCGATGAATAGGGCGATTTTTTCACGAGGGTCGAACATGGAAAATATTCCTTCTCGAAATAAACGGCCGTCTAAACGAAATGCGATAGCGTTCGGTCAGGCTCATAATAAACCGGCTGACCTCCATGCCATCCGAGATAGCGCCAGTTTCGCGGCAATCCAAGGGTGCGTGCGGTACTGCAAGCAATTGTGATCGGGACACCGAACACATAACCACAGACAGGTTTTGCCAAATCGGGTGTTTGAACCAAGGTTTGGGCGCCATGCAGCCCGGCCATTGCCATGATGCTTGTATTTTGGCGGCGTTCGGGTTATGGACCGCGCCTGTTTTCCATCAAATCCATCGCATGAAAGGGGCAATCCATGGCCCGCGTAACCGTTGAAGATTGCATCGACAAGGTCGACAACCGCTTCGAGCTGGTGCTCTTGGCCGGCCACCGCGCCCGCCAGATCAGCCAGGGCGCGCCGATCACCGTGCCGCGTGACAACGACAAGAACCCGGTCGTGGCGCTGCGCGAGATCGCCGATGAGACGCTTTCGCCCGACGACCTCAAGGAAGATCTGATCCATTCGCTGCAGAAGCATGTCGAGGTCGACGAGCCCGAAGCCGACGGCGAGGCGATTGCCGATCAGACCGGCGCCGCCGTTGCGGCCACCGACGCCGATGACACCGAGGAGAACGTCACCTTCGACCGGATGACCGAGGAAGACCTCCTGGCCGGCATCGAGGGCCTGGTGCCGCCGGAAAAGAGCGACGACTACTAAGCCAGCGCTCTGGACCTGCCTGGAATACGTTTCCGGCACTTCCGTCCAGTCAGTTTCGTGGCTATCTATGGGATGCGCCGTACGCTAGTGCGGCGCATCAATCATTTCAGCACCGCGAGATCCCGCCCATGATGCGTCAGTATGAGCTTGTCGAGCGCGTCCAGCGCTACAAGCCTGACGTCAACGAGGCGTTGCTCAACAAGGCCTATGTCTATGCCATGCAGAAGCATGGCCACCAGAAGCGCGCTTCCGGCGACCCGTATTTCTCGCACCCGCTCGAAGTCGCCGCCATCCTCACCGAGATGCATATGGACGAGGCGACGATCGCGGTCGCCCTGCTGCACGACACGATTGAGGACACGACCGCCACACGGGCCGAGATCGACGATCTGTTCGGCCCCGAAATGGGCAAGCTGGTCGAGGGCCTGACCAAGCTGAAGAAGCTCGATCTCGTCTCGAAGAAGGCCGAGCAGGCGGAAAACCTGAGAAAGCTTCTGCTGGCGATTTCGGAAGATGTCCGCGTGCTGCTGGTCAAGCTCGCCGACCGTTTGCACAATATGCGCACCCTCGACCACATGCCGGAAGCCAAGCGCCTGCGCATCGCCGAGGAGACGATGGATATCTATGCGCCGCTGGCCGGCCGCATGGGCATGCAAGGCATGCGCGAGGAGCTGGAGGAGATCGCCTTCCGCTTCATCAATCCGGAGGCCTATCGCGCCGTCACCGCACGGCTTGCCGAAATCTTCGAGCGCAACAAGGGCGTGCTGACGGACATCGAAAAAGCGCTGTCCACGCTGTTCGAGAAGCATGCGATCAACGCCGGCGTGAAGAGCCGGCAGAAGAAGCCGTGGTCGGTGTTCCGCAAGATGGAGGCCAAGGCACTGTCCTTCGAGCAGCTCTCGGATATTTTCGGCTTCCGCGTCGTCGTCGACACGGTCGAGGACTGTTACCGGGCGCTTGGCGCCATCCACACCGCGTGGTCGATGGTGCCGGGCCGCTTCAAGGACTACATCTCGACGCCGAAGCAGAACGATTATCGGTCGATCCACACCACCATTGTCGGCCCGTCGCGCCAGCGTGTCGAGCTGCAGATCCGCACCCGAGAGATGAACAAGATCGCCGAATACGGCGTCGCCGCGCATTCGATCTACAAGGACACAGGCGGCAAGACGAATGGCGCCGCCCACGCGATTTCAAAGGAAACCAACGCCTACGCCTGGCTGCGGCGCACCATCGAGCAGCTTGCCGAAGGCGACAATCCCGAGGATTTCCTCGAAAATACCAAGCTGGAACTGTTTCAGGACCAGGTGTTCTGCTTCACCCCGAAAGGCATGCTGATTGCGCTGCCGCGCGGCGCGACACCGATCGACTTCGCCTACGCGGTGCACACCGATGTCGGTGACACCTGCGTCGGTGCCAAGGTCAACGGCCGCATCATGCCGCTGATGACGGAACTGAAGAACGGCGATGAGGTCGAGATCATCCGCTCCAAGGCGCAGGTGCCGCCGGCGGCCTGGGAATCGGTCGTCGTCACCGGCAAGGCGCGCTCGGCCATCCGCCGTGCCACCAAGAACGCCATCCGCAAGCAATATTCGGGTCTCGGCATCCGCATCCTGGAGCGCGCCTTCGAGCGTGCCGGCAAGACCTTCACCAAGGAGAGCCTGAAGCAGGTGCTGCACAGGCTGGCGCGCAAGGACATCGAGGATGTGCTGGCCTCCGTCGGGCGCGGCGAGCTCGCCTCCACCGACGTCATGAAGGCGGTATTCCCCGACTACAAGGATGAGCGCGTCACCACGGCCGTCCCCAAGCCGCGCGAGGAGGGCTGGTCGAAAATCCGCAATGCCGCCGGCATGCTGTTCCAGATTCCGGGTCGCGCCGCGCGCAAGGACAAGGACCAGCCACGCGATGGCGCCGTGCCGATCCGCGGCGTGCGCGGCGATCTGCCGGTGCGCTTCGCGCCGGAAGGGGCAGTGCCTGGCGATCGCATCGTCGGCATCGTCCAGCCCGGCACCGGCATCACCATCTATCCGATCCAGTCGCCGGCGCTGCAGGCGTTCGACGATCAGCCCGAGCGCTGGATCGACGTGCGCTGGGACATCGACGAGCGCACCAAGGAACGCTTTCCGGCGCGCGTATCGGTCACCGCCATCAACGCGCCGGGGTCACTCGCCGATATAGCGCAGGTGGTTGCGTCGAACGACGCCAACATCCATACGCTGTCGATGGTGCGCACTGCTCCCGACTTCACCGAAATGCTGATCGATCTCGAAGTCTGGGATCTAAAGCACCTCAACCGGCTGCTGTCGCAGCTCAAGGACAATTCGAGCGTCAGCGACGCAAGACGCGTCAATGGCTAGACCATGCTCCGGTTTCGGACAAAGTCGTGGTCAATCAAAAAAGAGGCAGACATGAACACCGATGAAGTGCTGGGCATTTTCCGCGAGGCGGGTGCTGTTCTGGAAGGGCATTTCATTTTGACCTCGGGCCTGCGCAGTCCGGTCTTCCTGCAGAAGGCGCGCGTGTTCATGCATGCCGACAAGACCGAGCTTCTGTGCAAGGCGTTGGCCGAGAAGATCCGCGCTGGCGTGCCAGGCAAGATCGATTATGTCGTCGGCCCGGCGATCGGAGGGCTGATCCCGGCCTATGAGACCTCGCGTCATCTCCGCGTGCCGGCGATCTGGGTCGAGCGGGAAGGCGGCAAGTTCCGCTTGCGCCGCTTCGAGATCGCCAGGGGCTCGCGTGTCGTCATCGTCGACGACATCGTCACCACTGGCCTGTCGATCCGTGAGACCATCGAGTGCCTGCGCGATCTTGGCGCCGAGGTGATGGCCGCGGCCTGCATCATTGATCGTTCGGCCGGCAAGACCGATGTCGGTGTGCCGCTCATCGCGCTTGCCGAGTATGAGGTCCCGGCCTATCCGGTCGACCGGCTGCCGCCGGAGCTTGCCGCCATCCCGGCGATCAAGCCCGGCAGCCGCAACATCTGACGGGGCATTTTTTTCGCCCAACAGTGTGCGGCGGTTTTGGGGAAAGCGACATGCGTGAAGACAGATTGGAAATGATCGCCGGCATCGATCATTTCGTGCTGACGGTCGCTTCGCTGGAAGTGACCTGTGAGTTTTACCAGCGCGTGCTGGGTTTTGAGCGCATCGACGCGGCGGATCGGCCGACGGCGCTGGCTTTCGGGACCCATAAGATCAATGTGCATGAGGTCGGCCGCACTTTCGAGCCCAAGGCGAAGTCGCCGACATCAGGATCAGGTGATTTCTGCCTGATCACCGACCGGCCACTGGATGAGGTCCGTGCCCGCCTCGCGGCCAATGGTGTGGCGGTGGAACTCGGCCCGGTCGAACGTGTCGGGGCTAGAGGTCCTATGATGTCGGTCTATTTCCGTGACCCAGACGGCAATCTGGTCGAGGTCAGCGAATACCTGCGGTAGCCGCCGGCGGCGATGCGCCTTTCGGCGATGCGACTGCCGGTTCCCTAAATTCGCCGCGATTATCCAATGTTCGAAGCAAGACCTGCCGCCCCGAAGGGCGGCGACAAGCGCGGCGCATAGAAGGTGTTTGGTTGTTCTTGCGCCAGCGCGTCGTTATATAAGGTGGCGATTGCCATAGGGTGATAGTCAAGCGCAAGATGTGGCTGCCACGCCCGGCTGAAGGTGCCGTTGCGGGCGCTGTGGAACGGGAACAGAGTGCTTTTTCGACGCCGCAAGCCTGATGGCCTTTATGAGCGGGTGCGTACCTACCTTTGGCCGCGCCGCTCGTTTTCGCGCTCGCTTCAGTATTTTTCCAAGCGCATCCTGCGGCTGAAGGCCACACCGCATGCGGTTGCGGCCGGTGTTGCGGCCGGTGTCTTCGCTTCATTCTTTCCCGTCGGTTTCCATTTCATCATCGCTGCCCTCCTGTGCTGGGTGATCGCCGGCAATCTGGTGGCGGCCGCTCTCGGCGCGGTTTTTTTCGGCAACCCGCTGACCTTCCCGTTGCTATGGGGCGCGTCGTGGGAAACGGGCAAGCTCATCCTGCATGACCGCCTGCCGACGCATGGGCCGCCGGCACATCTGGGCGAGATGCTGCATAATCTCTCCTTCGCGCAATTGTGGAAACCGGTCCTCGAACCGATGCTGATCGGCGCGGTTCCGCTCGGGCTCGCCTTCGGGCTGCTGTTCTACGCCATCACGCGCTGGGGCATGAACGCTTTCCGCGAACAGCGGCGCAAGCGTCTGGCCGAGCGTGCAAGCCGGCATGCGCAATCGTCCCATCCCGGCGCAAGCATCGGTTCCACCGCGCGATGATCATCGGCATCGGCAGCGACCTGATCGACATCAGACGCATCGAAAAGTCGCTGGAGCGTCACGGCCAGCGCTTCATCCAGAGAATCTACACCGAGATCGAACAGGCCCGCTCCGAAAACCGGCGGGCGCGTGCTGCCTCCTATGCCAAGCGTTTCGCTGCCAAGGAGGCCTGCGCCAAGGCGCTGGGCACCGGTCTGGCGCAGGGCGTGTTCTGGCGCGACATGGGTGTCGTCAACCTGCCCAGTGGCGCGCCGACCATGGCGCTGACGGGAGGAGCGCAGGCCAGGCTGGACAAAATCCTGCCAAAGGGCCACCGGGCGGCGATCCACCTCACCATCACGGATGATTTCCCGCTCGCTCAAGCCTTTGTGATCATCGAGGCGTTGCCCGTCGAAGAAGCGCCACATTGATTGCCTCTGACGACCGGCATTGACGTTGCCCAGCGCGCGCCGAGACTCTATACCATCCAACGCACAATCGAGGACGACATGAGCGTGGCTGAA
Source organism: Mesorhizobium sp. M0140 (assembly GCF_040322475.1). NCBI lineage: Bacteria > Pseudomonadati > Pseudomonadota > Alphaproteobacteria > Hyphomicrobiales > Phyllobacteriaceae > Mesorhizobium > Mesorhizobium sp. M0140. The sequence goes on along the minus strand of NZ_JAMYTM010000040.1, from coordinate 36,227 downwards.
AAATCCGAGAAGAAATCCGGCGGGCTTGGCGAGACCGTCAGCGTCATCGTCCAGGCGCTTTTGCTCGCCCTGGTCATCCGCACGCTGCTGTTCCAGCCTTTTTCGATCCCGTCGGGATCGATGCGGCCGACGCTTTTGGAAGGCGACTATCTGTTCGTCACCAAATGGTCCTACGGCTATTCGCGCTACTCGCTGCCTTTCGGACCCGATATTTTTTCAGGCCGCATCTGGGGCTCCGAGCCGAAGCGCGGCGACGTAGCGGTTTTCAAGTTCCCGCCTGATCCGTCCGTCGACTACATCAAGCGCGTTGTCGGCCTGCCGGGTGACAAGATCCAGGTCAAGGACGGCCAGCTTTTCATCAACGGCGTCGGCGTGCCGCGCGTGAAAACAGGCCAGATCGACAATCCCGACATCACCGAGGAATCGCGCCCGATCGATGTGTATCGTGAGACCTTGCCCAACGGCGTCAGCTACGACACGCTCGACCTGAATTCGAACTCGATCGGCGACAACACCCGCGAATTCGACGTGCCGCCCGGCCACTATTTCATGATGGGCGACAACCGGGACAATTCCGCGGACAGCCGTTTCACCGTCGGCTACGTTCCCGCGGAAAATCTGGTTGGCCGCGCCAATCTTGTTTTCTTCTCGATCGCCGGCAAGGCGAGCCCTCTCGAAATCTGGAAATGGCCGTCGCTGATGCGCGCTTCGCGCCTGTTCCACTTCGTCAATTGATGGCTTTGAAGCGTCCGACAGGCGAAACTCTGGCCGGTTTGGTGAAGGCCAAGACCGGCCACGTCTTCAAGGATGTCCGTTTGCTCGAGACCGCCCTGACGCATTCCAGCGCCGTCAAGGCGGCCACCAACAACCAACGTCTTGAATTTCTTGGCGACCGCGTGCTCGGGCTCGTCGTCGCCGATATGCTTTTCGAGAAATTTCCTAATGCGCCGGAAGGTGAAATCGCCCCGCGCTTCAATGCGTTGGTCGATGCGCGGACATGCTCGGAAATCGGCATCGAAATGCAGCTCGAAGATCTGGTCCGGGCCGATGCTGCCTTGAAGATGCGGTCGCGTGGCTCAGGCGGAAACTACCTCGCGGATGCGGTCGAAGCTCTGATCGCGGCGGTTTACGTCGACGGTGGCATCGAGGCCGCGCGGCGGTTCGTCCTGCGCTACTGGGAACCGCGCTCTCATACGGTGATCGCAAAACCGCTCAATCCGAAATCCGATCTGCAGGAATGGATTGCCAAGACCAGCGATGCGCGCCCCGAATATGTGATCGAAAAACGCGAAGGCCCGGACCACCAGCCCGTCTTCACCGTGTCCTTGCAGGTCCGTGGCTTTGCGCCGATAAGCGGTACTGGCGGCTCCCGCAGGGTGGCCGAAGAAGCGGCGGCTTCGGCATTTCTTTTGCGCGAAGGCGTCTGGACCACCACATCGGCCCAAAAATCGGAGCGCGCGCGCTCAAGTGAAGGGAGTGCGGCATGACCGCCACCGAAGAACCGGCAACGGAAGCTGCCCCCACGCATTCCGGTTTCGTTGCCCTGATCGGCGCGCCCAATGCGGGCAAGTCGACGCTGGTCAACCAATTGGTCGGCGCCAAGGTGTCGATCGTCACCCACAAGGTGCAGACGACCCGCGCCATCGTGCGCGGCATCGCCACGCATGACAATGCGCAGATCGTTTTCGTCGACACGCCCGGCATCTTCAAGCCGAAGCGGAGGCTCGACACGGCGATGGTGACCACCGCCTGGGGCGGGGCCAAGGACGCCGATATCGTGCTGCTTTTGATCGACGCCGAGCGCGGCATCAGGGGCGACGCCGACGCCATCCTCGAACGGCTGAAGGATGTGCGCCAGCCGATGGTGCTGATCCTCAACAAGGTCGACCGCGTCAAGCACGAAGCGCTGCTGGCTCTGTCGGCGGCAGCGAACGAAAGGGTGCCGTTCAAGCGCACCTTCATGGTTTCGGCGCTGACTGGTTCCGGCTGCAAGGACGTGCTCGATTACCTGGCCGAGGCTCTGCCGGTCGGTCCCTGGTACTATCCGGAAGACCAGATCTCGGACCTGCCGATGCGCCAGCTCGCGGCCGAGATCACCCGCGAAAAACTTTATCTCAGGCTGCATCAGGAACTGCCCTATTCCTCGCATATCGAGACCGAGAAATGGGAAGAGAAGCCGGACGGCTCGGTGCGCATCGACCAGACCATCTATGTCGAGCGGGACAGCCAGAAGAAGATCGTTCTCGGCCACAAGGGCGAGACCATCCGCGCCATCGGCCAGGCGGCGCGGATGGAGATAGCAGGCATTCTCGAACAGAAGGTGCATCTGTTCCTGTTCGTCAAGGTGCGCGAGAACTGGGGCGACGACCCCGAGCGCTATCGCGAGATGGGGCTCGAGTTTCCGCGCTAGGCTCGATGGTCAGCAAGCCGAATATCGACATAGCACTTGTCAGCCGATTGATCGCCACGCAGTTTCCCAAGTGGAAGGATCTTGCGATCAGGCCGGTTGCATCAGGCGGCTGGGACAACAGGACCTTTCATCTCGGTGACGAGATGACCGTGCGGCTGCCGAGTGCCGGGGCCTATTCCCTGCAGGTGGAAAAGGAGCATCGTTGGCTGCCGAGACTGGCGCCTCTGTTGCCGCTGCCGGCGGACCGGCGCCGGGACAGCACAATTTCTTTCGCGGCGGAGCACTCAGCGTCTACGATGGCGAGGCCCGGCAAGCGATTGCCGCCCTCGACGGCAAGATCGATACGGACGCCGCCAGCGCGGTGTGGGAGGCAGCACTTGCCGCACAATGGCACGGTGCACCGGTCTGGTTCCACGGTGACGTCAGTTGGGGAAACCTGCTGGTCAGGCAAGGCCGGTTGAGCGCGGTGATCGACTTCGGAACCTCCGGCGTCGGCGATCCCGCCTGCGATCTGGCGATTGCGTGGACGCTGTTGGAAGGCAAAAGCCGGGAGGCGTTTCGTGCCGGCCTTCCGGCCGACGGGGCGATGTGGGCGCGCGGTCGTGGCTGGACGCTTTGGAAGGCGCTGATCACGGTTGCCGGGCAGATCGACGTCAACCCTGTCGAGGTTGAAAGATCCCGTCATGTGATCGATGAAGTGCTTGCCGATCACGCGCACGGGGCGTGAGGCGCCAAACGTTCAAGCCGCTCTCGCCCACCAGATCCTGATCCTGTGGCCGAACCATCCTCGCATGGCGCGACCAGGGACATTCTGACCGAAACGACGCTTTCCCGGACTTATGGAGTGCCGATCCGCCTGATCGAGGCGGGCGACCACGTCGCCTGCGTCGCCAAGGTCGACTGAGAGGCGTCGCGAAGGAATCGCCTTCAACGGTTGACTGCTGTCACAATCAGCGACGCGACAGCGCTCCAGGGGGTTTCGATCGCTTTGGAAGAGGCAGACAGGCTTGGAGGCGTCATCCCGCTTTTCGCCTCGGTATCAAAGTGGGTTTGGCGGATCGGCGGCATCTGACGATAAAGGGGGCGGCAAGATTCAGGCGATTTCGGCGTAAATCAGGTAGATATTCCGCATTATGCGGTCATTTTGGAAATATAGCACGTCACAATTGTATTTATCCGCGAAAGTATCGGTATATATATTTAATAAATGACATTGTGCCAGTTGTGCCACTCGTCGGATTCGCAAGTGTTATTTGTGCAACACAGTATTAATCTGTTCAAGGAATTGGCATTATTCGAGAAATCGTCATTGAAGACAGATGATCGATGGGTATGTTCGCCGCTGAAAAGGGCGAGCGATGCGAGCCTTTTTCGCTGTGGGGGTGAGGCGGGAAAACATTGCCGCCAGCCACAAATCCGAAGCCATTTATAACTATGACTGGAGAGGTCAGAAAATGAACATCAAGAGCCTCCTTCTCGGCTCAGCCGCGGCCCTGATCGCGGCCAGCGGCGCGCGCGCCGCGGACGCTGTCGTCGTTGCCGAGCCGGAACCTGCCGAATACGTCAAGATTTGCGACGTCTATGGCGCCGGCTACTTCTACATCCCGGGCACCGAGACCTGCCTGCGCATCGGCGGCTATCTCCGCTACGACATGGGCGTCGGCGATTCCGGCACGTTCGATGGTGTCAACAACGTTGCCGATCACATGGACGGCGATAGACACGACACTTATTACAAGAACATGCGCTTCACGCTGAGGACTTATACCGGCCAGGAAACCGAGCTCGGCACGTTGAAGACCTTCACCGAGACCCGGTTCCAGTTCGGCAACTCCTCTGGCGACTATGACGGAAGCTCAAGCACTGGCTGGCAAGCCGGCAATAACAAGGCAGATGGAACCAGCAAGACTTCGCTGAATTTCGCCTGGATCCAGCTCGGTGGCCTGCGGGTCGGCAAGGATGAAACGGTATACGACCAGTTCATCGGCTATGCCGGCAATGTCATCCAGGACACGCTCATCCCGTATGGTGTCAAGGATACCAACCTCATCAGCTACTACTTCGACGCAGGCAGCGGCTTCACGGGCGTGGTCTCGCTCGAAGAAGGCACCGCCGTCAACACGATCGACAGCTACGTTCCGCATGTTGTCGGCGGTTTGAAGTACAAGGGCGACTGGGGTGCGATCACCGGCGTCGTGGCCTATGACAGCAACTATGAGGAAGTGTCCGGCAAGGTCCGTCTGGACGTCAACGTCAGCAAGGAACTGACGCTGTTCGTCATGGGCGGCTACGGCACCAACGACAACATCAACGACTTCGGCACAGGCCGTACCCAATACAAGCCATGGGGCGGAAACTGGGCGATCTGGGGCGGCGGCACCTACAAGTTCAACGACAAGACCTCGTTCAACGCCCAGGTCTCCTATGACGACTGGAAGAACCTCGGCGTCGCGGCCAACGTTGCCTACACCATCGTCCCCGGTTACACGATCACGGCCGAAGTCGATTACCTCAATGCAGGAAAATTCGACGACTTCGATTTCAACAACTGGACCAAGGCCGACAAGAAGAGCAGCGTCGGCGGCATCGTTCGCTTCCAGCGCAATTTCTAACAGATCGACTGACCTCACCAGCCCGCCCGCAGCACATCGCTGCGGGCGGTTTTTTATGCCATTGGCATGAGAGTTACCCAGGGCCAAGCCGATACCTTGATTTCGCCACCCGATCGGTGAAAAGCTCCTGAAATGGAATGGCGCGATGAGGGAATCATTCTCGGCACCCGCAAGCATGGCGAAACCAGCGCCATTCTCGAGGTGTTGACGCGAGCGCATGGCCGTCATCTCGGCCTTGTTCGCGGCGGCCGTTCGCGCAAGCAGCAGCCTGTTCTCCAGCCCGGCAACCGTGTCGACCTGTTGTGGCGAGCGCGCCTTGACGAGCACCTCGGCACGTTCCAGGCCGAAGCGATCGAGATGAACGCGGCCCGGCTGATGGACAGCGCCGTCGCCGTCTACGGCTTGCAGACCATGGCCGCGCATCTGCGCCTGCTGCCCGAGCGCGATGCGCACGAAGGTCTTTACGAAACGCTTGCCGTAATGATCGTCCATCTCGACGATGCCGAAATTGCCGGCGAACTGGTGGCGCGCTTCGAGCTTCTGGTGCTGGACGAACTCGGCTTCGGCCTCGATCTCAGTCAATGTGCCGCCACCGGCACGCGACAGGACCTGGCCTATGTCTCGCCGAAGTCGGGACGCGCGGTATCGCGCGAAGCCGGTTTGCCTTGGCGCGACAAGATGCTGACTCTGCCGGCTTTCCTGCAGCGCGGCTCCGGCCTGCGCGCCGATGCGGCAGCGGTCGAGGACGCCTTCCGGCTCACCGGCTTCTTCTTCAACCGCCATGTCTATGAGCCGCGCGGCTTCGAGCCGCCAGACGCTCGTACCGGCTTCCTCGCCGCCTTGCGCAAACATCACGCGCGCGGCAAGGCCATAGCTGGCGAGGACGCAGCCAGAGAAATCATCACATGAGCGAGGTCGAACTTTATCCTGGCCGGGTCTCACCGCTCGGCCTCGGCACCATTCCGCACGCCGACATCCTGAAATACACCGGTTTGGAATTGCTGCAGCGCATCGTCGACGGCAAGTATCCGGCGCCGCCGATTTCCTTTCAGCTGAATTTCACTCTCACCGAAGTCTCGGAAGGGCGCGCTGTCTTTCGTGGCATGCCGAGCGAGCGCCATCTCAATCCGCTGGGCAGCGTACATGGCGGCTGGGCGGCGACGCTGCTCGATTCGGCACTGGCCTGTGCCGTGCAGACGCTGCTCGAAAAGGGCGAGGCCTATACGACGGCGGAGTTCAAGGTGAATTTGACGCGTCCCATCACGCCGAGGACCGGCGAGGTGGTGTGCGAGGGCAGGGTTGTTCACAAGGGCCGCACGTTGGCGGTGTCGGAAGCGACGTTGAAGGATGCCGGCGGCAAGCTGCTGGCTTTCGGCACCGAAACATGCTCGATCTTTCCGGCCGCCAATCTGGCGGCGCGTTGACTGGCGGCGCATTGAGTTTTCCGAGCTTGATTTTCTGGCCGCTTGGCCGCCGCATTTGAATGTCAGTACGACGGATGTCAGTGAAAACTGGCCTGGTTTGGGGGAACCGCCATGTTTGAAAGCCTGATCGGCCTTGTCGCCATCATCGCTTTGTTCGTCATCATTTCGCGCCAGCAGAGCCGCATCGGCCTTGTCGAGCGCGAGCTTGGCGCGCTGCGCAGCCTGGTCCTTTCCGGTGCCGTGCCGCCTGCGGCCCAGTCGTCCGAACAGGTGGACGACAACGCGCCCGCCGACATGGCTCCGGACGCAGCGGCTGCGACCGATATCGTTCCGCCGGAGGTAAGCGCATCAGTCACCGCCCCGGCGCCAGCCACGGACACGGAAGACTCGACCGGCGAGATCGTCTCCGGGCCGTGGACCGCTCCAGAACCGGCACCGAAGGCGGTGGATCCCGCGGAGCTTCCCGGAGCGGCGAAAGCCGCCCGCCAATCCGATGTCGAAACCGCGCTCGGAACCCGCTGGGCGGTCTGGGTTGGCGGCATCGCACTGGCGCTGGGCGGCCTGTTCCTGATCCGCTACACCATTGAAGCCGGCATTTTCGGTCCCGGCGTGCGGCTGGCCATGGCCGGCGTGCTCGGCCTGGTGCTGGTCGCCGGCGGCGAGTTCATCCGCCGCACCGGCTTCAAGGTGCCGGTGCAAGGGGCCGCCGGCGCTTATATTCCAGCAATCCTGACTGCTGCCGGTGCCTTCATCCTGTTCGGCACCGTCTATGCCGCGCATGGCATTTACGGCTTCATAGGCCCGGCACTCGCTTTCACGCTGCTCGGCGTCATCGGCGTGGCGACGATCGCGGCAGCCCTCGTCCATGGCCAGGCGCTGGCCGGCATCGGTCTCGTCGGTGCCATGGTGACGCCGGTGCTGGTCGCCTCGCAGGCGCCCAATCCCTGGGCGCTGTTCGGCTATCTCGCGATCGTGCTCGCCGCCACCGGCGTCATCGCCCGCATGCGCGCCTGGACGTCGCTGATGGCGGCGGCCTTTTTCGGCACCGGTGTCTGGACCATCCTTTACATGACCGATGCGCGGGGGGCGAACCTCTCCGCCATCCTGTTCATCGACGCCGTCACGCTGGCTGTGCTGGCCCTTGTCTGGCTCGCTCGCCGTGGCGATGAAACCGGGCCGGCCAGGGTTTTCGACTGGCCGTCTATCGTGCCTGGCTTGTTCATCGCATTCTCGGCGCTTGGCCTGTCGGTCGACCCGGTCTTTGCAGCCGCCGGCGATGCCTTGCCGGGCGCGGTGGTGATCGCCGCAATGGTGGCTGTCGCGCTTTATCGTCCGCTGGCGCTGCCGCTCCTCTATGCCGCGGGACTGGTCATGATGCTGATCTATCTCGGCATCATCCCGCCAACCTCGATCGCTTCCGATTTTTCGGGCGGTGCCCTGGGCGTCGACGGACTGCCGGTGGCCACGTCCAACGCGCTGACCTTGCGCATCGGCATCGTACTTGGCCTGGTTTTCATCGGCGCCGGCTTCTGGGCCGCACGCCGGTTCGCCGCCGGCACGCAGATCCGCGCGGCCTCATGGGCAGCGTGGGGCGTCATCGTCCCGCTGGTCGTCCTGCTGGCGCTCTGGTTCACTTTCGGCAATCTCGACCGTGACTTTGTCTACGCTGCCGCGGCGGCACTGCTGGTCGTCATTTTCGCCGCCGGTGGCGAGTGGATCGCGCGGGCCGAGGAGCCGCCGCTCAAGGGCGGTGTCGCGGTGTCGTTTGCCCTGGGCGGCGCGGCCATCGCCGGGCTCCTGCTCATGCATATGGCTTTCGATTCCGGCTGGACCACCATCCTGCTCGGTGCGGCGGCCATCGTGCCGGCGCTGGCCACGCGCCGGCGCGCCTATCCGGTGCTCGGCTGGATTTCGGTCGGCGCTGTGATCGCGGTGCTTGGCCGCGTCGCTTTCGACCCGACCATTGTCGGCGCCGGGTTCCTGTCGAGGACACCGGTCTTCAACTGGCTGTTGCCCGGCTACGGCGTGCCGGCGCTGGCCTTCGGCTTCGCCGCCTGGCAGCTCGCCCGCACCACGAATGGCCGGCCGCGCCTTGCCATGGAGGCGGCAGCGGCACTGTTTGCGCTGCTCACGCTCGCCATACTGGTGCGCCATGCCATGCATGGCGGCGTCATCGACACGGGTGCCATGACGCTCGCCGAACAGTCGATCTACACGCTGATCGCCATCGGCGCCGGCGCCATCCTGGTCGCCATCGACATGCGCTCGCCAAGCTCGGTGCTGCGCTATGGTTCGATGGCCGCCGGCGTGGCCTCGGTCGCCTTTATCATTGTCAGGCACTTCGTGCTGCTGAACCCATTGTTCACAGACGAATCGACCGGCCAGATCCCGGTGTTCAACCTGTTGTTCCTCGCCTATCTCCTGCCGGCGGTCGCCGCCGGGGGACTGGCGCTCTACGCCAGGGACAAGCGGCCGAAATGGTATGCGCAAATGCTGGCCGTGGTGGCTGCCGCGCTTGCCTTCGCCTATGCCACGCTGTCGGTGAGGCGCCTGTTCAAGGGCGAATTCATCGGCCTGTGGAGCGGGCTTGGCCAGTTGGAAACCTACACCTACTCGGCACTCTGGCTGGTTATCGGTGTGGTCTTGCTCACCGCCGGCGTCTGGCTGAAATCGCAGGTGCTGCGCATCGCCTCCGCCGCGCTGATCGCGATCGCCGTGCTGAAGGTCTTCATCTTCGACATGTCGGAGTTGGAAGGCGTGCTGAGGGCGCTATCCTTCATCGGCCTCGGCGCGGTTCTGATCGGTATCGGCCTGTTCTATCAGCGGCTTTTGACACGGGCGGCGAAGGAGGGATGATGCGCTTGCTTCCGTGAATAGCCCTTACCCGTTCATGTACCGGTTTGTCCGCTATTTTCGGACGACGCCGCGCACGCGGCGCTGTACGATTGCCTCTTTGATGAGGCCCGCGATCTTCCGGACAAACGCTGGGCTGAAGGAGCCGATTGGCCTCGTCGTGACGAGATCATAAGCTTCATCGATCTGTACGCGGTTGTACTCGTCTAGGATCAGCCATGACGGGAAATCGAGCCCACCTCTGCGACACTCGATTTCGCTCACGGCAACATGCGTGCGGGACTGGTCGGGCTTTTGCGAGGTGAGCGGGAACAAGAACAGTGCGGCAGGCGTTGCCGGCGTCCTGACCACAATGCAGACGGGCCGCGCCTTGCGGCCGAATTTCTCGCCGGCGTCAGCCTGTCGTGCCCATAGATAATAGTATCGAAGCAAATCGCCGGGCTTAAGCATCCGGCTTGTCGCTGGTTGTGATGGCCTCCAATCCGGACATGAGTTCATCGTGAACCTCGTCCGGCGCGTCCTCAAGCGTGTAGGCTACCGCATGAGGCGAACTAACGAGCTGCCGATATTGGGCCGCTGATAGGATGATCAGCTTCTCTTTGCCGCGTTTCGTGAGAGCGACAGGCTCGATCATTGCCGTTTCGAGAATTTCGCCGGACGCCCGATTCATATCCGAAAAGGTGAATTGTTTCATCGAGTGACCCTCATACGTATTTTACATATTGTGCATATTTTACGTATTTTGGCAATCGATTTACCGCTGCCTTCGATCGGGAATAAATCGGCACCGGCCATCGTTATCTCATTGCTTGGGTGACCGGGGCGGGAGACCGCTTCGCGCTGGCCGCTTGCGCCGCGCCCGGAAGGCGCGTTCAATTGGGATCAACAAGGGCGACCTCGAAACCTGCGGTCATGGACGAAAAGAAGGCAGCAATCCTTGGCGAAATACCGCGCCTGCGCCGTTACGCACGCTCGCTTTTGCGCGACCGCGACGCTGCCGACGACCTTGTCCAGGATTGCCTCGAGCGGGCGCTTGTGCGGCTCGACAATTGGCAGACAGGAGAAAGCCCCCGGAGGTGGCTGTTTACGATCATGCATCATTTGTTCATCGATCAGATGCGCAAGGTGAACCGCCGCGGCGAGGCGGCGATGCTGCCGCTGGAGGCAGGCGAGGCCGTTGCCCAGCCGGCCGAGCAGGTGGAGAACATTGCCTCGCGCGAGATCATCGACGCATTGCAGGCGATCAGCCCCGACCGTCGCGCGGCCCTTGTCATGGTTGCCATCGAAGGTTTTTCCTATGCCGAAGCCGCCAACATTCTGGGCGTGCCTGCCGGCACGCTGATGTCGCGCATTGCGCGCGGGCGTGAGGAATTGCGCGGGTTGCTGGACGACACGGCGCGCCGCCGCGCGATAAGGATCGTCGAGAAATGATCCGCCGCGACTTTTCCGAACGTGACATCCACATGGCGCTCGATGGCGAGCTGCCCAGCGATGAGCGCTCGGCCTACGATGCCTGGCTCGACGCCAATCCCGAGATGAAGGCCAAGAGCGCCCGTTTCACCGCCGACCGGGCGGCGCTGCGTGCCGCCTTCGCCGACGTGCTGGACGAAGCCGTGCCTGCGCGGGTGCGCAAGGTCGTGCTTGGCGAGGTGCCGGTCAAGGCATCTGTGCCACGCTCACGCTGGTGGCTTGCCGCTGCTGCCGCCGTGCTTCTGGTCACCGGCGGACTTGGTGGCTACTTTGCCGGCATCGACGGCATCGGCCAGGAGGACCCGGCGGAAGATCGGCTGGCCGAGCAGGCAATCGCGGCCCATGTCATCTATGCCGCCGAAAAGCGGCATGCCGTCGAGGTGCCGGCCAGCGACAAGGACCATCTGCAGACCTGGCTGTCCAACCGTGTAGGGCTGAAGCTGGTGGCGCCGGACCTGACCGCCGACGGATTCCAACTGGTCGGCGGCCGGCTGTTGCCGGCAGGCGAGAGCAAGGCCGCCATGCTGCTTTACGAGGACGGCAATGGGCAGCGTATCTCGCTGTTCGTCACCACGGAATCGACGGAGAATGCCAAAGGCACCTACGCCGCCGCGCAAGACGGACCCGAGGCCGTCTACTGGCTGGACAAGGGCTATGGCTGCGCCGTGGTCGGCTCCTTGCCGCGCGAGCGGCTGGCCGAGGTCGCCAGGAGCGCCTACACGCAACTTGTGAACGGGCTGGCAAGCTGAACGGCATTGCTTTTGCCGGTGCCGTCGATCCGCGAATGCCGATCCGGCCGAAAGACCTTTTGCGCCCGTCGGGCCGGCGTCGGATGTGTCACAATTCGGCCCTAATCGAGGTGCGATAGCGCTTGATGAATGCTGTCGCATCGCCCCGAAAATCGGAAACGGTTTTTGGAAACACGAGGCGAAAATTCAAGGTGGTGGAGCGGACTTCGTGCGCCCAGGTGGACGCCGGTTTTCCCAACGCCCTGGTTGGCGTCAAGGACGTGTTCGAGTAGGGCCATTCCACCATCAATCGAGGTTTTCTGAAGCCGCATGCCTGCCGAGATCCGCACGGCCCGCGCGTCTGACGTCGATGATCTCGCCGCCATTGAGAAAGCTGTTTTCTCAAGCGACCGTATTTCCCGCCGCTCCTTCCGCCTGTTCATCGAGCGTGAAACCGCCGAGACGCTGGTCGCCGAAGTCGACGGCCGCGTGGCCGGCTATGCGATCGTGCTGTTTCGCAAGGGCAGCGGCGTGGCGCGCCTCTACTCGATTGCGACCAGTCCGTTTTTCGGCGGGCTGGGTGTCGGCCGCATGCTGCTCGGATCCGCCGAAGATGCCGCCTTCGAGCATGACCGCATGATGCTGCGTCTCGAAGTTCGCGAGGACAACAGCCGCGCGATCCGCATCTACGAACGGGCCGGTTATCGCAAGATCGGCCGCGAGCCCGGCTACTATGAGGATGGCGAAACGGCACTTCGCTACGAAAAGACCTTGCGTGGCGACATTCCGATCGCCACCAAGGTGCCGTTCTACCCGCAGACCTGCGAATTCACCTGCGGCCCGTGCTGCCTGATGATGGCGATGGCCAATTTCGATCGCGGCTTCGTGCCGGATCCGGTCATGGAAATCCGCCTGTGGCGTGAAGCGACGACCGTCTTCATGATGTCGGGTCCCGGTGGTTGCGAACCGTTCGGCCTCGCTGTCTCCGGGTACGAAAGCGGGCTCGCGGTGGAGATCTACGTTTCCTTCTATGGCGCGCTGTTCCTGCAATCGGTGCGCAGTGAGGACAAGCGCAGGGTGATGGAACTGGCCCAGGTCGACTTTCGCCGACGCGCGGAACTTTACGGCATCCCGGTGAATTACCGTGCATTCACAATCGACGATATCCGCGCTGCGATCGCTGGAGGAAAGCTGGTGCTGGTGCTGATCAGCGGCTTCCTGATGTTCGGCAAGAAGGTGCCGCACTGGGTGCTGGCGATCGGCGATGACGGCGACCATATCCTGATCCACGACCCTTGGGTCGAGGATGAAAGGCAGGAGACCGTCCTTGATGCAGCCAACATTCCCGTGCCTTACGGCATCTTCATGAACATGGCGCAGTTCGGTCGCGATGGACTGCGTGCCGCCATCACTCTGGGAAAGCGTGACAGATAATGACCTGGGTCATCCTTACCGGCAGGCAGAGCGATCTCGACCAGGTGGCGACACCGCACAAGATCATCACCAATCGCGACTATCTCGCGCATCCATCATTGTTTCGCGGCCAGCGGCCGAAGGTCATCAACCTGTCGAACAATTACGCCTATCAGAGCCGTGGCTACTATGCGTCGCTGCTGGCAAGCTCGCGCGGCCACAAGGTGATCCCGACGGTCGAGACGATGATCGACCTGTCGGAGCGCAAGCTTTATGAGCACGCGCTGCCGGAACTGGAACTGGCGCTCAACAAATGCCGCAAGGATCTCGGTGGCGCCTTTCCGCAAAAGGTCTGCATCTTCTTCGGCATCGGCCCGTCGAAAATCTGGGACCGCTTCGCCAAACTTCTGTTCGACTGGTTCCGCGCGCCGGCGCTCGAAGTCCACATCAAGGACAGCGCTGAATGGGCCTCGATCCGCAAGATCGGCTTCCATCCGTTGGCGCGGATGACCGAGGACGAGGAAAAAAGCTTCATCCAGTGCCTGGAAACCTACACCAACCGGGAGTGGCGCGACACCAAGGGCCGCACGCCGGCGCGCTACACCTTCGCCACGCTGGTCGACCCGCATGAGGAATTGCCGCCCTCGGAGATATCGTCGCTGCGCTATTGGGCCAAGATCGCGGAGAAGATGGGCGTCGAAATCGAGCCGATCACCAAGCGGGATCTGGCCAAGCTCGCCAATTACGACGCGCTGTTCATCCGCGAGACCACCTCGATCTCCAACCACACCTATCGTTTCGCCCGCCGCGCCCAGCAGGAAGGCATGCCGGTGATCGACGATCCGCTGTCGATGATCCGCTGCACCAACAAGGTCTATCTCAACGAATTGATGGCCTACAACAAGGTGCCGGTGCCGCCGACGGTGATGATCGCCGGCACCTCGGATCTCGAACTAGCGGCGCAGACGCTGGGCTTTCCGCTGGTGCTGAAAATCCCGGATTCGTCGTTCTCGCGCGGCGTCAAGAAATGCGCCAATTTCGAGGAACTGAAGACGCTTGCCACCGCATGGCTCGAGGATTCCGACCTTCTGATCGCGCAGAAATTCATTCCGACCGAGTATGACTGGCGCGTCGGCGTGCTCGGCGGCCAGCCGCTGTTTGCCGTGCATTATCTGATGGCCAAGAAGCACTGGCAGATCGTCAACCACAAGGCCAACGGCAAGCCCGACCAGGGCGGCATCAAGACCTTCACGCTGAAGGAGACGCCGGCGCATGTCGTCGAGACGGCTGTGAAAGCGGCGCGCTGCATCGGCGACGGGCTCTATGGGGTCGACCTCAAGGAGACCAAGGACGGCGTCTTCGTCATCGAGGTGAATGATAATCCCAACCTCGACCATGGCTGGGAGGATTCCGGCGAGAAGGACGAGGTCTGGGTGCGGCTGACGCAGTGGTTCCTGGAGCGGCTGGACCGGCCGGGGCGGTAATTTGATCGGGGGTAGAACATGCAGTTTATCGTGATCGAGGATTTCACAGGCTGTGATCGCAAGGAGATCTACCGCCGCTTTCGCGACCGCGGCCGCCTGAAGCCGGACGAGCTTCTCGTGCACCACAGCTGGATCGCGGCGGACATGAGCCGCTGCTTCCTGCTGGTGGAAGCCAATGACGTCACGCTGCTGCAGCGCTGGGTCATCGAATGGGCGGATCTGGTGGAATTCGAGATCGTTCCCGTGGCGACAAACAAGGACATGGCTGAGGCATTGAGCGGGCACCTCTGATCATCGCCGCACACTACGTCAACGCAGTGCCGGCGAGCCGACTGCGCGCCGACACTCGTCGATCAGCCACAGGCGAAACGCGGCCACGACATCGCGCCTGGCGCTGCGCTCCGGGATCGTCAGGCAATAGGGCTGGCGCAGCTCCAGTGCCTGGGCGAGGGGCCTGACAAGTCGGCCGTCTGCCAGCGCCGCGGCACAGTAGATCCCTTGCGCCAGCGCCACGCCCAATCCCGAAATGGCAAGGTCGAGTGCCGCGCGCGATGAGTTGGCCGAGAGGCCGCGCTGCGCTGCCCGGCCGGGCTCGATGCCGGCCGCCTCGAACCAGTTGTGCCAGGACGGAAAGGACGCACCAGTCGGTCCCCAGCCCGTGTGGATAAGCGGCAGGCTGGCCAGGCCCTCGGGTTTGATTGTGTCCGCCAGCCCGGGGGCACACACGGGATAGACTGCGTCCTGGACGATGTCCTCGGTCGGGTGCTCGCGATAATGCGGCCCATAGGAGAGCCTGATGTCGATCAGTTCACGGTCGAACGGCACCGGGTCGTCGTCGCCTCTGAGCGATATGTCGACGACGCCATGGCTTGAGGCAAAACCAGCGAGACGCTGCGAAAGCCAACCCATGGCCATGGATGGCGGCACCGACACCACAAGGCGTGGGCGGAACGTATCGCCGCCCAGCTGGCGCGCGACGCTGCCGATCTCCTGGAAGGCCATGGTCAGCCTGGGCAGCATCTCGACGCCTGCCTCGGTGAGGACGACGCGCCGGTTGACGCGGTGGAACAGCTTGCGGCCCATCTGCTCCTCGACCGTGCGGATGAGCTGACTGACGGCAGCGGCCGACACCGAAAGCTCTTCCGCCGCCGCGGCAAAGCTGCCTATACGGGCCGCAGCCTCGAAAGCTTGAAGCCCTTTGAGAGAAGGAGGTACGGCCATAATCACCGAATAGATAAGTTCAGCTTATCTAGATTGCGGAAATCGTCGTTTTTGGAAAGGTTGTTCATTGGCTACAGTGGGTTCATCAAACTCCAGTCTGGATCGAAGCACGTGGATCATCGTGACGTAATTTCATCGCTGACGCAGGAGGAGCGCAATCGGCTGACCGCCAAGTCTGATGTTGCGGGCCTCGTTCAGCTTGCTGCTCATTGGGGCGCGATCATGGTCGTCGGATCGCTGATCGCCGTCAAGGTGCCGTTCTGGCCACTGCTGATGCTGCCGCAAGGTATCCTCATCGTCTTCCTGTTCACGCTGCTGCACGAAACGGTCCATCGCACGGCCTTTGAGTCGCAATGGCTGAACGATGCCGTGGCGCGGGTGTGCAGCCTGGCGATCGCGCTGCCGGCGGACTGGTTTCGCTATTTCCATTTCGCCCACCATCGATACACGCAGGACCCGCAGAACGACCCGGAACTGGCCTTCCCCAAACCGGAGACATGGCGGCAATATCTCGTCCACATATCCGGCATCCCTTTGTGGTGGGGCCACCTCAAGACGCTTTATGCCAATGCGATGGACCGCGGCCGGGAAAGCTACGTTCCGCCAAAGGGCTATGACAAGGTGCGCATCGAGGCACGCGCCATGATTGCCTTTTACGCCGTGGTCCTTCTGCTGGCCGTCTATTTCCGGCTCTCGGTGCTTCTCTATGTCTGGATCTTGCCCGCTCTGTTGGGGCAGCCGTTTCTGCGCCTCTATCTCTTAGCCGAGCACGGCCGTTGTCCGTTCGTCGCCAACATGCTGGAGAACACCAGGACCACGCTGACCAACTGGCTGGTCCGCAGGCTGGCGTGGAACATGCCGTTCCATGCCGAGCATCATGCCTATCCAGGCGTGCCGTTTCATCAACTGCCGCGGTTTCATGCGCTGATCGAGCGGCATCTCAAGGTGGTCGAGCCCGGCTATGTCAGCTTCCACGGCAAATACATCGACACGCTGCGTTGACGATGGCCGGCCTCAGCCGGTCTGGCTGTGGAGCGCTCGGGATTTCAACAGACGCTGGATCTCGGCGGCCGTTGACGGCACGCCGATCAGATAGCCCTGCGCCTCTGTACAGCCATTGCCGCGCAGGATGTCGAGTTGCGCCTCGGTCTCGACCCCCTCGGCGGTGACAGTGATGCCAAGCTCGGCGCCCAGCCCGATGACGGTGCGAACGATCGCCGCGGCGTCACGATTGCCCAGGTCGTGGATGAACGAACGATCGATCTTGATCTTGTCGACGGGAAAACGCCTGAGATAGCCGAGCGAAGAATAGCCGATGCCGAAATCGTCCAGCGCGATACGGACGCCGAGTTCGCGCAACTGCCGCAGCGTCCTTAGCACCGCCTCGCTTTCGTCCATCAGCACGGTTTCGGTTATCTCCAGTTCCAACCGATCGGCTGGCACGCCGGAGAAAGCCAGCGCCGAGATGACGCTGCGGGCGAAGCTGCCGCTTTTAAGTTGCACGGCCGAGACATTGACCGCGACGCGCAGGCCGGCGGGCCAGTCGGCCGCCGCCGTGCAAGCTTTCCTCAGCGCCCATTCGCCAAGCGGCACGATCAATCCAGTGTCTTCGGCGACCGGAATGAAGCTGTCCGGCGCCACCGTGCCGCGTGTCGGCGAATGCCAGCGCATCAAGGCTTCCGCGCCGACGATCTCCCCGGATGCGATGTTCATGATGGGCTGGAAGTCGAGGTCGAATTCCTGGCGCGGCAGCGCGGTCTCGAGGTCGATCTCCAGCGCACGCCGTGCCTGTACCATAGCGTCCATTCCGGGTTCGAAGAACCGATACTGATTGCGCCCTTCGCTCTTCGCCCGGTAAAGCGCCGTATCGGCGTTCCTCAGCAGCGTGTCGGCATCTCCACCGTCGTCGGGGAAAACCGCTATGCCCAGGCTGATGCCGATATGCATCTCGCGGCTCTTGTCGCGGAACGGTTTTCCTATTGTCTCGATGATGCGCTTCGCGAGTTTTTCAGCATTGGCAATGCCCTTGAAATTGAACTGGATGATGACGAATTCGTCACCGCCGAAGCGGGCAACGACGTCGTTTTCATTATGAAGGCAGCGCTGCAGCCGCTCGGCCACGCTCTTCAGCAGCCAGTCGCCGGCCGGATGTCCCCAAGTGTCGTTGACCGCCTTGAAGCGATCGAGATCGAGCGAGAAGATCGCCAGCGGCGTGGCCGCCGTGTCCTCCAGCGCAAGGTCGAGCCGTTCGCGAAACATCGAGCGGTTGGGCAGTCCGGTCAGCATGTCGTGATGCGCAAGATGGGTCATGCGCTCTTCGGTACGGCGGCGCTCCGTAACATCGTCGAAGGTCGCCACCCAACCGCCGCCGCTCATCGGCTGGCGGGTGACCAGAACCGTCCTGCCGTCGGTAAGATGCCGATAGGCCGAATGCATTTTTCTCGCCACCAGGCAGGCTTCGGTCTTGGCGACTTCGCTGTCGACATCGATCTTCGTATAGATGCCGAGTTCCAGCAATCGTTCGAGCGCGTCGCGGTGCGTCGTTCCAAGCGGGAAGTCCGCCGCGGTGACGTTGTAGAGTTCTAGGAAACGCCCGTTGCGCACGATCATCTTGCCGTCGGCGTCATACATCAGCAGGCCTTGCGACATGTTGGCGAGCGCTGCGTCGAAGCGGCGGTGCTGCTCCTTGAGATCCTCTTGCGCGCGGCGCTGCTCAGTGATGTCCTCATAGATCGAGACCCAGCCGCCCAGAGTCAGAGGGCGGTGCGAGATGCTGACGATGCGGCCGTCCGACAGTGTTTCTTCGTAGGTCGAGGGCTTTGCCTGATCGATATAGGGCTTGCGGATGGCGTAGAGTTCGTCGGCGGTTTGCGAGGCGATGCCGATATCGGCGCTGTGGCGCAGAATGTCGAGGAACCGGATGCCGGGCCTTATCACGCTGGCTTCGAGGCAAAAGATGTTCAGGTAGTTGCCGTTGCAGATGATCATCCGCTCGTCGGCGTCGAACATGCACAGGCCGTGCGACATGTTCTCGACCGCAGCCGAAAAGCGTTGGTTCTGCTCGCGCAGTTCGTCTTCCATGTGGCGGGAGCGGTCCATGCCTTCGGCCTCCCGTTTCGGGTTGGTCGAACCATCCTTGGCATCAGCGACGGGCATGAGCGCGCCTGCGGACCGTGATCGAACGCGCTATTGTGGCCGCCGCCGGTTAATTTAGCGTTTTTAGTCGATTGCGGTCGCCGAAACCTGGTGTCGCGATGTCTCGATCGCGGAAAACCGCTTCAGGAACGCATTTTGCGCCCAGGTCACCGAGCGTGGCGTGAAATCGAAGCGGTCGGCATTGAAGCCGCGCGGACGGCCGAAGAACTCGGTCGCCTCCGCGGTCGAAAAGCCGGCGAGCAGCGTTGCCTCGAAATAGGCGGCGATCTGGTCGGCGCGCTTGATCTCCTTGCGCAGCGCAGCACCCGGTTCCGGCAGCGAGAAGCGCAGATGGATGGCGCGCTGCAGCCGCAACTCACAATCCTTGTAGCTGCCGCCCATTACCGATTTGAACGGTGAGATCATGTCGCCGATGACATATTCGGGGGCGTCGTGCAGGAGGGCCGCCAGCTGGGCGTCGGCCGAAGCCTCGGGTACCAGGTCGCGGAACAGCGCTTCGACCAGCAGCGAGTGCTGGGCGACCGAAAAGGCATGCTCACCGCTGGTCTGGCCGTTCCAGCGGGCAACGCGGGCGAGCCCATGCGCAATGTCTGAAATCTCGATGTCGAGCGGCGAGGGGTCGAGCAGGTCGAGCCGGCGGCCCGACAGCATGCGCTGCCAGGCGCGTGCCGGTGCGCCGACGCGGTCGGCCGCCATCAGACCCCCTCCGCGCTGGCGGCTTCCTGCGGGAAGGTGAATTTTGCCCAACCGGGAATGGCCAGCGTAACTGGAACGTCCGCCGCCATGATCGGCAGATCGGCGTCGAGCGCCGCCTTGATCCGGTCGATACGGACAATCGCCAGACCAGCCGTGCCGGCAGTCGAGCCAAGCGTGCCAACCGGCCTGCCTTCGACGGTCAGCTCAGAGCCGGGCGCGGGCAGGGGCCGGTCGGCTGACACAATCAGCACGCGCCGCCTGGCGGTGCCGCGATGCTGCATGCGCGAGACGACCTCCTGGCCGACATAGCAGCCCTTCTTGAAGCCGACGCCACCGGTTTCGTCCAGCAGCACGTCGTGGGGGAAGGCGTCTCCGAGTTGGTAGTCGCTGCCGCTTTCGGCAATGCCGCCGGCAATGCGGAAGGCTTGCCACGCGGCAAGATCGCTGCGCTCATCTGTTTCGCCATAGGAACGCGTGACGGCACCCTTCGGAAAGCGTGTGTCGGCGGCTGCCGTTGAATCAGATTGTGAGGGTGTTGATTCATGTCCCCATGCGACGGTGACAAATGCCTGATCGGATTTTGCAATCTCGACCTTGGCGCGCAGTTTGTAGAGCGTCAGCCGGCGTATGAAATCGTCCGCTATGTCGGCACGGCATTCGAGCCGGAATGCATTCTCGCCGGTGCGCGAGATCAGGAAATCGAACAGGATCTTGCCTTGCGGCGTCAGCAGCGCACCGGGCTTGGCTTCGCCGGGAGCCAGAATGTCGAGATCGGTGGTCACGATGTTTTGCAAAAAATGCTCGGCATCCGGACCTGATACGGAAATGAGGGCGCGGTCTTTGAGCTGGGCAAAGGGCATGGGCGGAAAAGCAACCTGATCTTGCAAAATGGTCGGCCTTTACGTAAGCCGCTGGCACTCCCCCCGCAAGAGAGCATGGCCATGATCTACGACCTCATCCTGACAGGCGGCACAGTGGTCAACCATGACGGCGAAGGGGCTCGCGACATCGGCGTGAAGGACGGGCGCATCGCTGCCATCGGCGGTCTCCGCCAGGCCTCGGCCGGCGAGACGATCGACTGCCGCGGCCTGCATATCCTGCCGGGTGTCATCGACAGCCAGGTGCACTTTCGCGAGCCGGGACTGGAGCACAAGGAAGATTTGGAAACGGGGTCGCGCGCGGCCGTGCTTGGCGGCGTCACCGCCGTGTTCGAGATGCCCAACACCAATCCTTTGACCACCAGCGAGGCAGCGCTTGCCGACAAGGTCCGGCGCGGCACGGATCGCATGCATTGCGATTTCGCCTTCTGGGTCGGCGGTACCCGCGAAAACGCCGGGGATGTCGGCGAGCTTGAGCGGCTGCCGGGCGCTGCCGGGATCAAGGTTTTCATGGGCTCGTCCACTGGCGACCTGCTGGTCGAGGATGACGAGGGCGTGGCGTCGATCCTGAGAAACACGCGCCGGCGCGCCGCCTTTCATTCGGAAGACGAATTCCGGCTGCGCGAGCGTCTTGGCGAGCGCATCGAGGGCGACCCGGCATCGCACCCTGTCTGGCGCGACGAGATCGCCGCCTTACGCTGTACCGAACGGCTTGTACGCATCGCGCGCAGCGTTCGCGCCCGCATTCATGTCCTGCACATCTCGACGGCCGAGGAGATTGTGTTTCTCGAACAACACAAGGATGTCGCGACCTGCGAGGCAACGCCGCATCATTTGACGCTAAGCGCCGACGACTACGCACGCCTTGGCACGCTGATCCAGATGAACCCGCCGGTGCGCGCCGCCCGCCATCGCGACGGCGTCTGGCACGGCATTGCCCAAGGCGTCGTCGACGTGCTCGGCTCCGACCATGCGCCGCACACGCTGGCCGAGAAGGCCAAGCCGTATCCGGCCTCACCGTCGGGAATGACCGGCGTGCAGACGCTGGTGCCGATCATGCTCGACCACGTCAATGCCGGCCGGCTGACCTTGCAGCGCTTTGTCGACCTGTCCAGTCATGGCCCGCAGCGGATCTTCGGCATGGCCAGGAAAGGCCGCATCGCCGCCGGCTATGACGCCGACTTCACCATCGTAGACATGATGCGGCGCGAGATGATCACCAATGCGCAGGCCGGCTCGAAAGCCGGCTGGACGCCTTATGATGGCAGGGAAGTGACGGGTTGGCCGGTCGGCACCGTCATTCGAGGCCGACGTGTCATGTGGGAGGGCGAAATCGTCACGCCAGGCCAAGGCAAAGCGGTGGAGTTTTCCGAGGCATTGCCCGTCTAGGCTCCCGGATCTCTGCAAGGGCAGAGGCAGAAAGCTCAATCCCCGGCGACGAAGAACGACCACTGTCCGGCAGGCGTGATGCCGACACGGTAGAAGATATAGGCGCCGAACTGCTTCATATCATTGAAATCGCCGGCGGTGACGATCTTGAAGAGCTCGACCCGCTGCTTGGCGTCCAGCTTGTCCAGCGGCAGGGCGAAGAAATACGGCCACACATAGAGTTCTTGTGGCGTGCCGGCATCGAGGTGGACGTAGCCGGCATTAAGCACCTCCTCCAGGATGGCCAGAATCTCCTGGCCGTCTGGGTCTCCGGAGAGGCCCTTGAGGAAGGCGATGGCGTCGCCGTCTATGTCGGTCAGCGATATCTGTGTCATGCTCTCGCCCGTGCCGATCAACGGTCGCAGCTTTTCGATATCGCCGCCCTTGCAGGCTTCGACGATCAGATCGTGCATGCGCCGCACCGGTTCCGGCAGCTTGCCGAGATCGTAGACGACCTCAGGCACCGGCGTTTCCGGATCGACGCGCGGTCTGGTCACGCCGCCATCCGCCGGGCTGTCCGGCTCGGCTTCGGCAGGAGCAGTCGGCTGGCTGGCCGGCGGCGGTGTTCCGACCGGGTTGGGCATTGGCACGGCGCTTCCGGGGGGCGACATGTCGTCGTCGGCCGGCGGCGTGACTGTCGGGGGGAGCTCTTCGCGCTTGATTTCGCTCAGCGCATACACGGGGCTGCTCGCGAGACACACAAGCAGGGGAATCGCGGCACAGCAAGCGGCGAAGGAGATGCGAAGGATCAAGCCACACGGCTTGCCTGACATCGAAAAACTCACTGCCCGTTTCTCCCTGCTTCCGGGCATGACGCCCGAGCGGCATGTTCCCGTCAAAGAACCGGACGTCGGTTCAGTGCCGCAGCCGTTCAGGTTCGAAGGCGCCAGCAATCACCTTTTCACGCATACGGTCGAGCAGGGCAAGGGCCGAGGTCTCGCCATTGGCACGCAACATCTCGCCGAAGGCTGTTTCGAGCGCTGCTTCGGCGATGATCTCGGGCTCTATCCCGGCGGAGAGACCTTCCGCCCAGGCCTCGCTGTGGCTTTCCACGGCGGTCAGGCGTTTTTCTTCCCTGACCAGCGCGTCGATGTCGTTGACACCATGTTCCATAAGCGAATGTCCACCCTTTCAAGCTGCGATCCATCGATGTGGATCAGGCCTGATCTGTTCATTTCACACGCAGGGGCAATTAAGTATTTGTAAATACGACATTTTTTTGATCGTCTTTTACAAAGCCCGATTGCCTTGTGCGAAGCTGCGTTCAGCTCGAGTCAAACTTAGCCGATTGGGGCGGCCTGCGGGGCGAAAACCTTCAGTTTGAGTTAATTCCGCTTTCGCGCGGTAAGGTTTCGTTAATACTGTTGCAGAAGTGCAACATGAGGATTGCACCAAGATATCGCCTGGCACAAGCCGATATATCCGCTGTGCCCAGCAATGATCCGGATAGTTGTTGATGAGCGAGTGCCTAGTTGCCGTAACGCGAGGCGATATCGCGAGATAGCGTCTCGCCTTCCTTCATGTAGCGGCTGATGGCTTCGGTCGCCGAGGGCGTGCACCTCGTATAGGTGCCGCCGAAAGAGCGGTAGCCGCGATTGAAGCTGGCGATGAAGCGGGCGCGCCGCTCGGCGTCCGGATTTTCCGAATCGAGCAGTTTTGTCATCTCGACACGCCACTGCTCGCCCTTCTCGCCGCACAGATTGCGCAGGAAATGCAGCGAGCCCAGAACCTCCGCCAGCCGCATCAACCCAGGCTCGAACGGCGACTCGGCGCTGAGCGCGGGCCGTATCGAAACGGTCGTGCTGACGGAAAGACACACGGCGAGGAGCATGGATGGACGGTTCATAAGCCTTCTCTACCCAACGGCGTGGCTCTGCCAAACAGGATAAGTCTTTGTGGCGAAACAATTTGTCGCCTGCAAGGCGGTTTTCAGGGCAGCAGTCCGGCGTTTCTGCCAGGGGCCAACAAGTCTTCTGCGACCGCGAATACCGAGCCTGCTAGCGGCAGCGCCGCCATCTCGATGAGCGTATAGAAGGCCGCCGTCTCTGCATCGTCGCTGGCCACCGCCTCGCCGCCGGCATAGACGGCTCCGAAGACTGTGAGGAGATAGTCAACCGGGTGGCTGTCGTCCCTGCCGTCGATGTGGATTTCCCGAAGCCGGCGATAATCGGTGGCCCGCAAGCCGGTCTCTTCCAACAGTTCGCGAGCGATGGCTTGCTCCAGCGTTTCGTCGGGCTCGACCTTGCCGCCTGGAAAGGCATAGAGCCCCTGCGAGGGTTGCCGCGCCCGCTTGACCAGAAGCACGGTGTCTGCGCGCACGACGGCGACCGAAACTGCCGGAAGTGTCTTGCGCGCTTTGTTCATGGGTTCCCGATCAGGCGTGAAGCTGGTCTGTTGTGGAACCGCCAGCATGCGGAAGCTTTAGCGGTTGCGCAACGGCGGTTCTATCGCCACTTTCAAGCTGAACCATTCGAAGGGCGCCAATCGACCATGTGCGGACGTTTTGCCTTGACCGCGACGCCGGACCAGACTGCCGCCTTGCTAGGTTTGGCTGAACTGGAGGATTTCCCGGCGCGCTACAACATCGCACCAACCCAACCGATCCTGATGGCGGTCGCCGGCCCCCCGCAGGCGCCGGGCTCCAATCTGCCGGACCGGCAGCCGATGCTGGTGCGCTGGGGGCTGATTCCGACCTGGGTCAAGGATACCAGGGAATTTCCGCTGCTGTTCAACGCGCGCTCTGAAGGCGCAGCTGAGAAGGCCTCGTTCAAAGCCGCCATGCGCCATCGCCGCGCGCTGGTGCCGGCGTCGGGTTTTTACGAGTGGCGGCAAACTGGTGGCAAGAAGGGGCAGCCCTACTGGATCAGGCCTAGGCATGGCGGGTTGCTCGCCTTTGCCGGCTTGATCGAGACCTATGCCGAGCCGGGCGGTTCGGAAATGGACACCGGCGCTATCTTGACCGTCAACGCCAATGCCGACATCGCCCATATTCACGACCGCATGCCGGTGGTGATCGATCCCAGGGATTTCGCCCGCTGGCTGGATTGCCGCACGCTCGAGCCGCGCGATGTCGCCGACCTGTTGCGGCCGGCACAGCCTGATTTCTTCGAGGCAATTCCCGTCTCCGACCTCGTCAACAAGGTCGTCAACACCGGACCGGAGATCCAGGAGCGGGGCGAGATCGGGCCGGAGCCCGAAAAAGTCAAGCGCCAGAAGCCCGGCGCGGACGACAGTCAGCTGACGTTGTTTTAGCTGAGCTGTTCTTCAGGGCCGCATGTCAGCGCCCTCATGCCTGGCACCTTTGGCGCCAGCCACACACTGCTTCAGGCAGCGCGGGGCGATACGATCTTCTGCGCCGGCTTCTTCTTCTTCGCGGTGTGGAGAAGTGCGGCGACGATCGCGGCCGGGCCTATGGCGCGATAGTGGTTGGCCAGCGCCGGTTGCTTGGCGCGATTGGATTCCTGCTTGCTTCGGAGCATGTCTCTCTTCCCAGGTAACATTTTCGTGTCTGCGTTTGATGGCCGATTCTGACCAAATCGTGACGCCTGCTGATCTAGCCGGCGAATGTTTCATGACTGTGCCGACATGTTTAATAAAATGTTTCAGTGGCTCATTACCTGTGATCCAGCGACGTTTTTGCCGAAACTAGCGACTTGACGGCAACACTCGCCAAGGCGATAAAGCCGCCCATGAAAACGTCTTTCGCCATTTGTGGCATTTGCATTATTGGCTAGCCTCGCGCTGGTCCGGACGTTTTCGCCTCATCTTTCCCCAGATTGGACAAACGCCCCGGCCAGCAGGCTGGAGCCTGATTTGCGTCTTGGCGCGGGCTGGCTCCATCCAGATGAAAGATCTGAAACGGGAAGGCACGAATGTCTGACGCATCGCAGGGCCTGCGCCTCTACAACACGCTGACGCGGACGAAAGAGGATTTCGTCCCGATCGATCCGCTGAACGTGCGCATGTATGTCTGCGGTCCGACCGTCTACGACTTTGCCCATATCGGCAATGCCAGACCGGTGATCGTCTTCGACGTGCTGTTCCGCCTGCTGCGCCAAGTCTATGGCGAGGCGCACGTCACCTATGTGCGCAACATCACCGACGTCGACGACAAGATCAACGCGCGCGCTCTGCGCGACTTCGGCGGCGAGATCGCTTCCGGAACACTTTCGCTCAACGAGGCGATCAGGCGGGTCACCGAAAAGACCGCCGACCAGTTCCACAGCGATGTGGCGGTTCTCGGCTGCCTGGAGCCGACGGTCGAGCCGCGCGCCACCGAATTCGTCGAGCCCCGCGCCGACGGCAAAGTCGACATGATCACCTTGATTCAAAGCCTGATCGAACGCGGCCATGCCTATGTTGCCGCGGGCGAAGTCCTGTTCGATACGGCGTCGATGCCGGACTACGGCCAGCTGTCGAAGCGCAATCTCGACGAGCAGCAGGCTGGTGCTCGCGTCGCCGTCGACGCGCACAAGAAAAATCCCGGCGATTTTGTCCTGTGGAAGTTGTCGTCGCCGGAGGAGCCCGGCTGGAATTCGCCATGGGGCAGGGGTCGGCCGGGCTGGCACATCGAATGCTCGGCAATGTCGGCCGCCTATCTTGGCGAGGTGTTCGACATCCATGGCGGCGGCCTCGACCTGATCTTCCCGCACCATGAGAACGAGATCGCCCAGTCGCGCTGCGCCCATGGCACGGACGTGATGGCCAACATCTGGATGCACAACGGCTTCCTGCAGGTCGAAGGCCAGAAAATGTCGAAAAGCGTCGGCAATTTCTATTCGATCAACGAACTGCTGGAGACCGAGACCTTTGGCGGCCGCAAATGGCCGGGCGAGGTGCTGCGGCTGGCGATGCTGATGACGCACTACCGCGAACCAATCGACTTTTCCGTGCGCAAGCTGGAAGAGGCCGAGAACACGCTGCGCAAATGGAAGCGAGTAGCTGATGGAGCGCGTTATGAAACGGGCCCCCCTAGCAGCTTTGTTAAGGCACTTTCGGACGACCTTTCGACACCTCAGGCCTTTTACATATTGGCGGAGCTCGTTTCAGACGCGAGCAAAGGTCTGGGGTCGGAGGGCTCAGAAACGCCCTTTGTTGAAATTGATGGCGATCCAATAGACGTCGAATTTAAGTTGAATGCCGCTGCTGAGGTAAAGGCAGCTTTGTTATTTCTTGGTTTTGACTTTGCGGAAGCAAAAGTTGCCGAACATGCCATTGTTGAGGCAATTGAAACCCGACTTGCCCTCATAGCGTCGAAGAACTGGGCCGAGGCCGACCGCATCCGCGACGAACTGCTGGCGCAAGGTGTACAGTTGAAGGACGGTAAGGATCTGGTCACTGGCGAGCGAGTGACGACGTGGGAGGTCAAGCGGTGAGGTTGGCGCGAAACACTTTTGAAAGGTTGGCGGAGACCCTGGTGACAGCCGATCTCCCCCCTTGCGGGGGAGATGTCCGGCAGGACAGAGGGGGGTGTGAAGGAACGCCATCGTTTCTGTTTGCCTACCCTCGTTTCGACCGTTTCCTGAGAAGGCAGCGGTCTCCAATTGATAAGCGGGCGGGACAGCACCCCCCTCTGCCCTGCCGGGCATCTCCCCCGCAAGGGGGGAGATCAGCCCTCGTCGCCGATTTCGCTAATCACCGGCGAAGGGGTGTTTGATGGGACACGATCTCGTTCCGCAACGACACCGCCGGAATGCAAAATCCATGCGTCGCGTCATGACCGATGCGGAGTTGAAACTTTGGAATGAGTTGCGTGCTCACCAGCTTATGGGGATGAGCTTTCGACGGCAGGTGCCGATCGGACCTTATATCGTTGACTTTGCTTGCTCGGCCTATCGTCTCATCGTCGAGGTAGACGGCAGCCAGCATGCGGATAGCGAAAATCTACAACAAGACGAGACACGCAGCGCATATTTTAAGAGCAGTGGCTGGACCATCCTGCGCTTCTGGAACGACGACGTCATTCGCGATATCGACAATGTCTGCCAGCACATCGTCATCGAGGCCGGCCTGGCCGCTGCCGAAGTGCTGGCGATCGAACCAGCTAGGGAGGCAATTTCATGATAGACCATCTTGGCATCACCGTTGCCGATTTCGATGCTTCGAAGGCTTTCTATGACAAGGCGATGGCGCCGCTTGGTGCAGCGCTCCTCTACATGGTGCCGCTGGAATACACCGGCGGCGCCAAGGTCGGCGGCTATGGCCGTGACCGGCCGGTGTTCTGGCTGAGTTCGGCCAAGGACAAGCCCAGGGATCACCAGCACGTCGCCTTCACCGCGCGCAGCCGCGCCGAGGTCGATGCCTTCCACGCAGCGGCACTTGCTGCCGGTGGCAAGGACAATGGCGGGCCGGGCCTGCGCCGGCATTATCACCCGAACTACTATGGCGCCTTCGTCTTCGATCCCGACGGCAACAATGTCGAAGCCGTCTGCCATGCGCCGGAGTGAGCCGAGATGAGCCTCGACAACCGGCCGATCTACACCGGCGGCTGCCAGTGCGGCGCGGTGCGCTTTCGCGTTGAAGGCGCGCTCGGCGACGCTTCGGTCTGCCATTGCCGCATGTGCCAGAAGGCGTTCGGCTCGTTCTATGCGCCGCTGGTTTCGGTGCGTGGCGCCCGGCTCGACTGGACGCGCGGCGAGCCGAAATACTTCCGCTCCTCCAACCATGTCGATCGCGGTTTTTGCGCCGATTGCGGCACGCCGCTGACCTTCACCGCGCCGGACGGCGTTGGCCTCGCCATCGGCGCGTTCGACAATCCGGCGGAGATCGTGCCGCTGATCCAATGGGGTGTCGAGGCAAAGCTGCCTTATGTCGATACGATCCCGCAATTGCCGGGCGAGGAGACGATGGCCGACGTGTCGTCGGCCTCTTATCTGGCCGATCTCGTCTCCTATCAGCATCCGGACCACGACACCGAACAATGGCCGCCGAAGGAAAGACCATGACCGAGACAGTAAGAACTGGCGGCTGCCAATGCGGCGCCGTGCGTTTCCGCATTCATGGGGCGCTCGGCCGTCCCTCGATCTGCCATTGCCGGATGTGCCAGAAGCAGTTCGGCTCGTTCTTCGGTGCGCTGGTCACGGTGCCCAGGGATGGCGTCAAATGGACCCATGAAGAGCCAAGCTATTTCCAGTCGTCGGTCAACATCGATCGTGGTTTCTGCGCCCGCTGCGGGACGCCGCTGACCTACCGGCAGCCCGGTGGACTTGAGATCGCTATCGGTGCCTTCGACGACCGCTCAGATCTCGCCCCGCAGATCCAGGTCAACTACGCCGCGCGGCTGCCCTGGGTGGAGACGATCTTCGATCAGCCCGTCCACCAGGATCCCGACTACTATAACAGGCAGGAATCCATCATCTCCTTCCAGCACCCCGACCATGAAACAGCGGACTGGCCGACCAAAGGTTTGCAACTATGAGCAGTCAATTGCGTACCCTCTATCCCGAGATCGAGGCCTTCGAGTCCGGCATGCTCGATGTCGGCGACGGCCATCAGGTCTACTGGGAACGTTCCGGCACCAAAGGCGCCAAACCGGCGGTGTTTCTGCATGGCGGGCCGGGCGGCACCATCTCGCCAAAGCACCGGCGGCTGTTCGACCCGAAGCTCTACGATGTCATCCTGTTCGATCAACGCGGCTGCGGAAAATCGACGCCCAATGCCTCGCTCGAAGCCAACACGACCTGGCACCTGGTCGCCGACATCGAACGCCTGCGCGAAATGGCCGGCTTCGACAAATGGCTGGTGTTCGGCGGCTCCTGGGGGTCGACGCTGGCGCTCGCCTATGCCGAAACGCACCCCGAACGCGTCAGTGAGTTGGTGGTACGCGGCATCTACACGCTGACACGTGCGGAACTCGAATGGTACTATCAGTTCGGCGTCTCGGAAATGTTCCCGGACAAATGGGAGCGCTTTCTGGCGCCGGTCCCGGAGGCCGAGCGCGGCGACATGATGGCTGCCTACCGCAAGCGGCTGGTCGGCACGGATCGCAAGGCGCAGATCGAAGCCGCCCGCGCCTGGAGCCTGTGGGAGGGCGAAACGATCACGCTGTTGCCGGAACCGGAGACCAGTGGACCGTTTGGTGAGGACGACTATGCCATTGCCTTCGCCCGCATCGAAAACCACTATTTCGTCCATGCCGGCTGGCTTGAGGAAGGGCAGCTGCTGCGCGACGCGCACAAGCTGAGCGACATTCCCGGCACCATCGTCCATGGCCGCTACGACATGCCGTGCCCGGCGCGCTATGCCTGGGCGCTGCACAAGGCCTGGCCGAAGGCGGATTTCCATCTGATCGAGGGCGCCGGTCATGCTTATTCGGAGCCGGGGATTCTGGATCAACTGATCCGGGCGACGGATCGGTTTGCAGGGAAGATATAGTCGATGCACGGCGATCCTTCACACCCCCCTCTGTCCTACCGGACATCTCCCCCGCAAGGGGGGAGATTGGATGTCGCCTTCGCTTTCGCCAATCGCCGACGATGCAGGACCAGCGCTATCGTCAAAGCTGCCGATCTCCCCCCTTGCGGGGGAGATGGCCGGCAGGCCACAGGGGGGTGCTCAAGCACCTTGCTGTCATGAAAAAGGAAAGACTGTTCCTCTTCGACACCACCTTGCGCGATGGCCAGCAGACGCCGGGCATAGACTTTTCCGTCGAGGACAAGATCGCTATCGCGAAACTGCTCGACGCTTTCGGCCTCGATTATGTCGAAGGTGGCTATCCCGGCGCCAACCCGACCGACACAGCCTTCTTCCAGGAGAAACGTACGTCGCGCGCCAAATTCGTCGCCTTCGGCATGACCAAACGGGCTGGGGTGTCAGCTTCCAACGATCCCGGCCTTGCGTCACTCGTGCAATCCAAGTCGGATGCCATCTGCTTCGTCGCCAAGAGTTGGGACTACCATGTCCGTGTCGCGCTCGGCTGCACCAATGAGGAGAACCTCGACGCCATCAAGGCCTCCGTCGAGGCGGCGATCGCCGCCGGCAAGGAGGCGTTGGTCGATTGCGAGCATTTTTTCGACGGCTTCAAGGCCAATCCCGATTATGCGCTGGCCTGCGCCAGGACCGCCTGTGATGCCGGCGCGCGCTGGGTGGTGCTGTGCGACACCAATGGTGGCACGCAACCCTCGGAAGTCCGCGCCATCGTCGAGAAGGTTATTTCATCAGGTATTTCAGGCGATTATCTCGGCATCCATGCTCATGACGACACCGGCCAGGCAGTGGCGAATTCCCTCGCCGCTGTCGAGGCCGGCGTGCGCCAGATCCAGGGCACGCTCAACGGCATCGGCGAGCGCTGCGGCAACGCCAATTTGATCTCGATCGTACCAACGCTGGCGTTGAAACCGGCCTTCGCCGATCGTTTCGAGACGGGCATTTCGGCTGAGGCGCTGACCGGCATTTCGCGCCTGTCCCGCGCCTTCGACGAACTCCTGAACCGCGCCCCGGAAGCGCAAGCGCCCTATGTCGGGGCCTCTGCTTTCGCCACCAAGGCGGGCATCCATGCCTCCGCGCTGGCCAAGGAGCCGGCGACCTATGAGCATGTGCCCCCGGAAACGGTCGGCAACCGCCGCCGCGTCATGGTTTCGGACCAGGGCGGCAAGGCCAATTTCCTCGCCGAGTTGAAGCGGCGCGGCATCGACGTGCCGAAAGATGATCACCGGCTCGACGCGCTGATATCAGTGGTCAAGGAGCGCGAGGCCGAGGGCTACGCCTATGAGGGCGCCGATGCCAGCTTCGAGCTCCTGGCACGCAAGATGCTGCACGGCCTACCGGAGTTCTTCAACGTCACCTCGTTCCGCTGCATGGTCGAGCGCCGCTTCGACGCCAACGGCCAGCTGAAGACGGTCTCCGAAGCGATCGTCAAGGTGGTGGTCGACGGCGAGGAGAAGATGTCGGTGGCCGAGGGGCATGGCCCGGTCAACGCACTCGACATCGCGCTGCGCAAGGACCTTGGCAAGTTCCAGAGCGAGATCGCCGACATGGAACTGGCCGACTTCAAGGTGCGTATCCTCAATGGCGGCACCGAGGCGATCACCCGCGTTCTGATCGAATCGCATGACGGCACCGGCGCGCGCTGGTGGACGGTCGGCGTTTCCGAAAACATCATCGACGCCTCGTTCCAAGCGCTGATGGATTCCATCGTCTACAAGCTGATGAAGAACCGCGAGATGGCCGGACTGGTGGCCGCCGAATAGGGTTGAACCATCAGCGAAAGTCCATTGATCCATCAGAACTTTGCGATGGTCTTGCCAAGGTGGCTGGGCCATAGCGTTGGCCCATGGCCACTGAAACAATCACCCTGGATGCGGATTCCAAGGCCCGTCGCGGCTTCCTGCTGGCACTGGGGGCCTATCTGCTATGGGGGCTGCTGCCTTTTTACATGAAGGCGGTCGCTCATCTGCCGCTCGCCGAAGTCATTGCCCATCGCATCGTCTGGTCGGTGCCGATCGCCGCCGCCGTCCTGATCTGGGCCGGCCGCACGGCGGATTTCAAGGCGGCACTGCGTTCGCCGCGCACCATCGCCATGGCCGCGCTGACGGCTGCGCTGATTTCGGTCAACTGGGGCATCTATGTCTGGGCGATTGCCGTCGACCGCACTGTCGAGACCGCGCTCGGCTACTACATCAATCCACTGGTCAGCGTCGTTGTCGGCGCGCTGCTGCTTGCCGAGCGCCTCGACCGGCTGCAGATCGCGGCGGTGGTGCTGGCGGCCGTCGCGGTCGCGGTGCTGACCATCGAGGGCGGCAAGCTGCCCTGGGTGTCGCTGGCGTTGGCTTTTTCCTTCGCCGCCTACGGCTTCTTCCGCAAGACGCTGCCGATCGGACCGAGCCAGGGATTTTTGCTCGAAGTGCTTCTGCTGTCGGTGCCGGCACTTGGCTACATCGTTTATCTCATCGCGACCGGGCAGGACCACATCGTATCCAGCAGCGGTGCCGATAGGGCGCTGCTGATCGGCTGCGGTCCAGTCACGTCGATACCGCTGCTGCTGTTCGCCTTCGGCGCCAAGCTGCTGCGCCTGTCAACCATCGGCATCATGCAATATATCGCGCCGACCATGGTGTTCCTGATCGCCGTTCTGATCTTCGACGAGCCTTTCGGCACCACCCAGGCGATTGCGTTCGCGCTGATCTGGGCGGCCTTGGCGGTCTATTCCTGGTCGATGTTGACGACAGCGCGCCGCGCCGCGCCGCAGCCCGCACGGTAAGGAGTTTCGATGTACCTGCTGCATATCGCCAACAAGAACTATTCCTCATGGTCGCTGCGGCCCTGGGTGTTGATGCGCGCGCTGGATATCCCATTCGAGGAGCGGCTGACGCCATTCCCGACCGCATCGAGCTGGGAACTCTACCGGTCGTTTTCGCCCAGCGGCCGGGTGCCGTGCCTGATCGAGGACGGCTGGGCGGTCTGGGATTCGCTGGCCATCGTCGAATATCTGGCCGAACGCCACCATGGCGTGTGGCCCGTCGAAGCCAAGGCGCGCGCCTGGGCACGCTCGGCCGCCGCCGAGATGCATTCGAGCTTCACCGCATTGCGCGGGGCATGCCCGATGAGTTGCGGCGTGCGGGTAAAGCCGTTCCCGATGTCCGATGGGCTGAAGCAGGACCTTTTCCGCCTCGGTGACCTCTGGAATGATGGTCTTGCCCGTTTCGGCGGGCCGTTTCTGGCCGGCGCTCATTTCACCGCCGTCGACGCTTTCTTTGCTCCGGTGGCGTTCCGCGCCCAGTCCTATGGGCTCCCCTTCGAGGGTGCGGCTGCGGCTTATCCGGCGCAATTGCTTGCTCTACCGGCGATGCGCGAATGGTATGCGGCTGGCCTTGCCGAAATCTGGCGCGAGTCCGATCACGAAGCGGAAGTGGCCGCCGCCGGCACAGTCATCGAGGATCTTCGCGCCACGGCGTGATAGCCGCCGGCGGGTGCTACATCTGTCCGAGCCGCCTGACAAAGAGATAGGTCGCTCCCGCGATTACCATCGCTACCGCCGTCACCACCCAGAAGCCCATTGGCGTGTCGACCAGCGGCAGGCCGCCGACATTCATGCCGAACAGGCCGGAGATGATGGTCATCGGCAACAGCACCGCCGTCATCACCGACAGTACGTACAGCAGCCGGTTCGACTGCGTTGTCAGCTTGGCCATCAGCTCGTCTTGCAAAAGCCGGGCGCGGGCCTGCAACTGCTCGCCGTCATAGTGCAGCGTCTGCGCACGATGCGACAGCCGCGCCGCCATGTCGTTGATGGAATCCGGCAGGTCGTTGCGGTGCGAATGGTCGAGATGGCGAAACAGATTGGTCAGCGTCGCCATCTGCCGGTGGATCACCACCAGGTGCCGGCGCGCGTCGACCAGCGCCTGCCGCTCATTGTGCCATGCGTCGCAGACGATGCGATCCTCGATGCCGTCGAGACTGTCGCCAAGTGCCGCAAGTTCGGCCACCATGCCGTCGAACGACTGGCCGACGACCGCCTCGATCAGCGCGGCCGGCGAGCGGAGTTTGCGCGATCCGTTCTCGATCGCCTTGCGGATGTTATCGACAGACTGCAGCGGCTGCTTGCGGGCGCCGACCAGCATGGTGTCGTTGAGGGCGAAGCGGAAATGGCCAAGTCCGCCCGTTTCCGCCGAATAGTCATGGCGCAGATCCGGCAGGTCGCCATAGAGCCAGTCGTCCTCGAGGTCGATGTGGCAGCCATGGCTGGCGGACAGGAAAGCTTCACGCACCGGTGCCGGCAAAGCGTGATCGGTGCCGATCTCATGGCGAGCGCGCATGTCGGAAAGCTGGTAGCTGCGCCATGTCCAGTGCGCGGCGGCGGCGTCCCTGGTTCGCACGCCCTCAGCGATGAAGTGATAGATGAAGAACAATCCGTGCTCGTCGGGCAGGTAGGGCGACAGGTCGGTGCCTTCCGGGGCGAGAGTGATATCCATGGGGGCGGTGCCAGATGCATGTTCCGAAGATGGCACCGCACGGCGGCTGCCTGGCCTTGATTTCTAGCACGAGCGAACCCGGTTCCGTGTGACGGTTTCTTGACAGCCGATCACTGTCTGTCGATCACCTACGTCAATCCGGTGGTGACGGCCTTCGCCACCCCCGGATTGTGCCCCAGTCAGTGCTTCGGGCCGAAGCCGGGGTAGGGCTTGAGGGGCACGATTGCGGCAATGTCCATCATGCCGGCCTTGACCAACGGCAAGGTGGCGAGATGGCCGCGAACCTCTGCATCGTCAGCAGCCTCGAACATCATGCCGCTGCCCGGGATGTCGCCTCGGTTCCACATCTGGCGGACCGCGCCTTCGGCGTAGAGCGTGCGCCGCTGTTCGGCTTCGCCGGGTAGAAGCGGAGCGAAATCGGCATCGGCAAATTTTTCGGTGTTGCGGGTGAGAAGGGCAAAGAACTGCATGGCGGTCTCCTTTGGTTGGAATGGCCGAATTATCGCTCCCGCCGGTCAGACTGTCCAAGACTGGTTAGGCTAAAGTTGAGACCTGGGGGGACTGGAGCCCGGAGAAAAATGTTCGATCTGCGTCAGCTCCGCTATTTCGTCACCGTCGCCGAAACCGGCAATGTCGGGCGCGCCGCCGAAATGCTGCATATTTCTCAGTCGCCACTCAGCCGGCAGATCATCCAGCTCGAGGAGCAACTCGGCGTCGCTTTGTTCGAACGGGCAAAGCAGCGGGTCCACCTCAACGCCGAGGGCCGCGCCTTCCTCGTCGAAGCCCGCGCGCTGCTGTCCAATGCGCGACGTTTGGAGCAGTTCGGCCGCAACCTGGCCAGCGGCGCCGTCGGCCGGCTCGCCATCGGCTATGTCGAAGGCGCCGTTCATGCCGGGCTTGTCGCTGGGATGCTGCGCCAGTTCCGTCGCGACCGGCCGGATTTCCACCTGCAGCTGAGAAGCCTGCGTTCGGCGGCGCAGTTGGAAGGGCTACGGCAGCGGTCGCTGGATCTGGGCTTTGTCTACTCGCCGCCAGCCGATGATGACCCGGATGTCGCCGCGATAGCGCTGCGGCATGAGCCGCTGGTGCTGGCGATCCCCGAAGATGATCCGCTTGCTGAAGTGCCAGAGATTGGGCCCGACCACCTTGACGGTCGCACCTGGATCACCGTCGTGCGCCAGCCGGACGACACCAATCGCGGCCAGTTCCTTGCCGCCTGCGCCAAGGCCGGCTTTCTGCCCGACATCGCCTATGAGACGGCGGACCCGCTGACCTCGCTCGGCCTTGTCAGCGCCGGTCTCGGCCTTGCGACGGTGCAAGCCAGCCTGCGTGTCGCTGCGCCGCCGCGGATCGTATTTCGCGACCTGCCGTGGTTCGACCGCACGGTCTCCATCTATCTCGCCTGGCGGCGTCATGACCGACGGGCGGTGATTGCCGATTTGCGGCAGGCAGCTGAGGAATAGGGGAATAGGGGAATAGGGGAATAGGGGAATTGGGGAATCGGGGAATCGGGGATTAGGGTAATACGGGAATTCGGGAATAGGGG
>NZ_JAMYTM010000039.1:0-51900 GCF_040322475.1 Mesorhizobium sp. M0140 | reverse complement strand
CCCGGTGGCCGCCGAGGGTGAGCGCAAACCGTATGAGAAGCGCGAAGGACCACGCAAGCCCTACGCACCGCGCGGCGACCGCCCGATGGCCGCCGAAGGCGAGCGCAAGCCCTATGAAAAGCGCGAGGGGCCGCGCAAGCCTTATGCCCCCCGTGGCGATCGCCCGGCTGCGGCGGCAGCGGGCGGCGAAAAGCGTTTCGACCGTCCCAAGCGTGATTTCAGTGACCGCGCGCCGCGCGACGCCGGCGATCGCCCGAAGCGTGACTTCGCCGACCGCCCCAAGCGTGATTTCGGCGAGCGGCCGAAGCGGGATTTCAACGATCGGCCGCAAGGCGCGTCAGGTGGCAGCTTCAAGCCACGCCCGCGTCCCGCCGAGGGCGCGGAAGAGGCAGGCGAGCGCATCGCCAAGCGGCTGGCGCGCGCCGGCCTGGCCTCGCGCCGCGATGCCGAGGAGCTGATCGCCGCCGGCCGCGTCAAGGTCAATGGCCGCGCCCTGACTTCACCGGCCTTCAACGTCATGCCTGATGACATCATCCATCTCGACGGCATGGAAATCCCGCCGATCGAGCGCACCCGGCTGTTCCTGTTCCACAAGCCGGCCGGCGTCGTCACCACCAACCGCGATCCCGAGGGCCGCAAGACCGTCTTCGACGTGCTGCCGGCTGAATTGCCGCGGCTGATGACCATCGGCCGGCTCGACATCAACACCGAAGGCCTGCTGCTGCTCACCAATGATGGCGGCCTCTCGCGCGTGCTCGAACTGCCGGCCACCGGCTGGCTGCGTCGCTACCGGGTGCGCGTCCACGGCAAGGTCGAGGAAAGCGCGCTTGCGGGCCTGCGTGAAGGCATTGCCGTCGACGGCGTGTTCTACGGTGCCATCGAAGCGACGCTCGACCGTGAGCAAGGCACCAATGCTTGGCTGACGATCGGCCTGCGCGAGGGCAAGAACCGCGAAGTCAGGAACATCCTGGGTTCGCTCGGCCTCGACGTTACGCGGCTGATCCGCATCTCCTACGGGCCGTTCCAGCTCGATGACCTCGCCGAGGGCCATGTGCTGGAGATCAAGGGGCGCGTGCTGCGTGACCAACTCGGCGAGCGCCTGGTCGAGGAATCCGGCGCCAATTTCGACGCCGATGTCACCAAGCCGTTTTCCAACAAGCCGGTGCGGCGCACCGAAGTTCGCGAGCCGGAGCCGGAGCCGGAGCGGCCGAAATTCACCCGCGACGGTGAGCGCCGCCCGATCGGGGAGGGCGGTCTGATCAAGAACCGCAAACGCCGCGAAGGCAGCCGCGACGAGGCTCTGGGCAAACTGTCGACAAGTCCCGACAGAAGCGCGGAGAAGAGTTTTGGCGAACGCGGCCCGCGTCCCGAACGCAGCTTCGGCGACAAGCCGCGCGGCAATTTTGGCGACAAACCGCGCGGTGGCTTCGGTGACAAGCCACGCGGCGGTTTCGGCGACAAGCCTCGGGGTGGTGGCAAAAAGTCCGAGCGCGAGCAGCGGCCGATCGAGCCGCCCGGCCAGCGCAAGGCCAATGTCTGGATGGCACCGGGCGCGCGGCCGATCGGCAAGGGCAGGGCCGACGCAGACGCAGCCAAGGCCGCTGAAGCAAAGGCGCGAAAGGCATCGTTCAAGCCGACCTATGGCAAACCGGCCGGTGCCAAGCCGTTCGGCAAGCCGAGAGGCGAACGTCCGGGCGGGGCCGGCGGCGGTGAGCGTCCGCGCAATGGTCCCCGAGGCCCCAAAGCGAGATGAGAATCGTCGGTGGTGAGTTTCGCGGGCGTCCGCTGGCGACGCCCCGTTCGAGCGCCATCCGTCCGACGACCGATCGCACCCGCGAGGCGGTCTTCAACGTGCTGGCGCATCGCTTTGCCGCGCAGTTGGACGGTGCGCGCGTGCTCGACCTGTTCGCCGGCACCGGTGCGCTGGGGCTTGAGGCGCTGTCGCGCGGTGCCTCCTATGGCGTCTTCATCGAGGAATCGGCCGAAGGCCGTGGCCTGATCCGCGACAATGTCGAGGCCTTCGGCCTGACCGGCCGCACCAAGATCTTCCGCCGCGATGCCACCGGCCTGGGCGAAGCGGGCACGCTGGCGCCGTTCGGCCTCGTCTTTGCCGACCCGCCCTATGGCAAGGGTCTTGGCGAGCGCGCCTTGCAGTCGGCGAAAGCCGGCGGCTGGCTTCGCCCCGGCGCGCTGTGCGTGGTCGAAGAGGCGGCAGTGGCGCCGTTCGAGCCTGGTCCCGGCTTTTCGGTGCTGGACGAGCGCAACTATGGCGAGACCGTTATCCGCTTTGTCGAGGCGGTCTGATAGCCTGCATCCTTGGCCGGGCCTCATGGGCCGGCCTCTTTGCCGCCGCCTTTGCCGGCAACATGACCAACAATTAACTTTGCTTGTCGCCAGTACCTTGCCTATCGTCTGCAGACAGAACCGGAGCCATCGATGACATCCAGGATTGAATGGCTGCGCGGAACGCTGTTGGCGACCTCTTTGGCTTTTGTCATGACCAGCCCGGTGCTGGCCGAGAGCCCCGTCTTGCCCAACACGGTTCCGGCCGAGTTCAAGGTCACGGATTTCCTGCTCGACAACGGCATGGAGGTCGTCGTCATTCCCGACCACCGTGCGCCGATCGTCACCCACATGGTCTGGTATAAGATCGGCAGCGCCGACGAGCCGCCCGGCAAATCCGGCATTGCGCATTTCTTCGAGCATCTGATGTTCAAGGCGACGACCAACCATGCGGCCGGCGAGTTCGACCGCGCCATCTCCGATATCGGCGGCTCCAACAACGCCTTCACCTCTTACGACTACACCGCCTTCCACGAAACGGTGGCGCCGTCGGCGCTCGAGCTGATGATGAGCTTCGAGGCCGATCGCATGCGCAATCTCATTCTCACCGACGATGTCATCAAGACCGAGCGCGATGTCATCCTCGAGGAGCGCCGCTCGCGCATCGACAACAGCCCCGAGGCCGTGCTGGACGAGGAGGTCGATGCGACGCTGTGGCAGAACCAGCCCTATCGCATCCCGGTCATCGGCTGGATGCAGGAGATGCAGCAGCTGAACCGCGCCGACGCTGTTGCCTTCTATGACAAATATTACCGGCCCAACAACGCGGTGCTGATCGTCGCCGGCGATGTCGAACCGGACACGGTGCGGGCGCTGGCCGAAAAGACCTATGGCAAGGTGGCACGCGGCCCCGATCTGCCGCCGCGCATCCGTCCGGTCGAGCCGGAGCAGAACACCAAGCGCACGGTGACGCTCGCCGATGCCCGCGTCAGCGTGCCGAGCTTTTCCACCCAATGGGTGGTGCCGTCCTATCACACCGGCAAGCCGGGCGAGGCGGAAGCGCTCGACCTCTTGGCGGAGATCCTTGGCGGCGGCAATCGCAGCCGGCTCTACCAGGCGCTCGTCGTCCAGCAAGGTATCGCATCCAGCGCCGGCGCCTTTTTCCAGGGCACCATGCTCGACGACACCAACTTCACCGTCTATGGCGCGCCGCGCGGGGATGCCAAGATTTCCGACGTCGAAGCGGCGGTCGATGCCGAAGTGGTGCGCATCGTCAAGGACGGCGTCACGCCATCGGAGCTGGAGAAGGCCAAGGACCGCTATGTCAGGTCGATGATTTTTGCCCGCGACAAGCAGGATTCCATGGCCAACATCTACGGCTCGACGCTGGCCACCGGCGGCAATGTGCAGGACGTCCAGCAGTGGACGGACCGCATCCGCAAGGTCACGACAGACGAGGTCAAGGCCGTCGCCGCGCGCTACCTGGTGCTTGCCCGGTCGACCACCGGCTATCTCTTGCCGCAGCAACAGGCGGGGAATTGATTTGATGACGAGCACGAACGCGGTACGCGCATCACTCACCACCCTTTTCCTCTCCATCCTCTTCCTCATCCTGCCGGCACTCACCGCGCGGGCCATGGACATCCAGTCCGTCACCTCGCCGAAGGGCATCACCGCCTGGCTGGTCGAGGACTATTCCGTGCCGGTCGTCGCCATCCGCTTCGTCTTCGGCGGCGGCTCGACGCAGGACCCGCCGGGCAAGGAGGGCTTGGCCAATCTGATGACCGGCC
This sequence comes from Mesorhizobium sp. M0140, assembly GCF_040322475.1. Classification (NCBI taxonomy): domain Bacteria; kingdom Pseudomonadati; phylum Pseudomonadota; class Alphaproteobacteria; order Hyphomicrobiales; family Phyllobacteriaceae; genus Mesorhizobium; species Mesorhizobium sp. M0140. The sequence goes on along the minus strand of NZ_JAMYTM010000039.1, from coordinate 47,827 downwards.
TGTTCGACGAAGGCGCCGGCCCGCTTGACAGTGAAGACTTCCAGATCAAGCTCGACGATGCCGGCGCCGAGATGAGTTTTGATGAAAGCCGCGACGGCATCTACGGCTCGATGCGCATGCTGGCCGAGCAGCGTGACCAGGCGTTCGACCTGTTGCGGCTGGCGGTCAACGAGCCGCGTTTCGACCAGCTGCCGATCGACCGCATTCGCTCCCAGATCCTGTCCGGCATCATCGCCGGCGAGAATGATCCCGACACGGTGGCGCAGAACAAATGGGCGCGCGCCCTCTATGGCGATCATCCCTATTCCCGCTCCGACCAGGGCACCAAGGAAAGCATCGCCGCCATCACGCCCGATGATCTCAAAGCCTTGCACAAAGCGGTGTTCGCCCGCGGCGGCCTGCATGTTGCCGTCGTCGGCGCCATCGACGCGGAGACGCTGAAGAAGAAGCTCGACATGGTGTTCGGCGACCTGCCGCAAAACCAGGCGCTGAGGCCGGTGGCCGATATCGACCCGAAGCTGGCGCAGCATATCGAGGTTGACTACGACCTGCCGCAGACCTCCCTGCAGCTCGCTTTTCCCGGCGTGAAGCGCAAGGCGGCGGATTTCTTCCCCGCCGTGCTGATGAACGAGATCCTCGGCGGCGGCACCTTCACCTCACGCCTGTTCCAGGAAGTGCGCGAGAAGCGCGGGCTGGCCTACAGCGTCAACTCCTCGCTGATCAACCAGGACCACGCCAACGCGCTGATCGTCAGCACCGGCACCCGCTCCGACCGCGCGGCCGAGACGCTGGGGATCGTCCGCGACGTCGTCAATCAGCTGGCCGAAGAAGGCCCGACCGAGGCGGAGCTGGCGGCGACCAAGAAATACATGATCGGCGCCTACGCCATCAACAATCTGGACTCCTCCAGCGCCATCGCCTCGACGCTGGTCGAACTGCAGCTCGACGATCTCGGCATCGACTACATGCAGCGCCGCACCGGTTACATCAACGCGGTGACGCTCGATCAGGTCAAGGCGGCGGCGAAGAAGCTGCTGACCACCGAGCCGACCATCATGGTCATCGGCCCGAAACTGGCCGGAGCCGGCAAGGGATGAGCCTGACTTTCGGCATAGCCTTCGGCGGCGGCGGCGCGCGCGGGCTGGCACATATCCATGTCATCGAGGCGCTGGACGAACTGGGCATCAGACCGGTGGCGATTGCCGGCTCGTCGATCGGCGCCATCATGGGCGCCGGCATGGCATCAGGCATGACCGGCAAGGACATCCACGACTATGCCCGCTCGATCCTCGGCCGCCGCGCCCAAGTGGCGAGCCGCATGTGGCGGGCGCGGCCGGGCACCATCGCCGAAGCCATGCAGGTCCGCGTCAGCCAGTTCAACGTCGAGCGCATCCTGAAAGCCTTTCTGCCCGAAGCCATTCCCGAAACCTTCGGCGAGCTGCAAATCCCGCTGAAGGTGACGGCGACCGATTATTTCGGCCACAAGCTGGCCGTCTTCGAGGATGGCGACCTGCACTCGGCGCTGGCGGCGTCAGCGGCAATACCCGCCGTGTTCCGCCCGGTGATGCGTGACGGCAGGCTGCTGATCGACGGCGGCATCTACAACCCGGTGCCCTTCGACCTGATCGAGAACGATGCCGACATCATCATCGGCGTCGACGTGGTCGGCGCGCCGGAAGAGGCCGACCGCAAGCAGCCGACCTCCGTCGACCTGATGTTCGGCGCCACGCAGCTGATGATGCAGTCGATCATCGCCAACAAGCTAAAGCAATGCCGCCCCGACATCCTGGTCCGCCCGGCAGTGTCGAGATACCGCGTGCTGGATTTCCTGAAGATCGACGCCCTGATGAACGAGACGGTGGATATCAAGGATGAGCTGAAGCGCCAGGTGGAGAGGGTGCTGGAGGCGAGGAATAGCGCCGCCATCAAGAGGAGGCGGGGAAAGCAGGTCGGGTGAGGATGCAGTGGCATCAGCAGGCGGTTTAACCGAGGGTAGTCCGAGCCTGATTCGTCGTAACAAGATTGTTAAGAGTCTAATGCTTTGTACGTGCGCACATTGCTCTCGGAACATGATTTGTCACAAACTCGCGGAAGGCAGCTTCAATTGCGGGATCGCGCACTGCGCCGGCCTCCCCAAGCGTCAGCGAGATTGTGCCAGCGCAGCTGTGTTGCGCGTCGCGCCCCGCGGCTGGCCATTTCTCAAGATGCGTTGCTGTGACCGAATCTCCGCATGCCTTTGCGAGCTGGGTGCAAGCGAGACCGCATCCGTGGTCGAGGATTGCCTCGACGACCTCAGCCCGCGGATTAGCGTGCTTATTGCGCCCGTTCGACACATAGACCTGCGCGGGAGCCACCAGCTTCAACAGCCCTTGTACGAACTCGGCCGACTTTCCTGAGCCGGGCAGTCCACCATGATGCGGATAGACCAGAGCCGATGCGGTAAGCTTCGCGCCCGAGGCGACGACATCATCGAGACCGGTCGCATCGAGGTCGCCCGAGAGCAGCACGCCGACATCCGGAGTACGTTCCACCTTGATCACCGCCGACAGAGTGTTCGCGCTATTCGGCTTGCCGTCCGGCGAACGGCCGCCAACGCCAGACAACGCAAGCGCTTCGGAAGGGGAAACTACTGTCATGGAGATGTCGCCGACCTTCAGCGTACCTGGGACACTAACATTAAGACTTGGAACCGTTCGCATTGCATTGTTGCGGCTGGCGACGCGCACCGCCGCGAGCAGGTCGCGCCACGCGGTCGAGTCCTTGTCAGCGTCAGGATTCAGATACAAATTGCCGACGGTCACCGCACTGCTCGTCAACAAAGCGAGAATGCCGGAGAGGTGATCGGCGTCTGAGTGTGAGATCAGCGCATGTTCGACGTGCGCTATACCGAGCTGATCGAGGGTGTCGAGAATTGCTGAACCAACCGGCGCGTCGATAACGGCGACCATTCCGGCATTCTGCACTATCGCGCAATTGCCGTGCGCCACATCTAGGATCAGCACATCGCTCAAGACAGATCTCGAATATCTTCGACAATCTCATTCACATTGTCGAAGTATATTTCATCCTCGCTCGGTGCGCCAATGTTGACATCACCAAGGAGGTAATCACCTTTCTTAACAGCTTCGCGAACCGCATCGGCAATTTGCCACTTCGGGAGGACGAATGCGTGGTTGCGGTTCCACGACGGCACGACGATTTCGATGTCGCTCGTCCGGACGCCTTCGACGCGCAAAATGACCCGATGGGGCTTCCGGCTATTGACCGGCTGATCGGCGATTTCGAGCCGGACGATCTCGCGCAACCGTGAAACCTCCTCGAAACTGAACCCGTCGCGGCCCTTGATCACGGGCACGCGCGGACGCGCAGCGCGTAATTCAATAAGATCGGGTTCCTGAAATGTCGTGAGCAGCATCGCGGGTCGCTTGCGTTCTATCAGCCGTTCGACGACCTGAAGGCCGGTGAAGGTGGCGTACTGCTTGGCAGTCAGGCGATGATCGCAGATCACGAAACCGGGGTCGGCCTTTTCCACCTCAGCGATAAGCCGGTCAATGTCGCTGCCAAATGGTCCCATGATTGCGATCGGCTCAAAATGCTGTTCGCCCAGCAAATCGATGATCGTGTCGCGCCCATCCGGCTCGTCATCGATTACGGCTACACGGTCATTGAGCGCCAGCATCACATTATCCCAGCAAGACGCGCATTGGTGGTAGCTTGACGGTGAACAGCGCGCCGCCGAATGCCGTAAGTGGGTCGACGTCGATCTTTCCGCCCATATCCGACACAGAATCTTGCACGATCGTCAAACCAAATCCCGTTCCCTCGGCTGAGCTGGTAACTCCGGGCAGAAAGATCTCGGAGACATCAAGATCTTTGATACCGCCGGCGTTGTCCTCGATCATGATCAATACGTCGCCGTCATAAGCAGTCGTGACGTTTATCACGCGATCCGTGGCGTCCGAGCCACGCCGTTGGAAGGCGTTGATCGAATTAGTGATCAGGTTGAGAAGAATGCCCTCGATCAATGCTTCGCTGCCGTTGACGGCGACCTTGCCGGCGCCGAGGTCGACCTTGGGCACAACGTTGAAGTGTTCGAGAATCGGCTCGAGCAATCCCATCAGATTGTTGACACAGTCGTTGATGTTGATGCGCCCAGAACGACGCTTTCCCTTCGCCAACAGCTTGAGCGGGATCGACACGAAAGACTTCAGTTTAGCACTCGATCGCTCAATTCGGCCAACGCGCCGCTCCGCGTCATCGCGTCGCTCCTTCGGGATCATCTTCACGAGAGAGGCGAGATTAGTGTCGAGTAGTTCCAGCGGCCGCCCGATCTCGTGAGCGAACACCGCCGACGTCATACCCGCCGTTGCGAGCGATCGGTATAGCTGCAACTCCTCGCGGAGTACCTTGGTCTCGCGTTCGTTCGCCTTGAATACACGCGCGATCGCAACATCGACTTCCTTACGCTGGGTGACTGGAACGGCCTTGGCCAAAACTGCGTCCAGCGATGCATTTGCCTTCTCGGCGCGCTTGCTTACGTCGGCGCGTTCCGCGCGGCGTTTGGCTTCGCGCTCGCTGACTCTCACCTTTGCCGACCAATCGAGGGCATCGATACAGAATTGACGCAATTCCTGGAAAGCAGCGTTTTCCAAGTATCCGACGCGATCCGTTTTCTGTACGAGCGCGCCGGACACATTCGACACCGAGACGCGTCCGATCGCGCTGTTGGTGCCAGGGCGCAGCTCGGGGCTGCGCACTCGCAACAGGTTCATATCAAGCCAGTCGTTTCCCGGGCCGCCATAGGGCGGCACACGAAGCCCATCTTGGTAAATATGTACGCCGCCGATATGCTTTAGCCACGCACGGACCTCGGGAAGCGTCGAGCTTTTGTTCGAGAAACGCGAGGCCTCGAGAACGAAGTGCCACAGGTCGAAACGTAATGGCGGGGCCGCATACGTTCGCGAACCGGGCGCCGAGTATAGAATGGCACCTTTCCAATCGAGGAGCGAGAAGACGGCCTCTCCATTTGCGAGCAGTTCGCCGACGATCCTAAAATCGGCATCCTTGAAATAGGAGGCCTCGACTTTCGACTGGAGATCCTTGAACTCGGGTGCGTGCAGTTCGGTAGTGAAACCCGGATCGCCAGCAATGATCCCACTGTCATCTGAATCGCGAAATGGATCGGACAGCAGTAACAGGTTCCGCGCCAATTTATTGGCGATACCGAATCCGAACGCCGATCTCAGGCGCCGGATGCGGATCTCGGTACCAGAAGGTTTGTCTGAGACGGCGATCTTGATCGGGATTTCCACATCCTCGACCGCCTCCGCAACGTCGAACGCATCCCAATCGAGTTCAAGCCGCAGTTCAACCCCGGGCTGCTCGCGAGGTCGGGTGATGACGGTAACACGATGCCCCAAACGAAGCGCAGACAAGCGCCCAAGGCCTTTGTCGCCAACCGGGACGCGTTCAAAGCAGCGGGTGAGCGACGCAGCATCCTTGCGCGATCGTCCGACGATCAAGAAGCCTTGCTTTAGGTCGGCTTCGTTCATCCCGACGCCGTCGTCCGCTACGCTAATGTCGCCTCCGGGATCGCCGGTCCGAATTAATTCGACGCAGCACCGCGTAGCATCGGCATCATAGGCGTTCTTGACCAGCTCGATGACGCCTTGGTCCGCATCCGGCACGAGTTCTTCGCCGAGCCGCGAGAGGATCGAAGGGGAAAAGCGCAGTCGCTCACTCATCGGATGCTATCCAGCGCAAACTCTTAATCGCACCCGTCGTCAGATGTCGACATCGCATCAGCTCGTTCAACTGACTATTAGTCTCCGGAGATCGAAGCACGGCGACAAGCGCTTCGCACGCCGCCAGGCCATTTTCGCGCGGCATCGCGACAAGCAAATGGTTCTCGACCGCGACGGCTTCATCACCGACGATTACCGTCGCCACGGCGCGAAACTTGTCGCTCGGGCTCGAAGTGCGCCGGATCGCAACAAACGGAGGAGAAAAAACCCTGCCGGAATAGGCCAGACGGACCGGCGGCATAAACGCCGCATGCCAGGCTGGCGTTGTTTTGGCGCAGATATAGGCTCGGGAAGGGCCGCTCACCGGATCGCGGTGGGGCACGACAGAGCCAACGCGCACTTCGTAGAGGTCGTCTACCGTCGTAAGGACATGTGGTTTGGTTGCCGTCCATAGCGAGCTGGGAGTTTCCGAGCGAGAGAGCAGGGTCGAGAAGACGTCGACATCGGTCCATGAATCGAACCGGCCGTGCACCTCGAACGATCCCGAGTAGCCGAACTTCGATAGGCGAGTGCGGAATCGATTGTAGCGCGATCCGCATCGGAGCACTTCGGGAAGCACGGCGGCAATCGGCACGTCCGGCCGTACCGATGCAACGAGATGATCAAGGAAGATCGCGGCGGCGTTGATCTCGCCTGATGCCCAATCGAGCCTCTTAGGCCAAGTTGTCTTGCCGAACGGCGGGTTGAACAGGATCGCGTCGGCACGCCATAGCAGGTCACGACTTTCAGGCGCCGTCATGTCCTGTGCAACGATTTGTGGAAATGCTTCCAGAGGATCGGTTTGATCCGTGAACCCACCACGCGCCCGCGCCAGCATGCACAGCCGAACCTTGCACAGATCGACTAGGTCCTTGCGAATATCAAAGCCAGCTAGTCGTTCACCCCAGAGCGCTAGTGTTGCCTCTAAATTCGCTCCCAGAGGAAGAATTGCAGCTCGCGCGAGCAGCAGGTCGCCGATTCCGCAGCTTGGATCAAGCACGAGGGAATCCGCATCGAGCATTTCGGCCAGCTGAATCGCCAAGCTCCTCGATATGTCGTCGCTCGAGAAGAAGGCACCAAGCTCACGTCGCGTTTCGATGTCTATTTCACGGCGAAAGGTCGCGTAAGGCACACCGTTCAGCAGTGGGTGTGAGATCGTAACGGGAGACTTATCGCCGATCTCGCCGCTGGCAGTCTTTACTGCACTGGCGATGAACTCGCCGAATTTAATCGCCGGCTCTGGCGTCCTGGACACTTCGCCGAGACAGGGAGTCGACGCTGCGATGTTGGTCATGCCTTAAGAGCCGCCCACTCGAGCTTGACTTGAGTCAGGTCGCTCATCGTCCGAGCAAAGGTGGGGTCTCGCGCATCTGACACGTTGATCTGACCGATCACCCCTTGCGCGCGATAGATTAGCTGCCGGCCAGTATCGCTTCCACCCGCTGCGGTCCAGCTCTCAAGCGCGGCCTTCAGCTTGTCGGTGCGTTGGATCGATGGGCTTGCGCGTACGGCAGCGTCGTCAAGCACGTTCGCGACATCAGAATGAACCTGCGAAAGCGACCGGTCTGCGGCAATTCCGTATTCGGCGATGTAGCGCACCGCCAGCTCGGTCCGCTTCTCGACAGTTTCCCGGCTTCGCTCGATGCGCCCGATGCTTTCCCGCGACATGCCGATCGCTGACGCTAACTGGGCCTGCGATAGCTTCGCCCGCTGCCGCAGATCTTTCATTTCAGGACCAGTCACGTGCGCCTCATCAGCCTATGATGAGGCGCCGCGCCTCTTTTGGCAACTCATATTGTGTCATCACTTCACTAAATTTGGCGAAGCGGGGCGGATCCGCCCCTCAAGGGTCCGATGTCCATTTTTGCGGCCGAACGCCGGAAAGCTGCCGGTCAGCAACCGGCCCCACGGCGGTCATTCGATCCCCGGCCCTAAGGTGCCGCTCATGGCGCGAAGCGCTCGCTGAGGAATAACCGCCTTCGCCCTGAAGCTAAAGCAGCCCTCAGTCCTTCGCGCGCTCCACATAAGCCCCATCGGCCGTCATCACCACCACGCGGGTGCCCGGCGCGATGTGCGGCGGCACCAGGGTGCGCACGCCGTTGGACAGCACGGCCGGCTTGTAGGATGACGAGGCCGTCTGGCCCTTGGTCGTCGGCTCGGTTTCCACCACTTCGAAGGTGGCGCGCTGCGGCAGCACCAGGGAAATAGCAATGCCGTTGAACTGCGACACCTGCACGGCCATGCCTTCCAGCAGGTAAGGCGCCATGTCGCCGACCACGGCTTCCGACACCGCGACCTGGTCGTAGCTTTCCGGGTTCATGAAATGAAAGCCTTCGCCGTCGCGATAGAGGAAGGTATGCTCGCGCTCTTCCACATAGGCGCGCTCCACCTGTTCGGTGGTGCGGTAGCGCTCCGAAACTTTCACCCCGTCGCCGATGCGGCGCATGTCGAGCTGCGTTACAGGCGTGCCCTTGCCTGGGTGGATGTTTTCGGCAAAGAGGATCACATAAAGCTTGCCGTCCTTGTCGACGACGTTGCCTTTGCGGAGCGAACTGGCGATGACTTTCACCACGGTTTTAAATCCTGCAAGAAGAGTTGACTGGCGTTTGCCGGCTTGTGCGGCGCTGGATGGGGGCCTACCGCATCTTGGCCGCCACCGCCAGCCCCCTTCCACCATGATCCGAGCCGCATGACCGAAGCTTCGCCCTGGTGGACGCCTGACGTTCATGCCGACCGCCGCCCGCGGCTGATGCTGCGCAACGGCATCGCCGCCAGCCTGCGCGACTGGTTCGCCGCCCATGATTTCGTCGAGGTGCAGACGGCGGCCCTGCAGGTCTCGCCCGGCAACGAGGCGCATCTGGCGGCTTTCGCCACCGATGCGATCGGGCCGGACGGCGCAAGGGCGCCGCTTTATCTCCACACCTCGCCGGAGTTTGCCTGCAAGAAGTTGCTCGCCGCCGGCGAGCAGCGCATTTTCAGCTTCGGTCCGGTCTATCGCAACCGCGAGCGCGGCCCCTTGCACCATCCCGAATTCACCATGCTCGAATGGTATCGCGTGGGCGAAGCCTATGAGAGCCTGATGCTGGATTGCGCGGCCTTCCTGGCGCTGGCCGCGACAAGGGCAGGGGCTACTCTTTTCTCGTTTCGTGGCCGCGACTGCGATCCGTTCGCCGAGCCGGAACGGCTGACGGTGGCAGATGCCTTCTCTCGCCATGCCGGCATCGATCTGCTGGCCACGGTCGCCGCCGACGGCAGCACCGATCGCGACGCGCTATACGCCGCCTTGATCCGGGCCGGCATGCGTACCGCGCCCGACGACAGCTGGGCCGACCTGTTCAGCCGGGTGATGGTGGAAAAAATCGAGCCATTCCTCGGGCAGGGACGAACGACCATCCTGTGCGAATATCCGGTGGCCGAGGCGGCACTGGCACGGCCGAGCCCACGCGACCCGCGCGTGGCGGAGCGTTTCGAGCTCTATTGCTGCGGCGTCGAGCTCGCCAACGGCTTTGGCGAACTGACCGACGCCAAGGAGCAGCGCCGGCGCTTCATCATCGAGATGGATGAGAAACAGCGCATCTATGGCGAGCGCTATCCGCTCGACGAGGATTTCCTCGCCGCGCTTGCCATCATGCCGCCGGCCAGCGGCATCGCGCTCGGCTTCGACCGGCTCGTCATGCTGGCGACAGGCGCGCAAAAAATCGAGGACGTGATCTGGACGCCTGTTGCCTGAGGCGCGGAAAGATCTGGCCTATTCGATTCCAGGGATCAAGACTGGACCGTGACCCCGAACCAAGAGACCACATGATCGGTACTGGATTTCAAGGTCAATCGGAAGATCTACAGTGGCTGCTTCTGAAACGGTCGAAATCGCCATTGTCGGCGCCGGAGTTGTCGGGCTGGCGACGGCACTTCGCCTTGTCGCGGACGGCCGCGAAGTCCTGCTCATCGATCCGAACGAGCCGGGCTCCGGCGCGTCATCAGGCAATGCCGGAACGATCGCCGAATATGCCTGCATGCCGGTCGGCACTCCTGCGGTGCTGCGGGCGTTGCCAAAGCTGCTGCTTGATCCCGACAGCCCGTTTTCGCTGCGCTGGCCGGCGCTGCTGCAGCTGGCGCCATGGCTCGTTCGGTTCATGCGGCAATCGCTGCCGGCGGCCACCCGGGCCAATGCGCTGGCGCTCGCCGGACTGCTGGCCGACGCCCTCCCGGCCTGGGAAGACATGGCCGGGGAGGCCGGCCTGGAGGACCAGCTGCGCCGCAATGGCTGTCTTTACCTCTATCGCCGCGAGAGCGATTTTGCCGCTGGCGCCAGCGGCCGGGCAATGCGCGCTGGGTTTGGCATCCGCCAAGAGGTGCTGACTCCCGAAGAGGTGGCGGCGCTTGAGCCGGGCCTGCCGGCGACAGCAGCGCATGGCGTGTATTTTCCCGACTCGATCAATGTCACCGATCCGGCAATGGTGATGCGGCGGTTGCTGGGCGCGGTGAGTGCCCGTGGTGCATCGGTGAAGCAGGCTGAGATCACCGGACTGCAGGTCGAGGCTGACGGTGTCCAGCTCAGCGGACCCGGCGTTCGCATCAAGGCTGGCACGGTGGTGATCGCCGCCGGTGCACGGTCGCGCGCACTGGCCGCGCAGGCCGGCGACAGGATTCCGCTCGAGACCGAGCGCGGCTATCATCTCGAATTCCACACCGACGCGCCGCTGCTCAACCGACCTGTCTGTCCCGTCGATCTTGGTTTCTACCTGACGCCGATGGCTGGCCGCTTGCGGGTCGCCGGCACCGTCGAACTCGGCGGCCTGGTCGCGCCGCCAAATCCGCGCCGGCTGGCACTGCTTGACCGTGGCGCCAGGCAAATTTTTCCCGGGCTCGGCTCGCCTGCCTCGCAATGGCTCGGCTTCCGGCCGTCCCTGCCGGATTCCAGGCCGGTCATCGGCGCTTCGCGCGGCAGCTCCCGCGTAATTCATGCTTTCGGGCACGGCCATCTCGGCCTGACGCTGGCTCCGATCACCGCGCGGCTGGTCGCCGACTTGATCGGCGGACGCGGCGGTCCGGCTCGGCTCGCACCTTTCGCGGCGGGCCGTTTCGGCCGTTGATCGACGGATGCCCCCGATCTGAGCTAGTGCGCGAAAACCTGCTCCAGCGAGCGAAAACCCTTGAATTCCAGGGCATTGCCCGAGGGGTCGCGGATGAAAAGCGTTGCCTGTTCGCCGGGCTCGCCCTTGAAACGCACCATCGGCCGTTCCAGCCAGTCGATGTCGTCACGCGCCTCCAGCCGCGTCGCCAGGCGCTGCCAGTCGTCCATCAAGAGCACGGCGCCGAAATGCGGGATCGGCACGACAATGCCGTCGACCTTGCCGTCACTGGGGGCCTGTGCGGCCTGCGGACGCAGATGCGCCGACATCTGGTGGCCGTAAAGGTCGAAATCGACCCAGGTCGCCGATGAACGGCCGATCGCACAGCCCAGCACCTCGCCATAGAAAACGCGGGTTTCATCGAGATCACGGACCGGGAAGGCGAGATGGAAAGGCGTCATCGAAATGCTCCGTGCAAGCTGCGAACCGATTTTGCGTCACAGGGTTCGCGGTTTTGAACCGCCCACCCTGCATTTTGATTGAAGCCTATGCCATTGCACAAGCCGGACCGGAACAATAGATGGGTGGGCAACGGCCGCACACCGGCCGCACCAGCAGGATTTCAGGCATGACCGATATATCAGACGCAGCAAAATTGACCGACCGCGTCGCGGCCTTGGTCGAGGCTGCCAAGAAGGCCGGCGCCGATGCCGCCGACGCCGTGGCCGTGCGCGGCCGCTCGACCGGCGTGTCGGTGCGTCTCGGCAAAGTCGAGGCTACCGAAGCCTCCGAGAGCGAGGATGTCGCGCTGCGTGTTTTCGTCGGCGGCCGCGTGGCGAGTGTCTCGGCGACAGCGGCGTCCGACCCGAAAACGCTGGCCGAACGCGCTGTTTCCATGGCGAGAGTCTCGCCTGAGGATCCCTATCAGGGGTTGGCCGACCCGGCATTGCTGGCCAAACAGACACGCGATCTCGATCTGTTCGACGCCACCGTGGTGTCCGCCGACCAGTTGAAGGAAGCCGCATTGGCGGCGGAGGCGGCAGCGCTTGGCGTCAAGGGCGTGACCAATTCGGCCGGCGCCAGCGCCGGTGCCGGCCTCGGCGGCCTGGTGCTGGCCACCTCGCACGGCTTCCTCGGCCATTATGTCGGCTCGCGTTTCTCGCGCTCGGCCAGCGTCATCGCCGGTGAGGGCACCGGCATGGAGCGCGACTATGAATTCTCCTCGCGCCAGCACTTTGCCGATCTCGATGCGCCCGAGGACATCGGCCGCAAGGCCGGTGAACGCGCGGTGCGCCGCATCGGCGCGCGCAAGGCAGCGACCGGGCCGGTCGACGTGGTGTTCGACCCGCGCGTCGCGCGCGGCATCGCCGGCCATCTTGCTGGCGCCATCAACGGCGCCTCGGTGGCGCGCAAGACCTCGTTCCTGCGTGACATGATGGGCAGGCAGGTGGCCGCGTCCGCCATCACCGTCACCGATGAGCCGCTCAGGCGGCGTGGCCAGGCCTCGCGGCCGTTCGACGGCGAGGGCGTCGAGGGCGAAAAGCTGTTGATGGTCGAGAAAGGCGTGCTCAACCACTGGTTCCTGTCGACCTCGGCTGCAAGGGAACTGGGCCTCGTCACCAACGGCCGCGGCGCGCGCGGCGGCTCCTCCGTGACGCCATCCTCCACCAATCTCGCCATCGAACCGGGCGAGCGGTCGCCGGAAGAGCTGATCAAATCGCTCAGGACCGGCTTCTACGTCACCGAAGTGTTCGGCCAGGGCGTCGACATGGTCACCGGCGAATACAGCCGTGGCGCCTCGGGCTTCTGGATCGAGAATGGCGAACTGGCCTATCCGGTCGCCGAGGTCACCATCGCCTCGAACCTGAAGACGATGTTCCTCAACATGGTGCCGGCCGATGACCTCGACCGCAATTTCGGCACCGCCGCCCCGACGCTCCTGATCGAAGGCATGACCCTTGCCGGAGCATGACCTGACCATAGCCGGGGCCATCTCCGGCGCCTCTGGGGACTTGCCGCTGCTGCGCGATGCTGCCCGCGAGGCGGGGCTCATCGCCATGCGCTACTTCGGCAACAGCCCGCAAGTCTGGATGAAGGGCGGCACATCGCCGGTCAGCGAGGCCGACCATGCCGCCGACGCCTATCTGCGCGAAACGCTGCTGGCGGCGCGGCCGGACTATGGCTGGCTGTCGGAAGAGACGGTCGACGATCCGGTCCGGCTTTCGGCACGCCGCACCTTCGTCGTCGACCCGATCGACGGCACGCGCGGTTTTCTGGAAGGCCAGCGCACCTGGTGCGTCAGCGTCGCCGTCGTCGAGCGTGGCCGTACGCTGGCCGGCGTGCTGGAATGCCCGGCGATGGAGGAGACCTATTGGGCGCTGCCCGGCCAGGGCGCCTTCCGCAACGGCAAGCGCATTGCGGTTCGCAAGCTGGCGGAAACAGCCGAGATTTCCGGGCTGAAGCAGTTGACCGACCTGATGCCGGCCGAATGGCAGGCGCGGCTGAAGCGAGCGCCCTACAGCCCTTCGCTGGCTTATCGGCTGGCGATGATCGCCAATGGCGCGCTGGATGCCACTTTCGTCAAGCCGAATGCGCATGACTGGGATATTGCGGCGGCCGACCTCATCCTGCGCGAGGCCGGCGGCCAGCTGCTCGACCAGCACGGTCGCGCTCCGCTCTATGCCGGCGAGGTGACCCGTCACGGCGCCCTTGCTGCCGGCAGCGGTGAATTGCTGGCCGTGCTCGCTGGCGTCATCGCCGGCCTGGACGCGTGAAGGCGTTTTCCCCGGCGAGATGAATTCATCTCGCCCTAAAGGTTCCAAAGTTGGCGGCTTTGGTCTAGACCTGTGACAAACTCACGATATGTGAAGGACCGACATGGCCGCGGAAGACGGAAAGAAACAGCTTTTGCATCTGGTGTTCGGTGGCGAACTCAAGAAGCTTGGCGGCACCGAATTCCGCGATCTCGAGGGCCTCGATATCGTCGGCATCTATCCCGACTATCAATCCGCGCACACGGCGTGGAAAGCCAAGGCGCAAGCCAGCGTGGACAACGCCCACATGCGTTACTTCGTCGTTCATCTGCACCGGCTGCTGGACCCCGACAACAAGGTTGCCGGTTGACTTCGATGGAGCATGACCTGGCGAAAGGGCCAGCAAGCGATGCCGCGCCCACGGGCAGGGGACGCAGCCGCACGACCAAGGCCTTCTGGCGCAAGATTCGCCAACCGCTGGCGCAGTCGCGATTCGTCAAGAACGCCATCGCCAGCCTGTTCGCTCAGTTCGTGCGCTTCGTGCGCCTTACCAATCGCGTCGTCGAGGGATCGGCACGGTTTTCGGGCGGTGCCTATACCGAGTTCGAGCCTGGCATCATCGCCTTGTGGCACGGCCAGCATCTGCTGACGCCGGCCTATTACCCCAAGCGCAAGCCGCTGGTCGCCATGGTTTCGCGCAGCGCCGATGCAGAGCTCAACGCTTTGATGCTGGAAAAATTCGGCATCGAGGCGGTGCGCGGCTCCGGCGGGCGGGAGAATGCCAGGCACCTCGACAAGGGTGGGGCAAAAGCGCTTATCGCCCTGAAAAAGTCGCTCGCCGTCGGCAAGAACGTCGCCATGATCGCAGATATTCCGCACGGCACGCCGCGAGACGCAGGGCTTGGCATCGTTCTCCTGGCGCGCCTCTCGGGCCGGCCGCTTGTGCCTGTCGCCATCACCACCAGCCGTCGCAAGGTGCTGGAGAAGAGCTGGGACAGGACCACCATCAACCTGCCGTTCGGCCGTTCGTCGATCGTCATCGGCCAGCCGATCTTCGTGGCGGCCGGCGCCGATGACGCCGAAATGGAGCGCAAGCGCCAGGAAGTGACGACCGCGCTCAATGCCGCGACCGCCGAGGCCTACCGTCTCGTGGATGCCCCGCGATGAGCGGCCGCTGGGCGCGAGCCATGCTGTCGGCATACCGTTTCGCGGGTGCGGCCGCCTATCCGCTGGTCGGGCCCTATGTGGCCTGGCGCACCTCACGCGGCAAGGAAGACCGCTACCGCCGCCGCGAGCGCTATGGCGTCGCCGGCCGCGCGCGCCCCGACGGGCCGGTGATCTGGATCCATGCCGCGAGCGTCGGCGAGACCATCGCCGTCGTGCCGCTGGTCGAAAGCATTCTCGACTACGGCGTCAACATCGTGCTGACGACCGGCACGGTCACCTCGGCGCAGGTCGCCGATGAGCGTCTCGGTGACCGGATCATCCACCAATACGTACCGCTCGATCTCAAGCCGGCGGTCAGCCGGTTCCTCGATCACTGGCAGCCGGATCTGGCGATCATCGCCGAATCCGAAATCTGGCCGATGACCATCCTCGAGCTTGGCGCGCGCCGCGTGCCGCAGGTGCTGGTCAATGGCAGGCTGTCCGACCGCTCGTTCAAGTCGTGGAAGAAACGGGCCAACATCGCCGAGGCGTTGTTCGAGAACCTGGCTCACGTCGTGGCGCAGTCGGATGTCGATGGCGAGCGGTTTCTGGCGCTCGGCGCCCGGCCGGTCACCGTATCGGGCAATCTCAAGGTCGATACCTCGCCGCCGCCCGTCGACGAACGGGCGCTGGCGACGCTGCGGCGGCAGATAGGCACGCGCCCGACCTGGGCGGCGATCTCGACACATGACGGCGAGGAAGTGGTCGCGGCTGAAGTCCACGCGACGCTGCACAAACGCCATCATGGTCTCCTGACGATCGTCGTTCCGCGTCATCCCGATCGCGGCGAGGCGCTTGCGGCGCAGATTTCCGGCATGGGCCTGAAGGTCGCGCGGCGCAGCAAGGGCGACAGGATAGCTGCCGACACGGATATATTGCTCGGCGACACGATCGGCGAGATGGGGCTCTATCTCCGGCTGACCGAAATCGCCTTCGTCGGCCGCTCGCTGACCTCCGAGGGTGGCCAGAACCCGCTGGAACCGGCCATGCTCGACACCGCGGTTCTCGCCGGGCGCAATGTGCAGAATTTTCGCGAGGCCTACCAGCGTCTGCTCGACAGCGGCGGCGCCAAGCTGGTGCGCGATCGCGACATGCTGGCCGGCGCCGTCAATTTCCTCCTGACCAACGAAGTGGCGCGCCACGAGATGATGGCGGCGGGTGTGGCGACCGTCGACGAGATGCGTGGCGCGCTGGCGCGCACGCTGAAATCGCTTGAGCCCTACATCCAGCCGTTGGTCGTCAAGTCGCGCCTGAAGGGCGCGAACGGTCGCTAGCGTGGCCTCCGAAGCACCACCATTCTGGTGGGAAGAGCCGGACTGGCGGGTCCTGGCATTGTCGCCGCTATCGGCCATCTATGCGGCCGCCGCCGGCCGCGGCATGCGGCGGGCCAAGCGCGAGAAGATCGAGGCACCCGTTCTGTGCATCGGCAATTTCACGGTTGGCGGCACCGGCAAGACACCGGTGGCCATCGCGCTCGCCGAGCAGGCGAAGCGAATGCATCTGAAACCAGGCTTCCTGTCGCGCGGCCATGGCGGCTCGTTCGCCGAGCCTCACGTGGTCGATATCGACCATGACAGTGCCAGGCATGTCGGTGACGAACCGCTGCTGCTCGCCGAACACGCGCCGGTGGCGGTGACGCCGAACCGTGCCGCCGGCGCCCGGCTGCTGCTGGAACGGCATGGCTGCGATTTCCTGATCATGGATGATGGCTTCCAGAGCGCCCGCATCCACATCGACTACGCGCTGGTCGTCGTCGACGCGCGCTATGGGATCGGCAATGGCCGCGTCATTCCGGGCGGGCCGCTCAGGGCCAAAATCGTCGACCAGTTGGTCTTCACCAGCGGGCTGTTGAAAATGGGCGAGGGCACTGCCGCCGACAGCGTGGTCCGCCAGGCGGCACGCGCCGGCCGGCCGATCTTCGAGGCCCATACAGAGCCAAGCGGCAAGGCAGGGCTTGCCGGCAAGCGGTTCCTCGCCTTCGCCGGTATCGGCCATCCCGAGAAATTCTTCGACACGGTGCGCCAAGCCGGCGGCGAACTGGCGTTGACGCGGCCGTTTCCGGACCATCATTTCTATGCCGAGGACGAACTTGCCGAGTTGGTGGCGACCGCACGCGCCGAAGGGCTGGTGCTCATCACCACCGCCAAGGACGCCGCCCGACTGCGCCACGGCGCCTCACAGGACTTTCTCGACCGGCTCGAGGTGCTGGAGATCGACACTGTCTTCGAACTCGATCACGTTCCCGAGCGCATCATCGACGAGACGCTCGATGCCTGGCGCCAGCGCAAGCTGAAGGGTTAACCGCGTTTACGCAGCTCCGGATGCATCTCGATTTCGCGGCGCAGCGAGGCGGTGGCGCTGATGTAGGGCTCCTGCCTGGCGACGCTCCAGTATTTCAACTCGTCGAGCGGAATGCTTTCGCCTGTCACCGCGCAACGCACGAACGCGCCGGGACTGGTAACCTGGAAGTCGCCATCCAGATAGCGGATGCGGGCTTCCTTGCCGCCGGGGCCTTCGAAACGGTTCATCATGCGGGGACGCCAGGGTTCATGAGGATTTCATCGCCATAAATTCCCGGCGAGGTCAAGCATGCGACAAGCCTGAGACAATGCTGAACGCTTATTGTGAGGCGGAAAAATGGTGTTGGTGGGCCGCAATGGACATTTCCTCCACTCGTCTTCCCGCCTTGCTCAGGGAAGTGATGACGCCGCAGGCCGTGCCCTCGGGGCAGGCTGATCCAGTCATGACGGCACTGGTCAAGGCGCTGGTCCAACCGCCGGCGCCGTCTCTGCTCGCACAACAGACAGCGCCAGCGCTGTTGACTTTGCCGGCCGCGCCAATGGCCGTCAAATCGCAGCAGATCGCATCGGCTGGCATCGTCGATGCCTATCTTGCCCAACTTGAGACGGGCGAAGAGGCGGCGTTGGCAACGATCGCGGCGAGAAAGGCAAAACCCGAAGCCGAAACGCCGCGAGCCTTCTTGCCGCCTTCGACAACGGCCAATGATAATGCTCCTGCCAGGGTTGCGGGGCTGTCATTGCTGTCGCTTATCCCGCCGCAGGCTCCAGTCCCGCGCAACGCTGCCGCTTTGGGTGCATTGGCGGGCAGGCACAGGCCGGCCAATCAATCCCATGGTGCGGCGCCGAACCCTGAGCACTTGCTGGTGAAGGTCGGCTTTGTTTCGATAGTGGCCGGTTTGCTGGGAACCGTGATCCTTGGGTTCGTTCTGTTGTTGCTTCGCTGAGCTTCGAATCGGCTGGTTCTCGATATATGCCCGGCGGAAGGCCTACCGCTCGGCTTCGATGAACGCCTCGATCTTTTCCGGCGCCAGCCCGGCCTCCGCCGCGATGCGGCGGGCGAGGTCGGCGGCTGCGGTACGCGGCCGCCCGATCGGCCGGTCGAGCCAGTAGGACACCGGATTGAGCGCGGTGCGCTCATCGACGGGCGTGATGCGGCCCGATTGCAATTGATGCCCGGTCAGGGGTGGGCGTGCCAGCGCGATGCCGAGCCCATAGGCGGCGGCATCGAGCACCAGATTGTAGTCCTCGAAGCGACGGTCCTGCGGGCGCGGGCGATAATCCATGCCTTGCGCGGCAAACCAGGCGCGCCAGGCAGACGCGTCGGAATCGTTGATCAGCGGATATTTGAGCAGCCGGGCAGGGTCGCCGCGGCCGATCTCGCAGGCAAGCTCGGGTGACGCGACGGGGAAGACATGTTCCTCGAAAAGCTGCACCGAGACGCGGCCCGGAATGCCGCCGCGTCCACAGCGGATGGAGAGATCGATGCCCTCATCGGCAAGGTCGGCCTGGCGGATATCGACATCGAGCACGATGCGCAGCTTCGAGGGATTGTTCTCCAGAGCCGCCATGCGCGGCATCAGCCACAGTCCGCTGACCGAGGGGATCGAGGTCAGCCGCACCACGGCGGTGCCACGCGGCTCGACCCAGCGGTCGGAATGGGTCGATATCAGCGCAAAGGCTTCCGACGTGCGCAGATGCAGCCGGTTCCCCTCGATCGTCAGCGAGACGCCGCGCGCACCACGGTCGAAGACTTTCAATCCCAGCCAGTCCTCGAGCTTGGCGATCTGCCGGCTGACGGCGCCATGGGTGATATTGAGCTTTTCGGCGGCCGCCGAAAAGCTGCCTGTCCGCGCCGCCGCATCGAAGGCGCGCAGCGTCTCGAGCGGCACCATTGTGTCCGAGCTGTGATCCATAGTCACAGGTGATCCTCGATTTGGTCGTTTGTCAACTGGCCTGAAATGGCGTTTTCTGCCTCTCAGGACCGAAGAATACGAGGGCAGTGAGATGAGCGCGATGACGGGCACGTTGAATTCGACACAGCGGATGGACACCACGGCAGCCATTGCTGTCGCGCTGACGGTGGTCGGCTGGGCTTCTGCCTTTCCCGCCATCCGAGCCGGTCTCGCCGCCTTCGGACCGCTGGAATTGGGTGCATTGCGCTTTGCCATCGCCGCGGTGCCGGCGGCGATCTTCCTGGCCGTCAAGCGCCCGGTGCTGCCCAGGCTCGACGAAGTGTGGCGCCTTGTCTTTGGCGGCGCCATCTTCGTCGCGCTTTATACCGTCATGCTCAATTTCGGCGAACTGACCGTCTCGGCCGGTGCAGCCGGCTTCATCATCAATGTCAGCCCGATCTTCACCGCCATCATGGCGATGGTCCTGCTGGGCGAGCGCTTTTCGGGCATGGCCTGGGCCGGCACGGTGATTTCCTTCGCCGGCATTGGCGTCATCGCCATGGCCGACGGGCATGGCCTGTCTTTCAACACCGGTGCTCTTCTGGTGCTTGGTTCGGCCTTGTGCTCGGCCGTCAACACTATCGTCCAGAAGCCGCTGTTTGCCCGCCATCATCCGTTGACCATTTCGGCTTCGAACATGGTGCTCGGCGCACTATGCTTGGCGCCCTTCCTGCCGTCGGCCTTTTCGCAGGCGGCGGTTGCCGACACGGCAGGCCTCGGCGCCGTCATCTTTCTTGGCATCGTGCCCAGCCTGATCGCCTATGCCGCCTGGGCGACCGCGCTGTCGCGTCTGCCCGCCGCACGTGCCTCCAACTTCCTCTATCTGGTCTCGCCGATGTCCGCGCTGATCGGCTTCTTCTGGCTGGGCGAAGTCCCGACGCTGCTCGGCATAATCGGCGGCGCGCTGGCGCTGGGCGGTGTCATCGTGGTGAATTTGAAGAGATGAATATTGCCGTCCGTCCGCTTCCCTCATTCGGAACGATCCCTCGGTCAAAGGCGTTTAGCCGGTGTTTATTCGACGGAGGTCCGAATGCCGGGTGCAACGACGCACCGACGCATCCAACTGGATGATCTATCCATTTTCTATCGCGAGGCAGGGCCGCCAGAAGCACCTGTCTTGCTCTTGCCGCACGGCTATCCCTGCTCTTCGTTCCAATTCCGCCGACTGATGCCGGCGCTCGCCGACCGCTGGCGAACGATTGCATTCGACTGGCCGGGCTTCGGATACAGTGGCACACCAGATCCGGCCGCCTTTGGCTATGATTTCGACGCCTATTCCGACGTGCTTTCCAAACTTGCCGGTGAATTCGGTCTCGAACGCTACGCCTTGTGGCTGCATGATTATGGCTCGCAGATAGGACTCCGGCATGCGATCTCGCACCCGGAGCGGATCAGCGCCCTGATCATCCAGAACGGCGACATCTACGAAGACGTGCTTGGACCCAAATACGCCACGATCAAGGCTTGGTGGACCGACAAGTCGCCCGACAAGCACCGTCCGCTCGAGGCCGCCGTGAGCGAGGACGGGTTCCGGGGCGAGTTCATCGGGGAAGTGGCTGACGACGTTGCAATCCGCGTGCCGCCCGATCTCTGGAGCCTTCACTGGCCATTGATGAACACGCCGGTTCGTCGGCAGATCGCCGTCGGTCTGATGGAGAAGCTGGAAGCCAATCTCAATTGGTTTCCGCGTTACCAGGCTTATTTGCGTGAACACCACCCGCCCACGCTGATCGTTTGGGGGCCAGAGGACGGCTATATGCCCGCGGCGTCGGCGCAGGCCTATAATCGCGATCTGCCCGATGCGGAACTGCATCTGATCGAGGGGGCGGGTCACTGGCTGCTCGAGACACATTTCGACGACGCGCTGCCGCTGGTCCGCGATTTCCTGGCTCGTGTTCACGGCTGATCTCACCCGGCGTCGCTTGCTGCGCTCAGTTGTTGTCCCCTGTCTGAAGGAGAACCTCATGCCGACCAAACCGACCATCGCGCGCATCTGGCGCGGTCGCACCCGCCGCGACGTCGCCGACGCCTATGAGCCATACCTGCGTGCCGAGGGTATTCCGCCCCTCGAGAAGACGGCGCTTGGCGTCCAATTGCTGCGCGAAGACCGCGATGCCGAGACGTGGTTCACAACCATCTCGTATTGGGCCGACATGCAAGCGATGACGGCCTTTACCAGAGGCGAACCGACCAAAGTCCATCATCTGGACCGCGATGCCGAGTTCCTGATCGAGCTGCCGGAGCGGATCGACATCCACCGGATACTTGTCGATCGTCAGGGACTGCGCTGAGCGGCGAATCTGGTGGTTCGCAATCTCGCCTTCTTCGCGGTGATGTCGCTGATCTGGGGGCTGACCTGGGCGGCGATCAAGCTCGGTCTCAATGACGTGCCTCCGCTACTGCTGGCGGCGGCGCGCTATTTGCTGACCGCCGCGCTTCTGGCAACAGCGGTGCGTGGAGCCGGCGCGGCATTCGCCCACGGGCGAACGGGGCGGACGGTGGTCTCGGCATTGCTGGTCAATACCGGCACCTACGGTCTGCTTTTCTGGGGAATGCAGCACGTGCCCTCGGGATTGTCGGGGCTGGTCAACCTGGCGCTGATCCCGATCCTGCTGTTCGCGATTGCCGCATTCACCGGCGAGGAGCGACCGACCTGGCGCCACGCTTCCGCGCTCGCTATCGGCAGCATCGGGCTGGTTGGGCTGTTCTGGACGCGGCTTGGCGCGGGAAGCGGTTCGAGCGGCATCGGGCTCGCTGCGATCGTCGTTGCGACCGCCTGTTATTGCTTCGGCAGCGTGGTTTCGCGCCCGCTGGTGGGCGCGGTCAAACCACTGGCGCTGACAATGGTCCAGGCTGCGATCGGCGGTGTTGCACTGCTTGCGCTGTCGCTCGTGCTGGAGCCGATCTCGGGTGAGACGCTCGAGGCGCTGCACACGCCGGCCGCCATCGGCAGTCTGCTGTTCCTGTCGCTGTTTGGCACGATCGTCGCCTATACGCTCTATCTCGTGCTGATGCGTGATTGGGGCACCGTCCGTGCCGGGCTCTACGCCTTCGTTTCGCCGATCGTCGCTTTAGCGGCCGGAGCCTGGCTCTTCGGCGAGGCGGTCGGCTGGGCTGAAATCGCCGGTGCGATCCTCCTGCTGGCGGCGGCTGCGATCGCGCTGCTCGGGCCGCCAGGCGAAAATCGCGGGTGACCGCATTGTCGGCCGATCTCCTTGGCTTGCCGGTCTCAAGTGGTGAAGCGATGGCCCGCAATCCGTCCGCAGCTATCGCCGCCCGAAAAGCCGTTCGATATCCGCCAGCTTAAGTTCGATGTAGGTCGGGCGACCGTGATTGCAGGTGCCCGAGCCGGGCGTCGCCTCCATCTGCCGCAGCAGGGCATTCATCTCCTCGGCCTTGAGCAGGCGGCCGGAGCGCACAGAGCCGTGGCAGGCCATGGTCGCGGCTATTTTGTCCAGCCGCTCCTTCAGCGTGTCGACCGTGTCGTTGTCGGCGATCTCGTCGGCGAGGTCGCGCACCAATTGCCCGACATTGGTCTCGCCCAGCATCGACGGCGTCTCGCGCACCGCGACGGCGCCGGGGCCGAAGCGCTCGATGCCGAGACCGAAGCGGGCCAGCGTTTCCGAATGCAGCGCAA
Organism: Mesorhizobium sp. M0140; assembly: GCF_040322475.1. Taxonomy (NCBI): domain Bacteria; kingdom Pseudomonadati; phylum Pseudomonadota; class Alphaproteobacteria; order Hyphomicrobiales; family Phyllobacteriaceae; genus Mesorhizobium; species Mesorhizobium sp. M0140. Next base: position 25,124 of record NZ_JAMYTM010000039.1, on the reverse strand, counting down.
GCCGCTCGGCATCCTCCTCCGGCAGGTCGATGATCTCGGGCAGAAGCAGCATCTGCGAGGGCACCGGGCGCGAGTGCAGCGCATTCTTCAGCGCCTCGTAGACCAGCCGTTCATGCGCCGCATGCTGGTCGACGATGATGAGCGAATCCCTGGTCTGGGCGACGATGTAGTTCTCATGCACCTGGGCGCGCGCCGCGCCCAGCACCGCGCCGAGCAGCGTCTCGGCCGCTTCATCCTGCCCTGCGCGTGCATCGGCGCTATGCTGCGGACCGGCATCGAAAGCCGCTTGCTCGTTTTCATGCAAGCCGCGCTGCTGGAAGCCCGCACCCTCGAAACCCATATCGAGCGGCCGCTGCGACGACCGGGCGGGATCGAAGCCGGACGGACCCGAGGCGCGGTAGGCCGCGTCGTAGCTGCGGTGGCCGTTTGCCGCTCCACCGTGGCCGTAGGATGCGGCCCCTGGCCGGAACGCCGCCATCATGCCGGCGGCCCCCGTGGTGGCGGCGCGGACGCCGGCATCGGCCAGTGCCTGTCGGATTGCCCCGACGATCAGTCCGCGCACAAGGCCGGGATCGCGGAAGCGCACATCGGCCTTGGCTGGATGAACATTGACGTCGACGATGGCCGGGTCGAGCGTCAGGAACAGCACCGTCACCGCATGGCGGTCGCGCGGCAGGACGTCGGCGTAGGCACCGCGTATGGCGCCGGCGATCAGTTTGTCGCGCACCGGGCGGCCGTTCACATAGGCATATTGCTGCAGCGCGTTGGCGCGGGTGAAGGACGGGATCGACACGTGGCCGGTCAGATGCACGCCTTCGCGCATCGCGTCGAGGGCAATAGAATTGTCCGGAAAGTCGGCGCCCATCACCTGGGCGACACGGCGCAGGCTGCCTTCCGCGCTGTCATCCGCCGCCGGCAATTCCAGCGTCGAGCGGTCCGAGCCGGCCAGCGTGAAGCGCACGGCGGGGAAGGCGATGGCGATGCGCTTGACCACATCGCTGGTGGCCGAGCTTTCGGCGCGCTCGCCCTTCATGAACTTTAATCGGGCCGGCGTTGCGAAGAACAGGTCGCGCACCTCGACCGTGGTGCCGCGATTGGCCGCCGCCGGCCTGACAGGCAGGACGCGGCCACCCTCGATGCCGATCTCGGCGGCGCTGTCACTTGCTGCCGTGCGCGAGCGGATCGAAAGTCGCGACACCGAGCCGATCGACGGCAGCGCTTCGCCGCGGAAGCCCAGCGAGCGGATGTCGTTGATATCCTCGGTGAGCTTGGAGGTGCAGTGTCGTGCGATCGCCAGCGCCAGCTCCCGTTCGGGAATGCCGGAGCCGTCATCGGTGACGCGGATCAGGTTCAGCCCACCGCCGGCTGTGACGATCTCGACGCGCGAAGCACCGGCATCGAGCGCATTCTCGACCAGTTCCTTGACCACGCTCGCCGGACGCTCGATGACTTCGCCGGCGGCGATCTGGTTGATCATCGTTTCGGAAAGCTGGCGGATGGGCATGGCGCCACTATAGGCGGATTCGACGCCGATGAGAAAGCATTCGATGTCGGCGGAATAGCGATGATGCTGGCAGGACAGCACCCCCCTCTGGCCTGCCGGCCATCTCCCCCGCAAGGAGGGAGATCGGATGTCGCCACGGCTTTCGCCAATCTGCAGCGCTGCAGGAAGGGTGGCGAGGCTGGAACTGCCAATCTCCCCACTTGCGGGGGAGATGTCCGGCAGGACAGAGGGGGGTGCTGTCCCGCCGACTTCCAAGGGACAGGGAGGCACTGCCCCTCACGCCTGAGCCGCCAGCCAGTCTCGCACCTTGCGGGCGTTGTCGCTGAGTTCCCGGTTCTTCGGCCAGACGACATAGAACGCCTTGCCGGTCTTCAGCACATGATCCGTCACCGGCACCAGCAAGCCCGACGCCAGCAACCGCTCGGCGAGGTGCCGCCAGCCGAGCGCGATGCCTTGGCCTTCCATGACGCCCTGAATCACCAGGCCGTAATCGTTGATGCGCAGGCCGCGCGCGGTATCGCTGAGATTGGCGCCCGCCGACTGGAACCATTCGTCCCAGCTGGCCGCCTCGCGATACGGCTCCTCCAGATGGATGAGGCGGTGCGTGGCCAGTTCGGCAGCGGATTTGGGCAGGCCGAACTTTGCCGCATAGCTGGTGCCGGCGACGGGAAATATCTCCTCGTCCGCCAGCGGCAACGAGTGATAGTCCGGCCAGTCCCGCGGCGCGCCGCCGCGCACGCCGAGCGGAATGCCTTCGGCGATGATGTCGAGGTCGCGGTCGGCGGTCTGGATACGCAGGTCGATGCCCGGCAGTTCGTCGCGGAACTGCTGCAGGCGCGGCATCATCCAGAACGAACCGAACGCGGTCGAGGCGGCCAGCGTGACATGACCGCCGGTCGCCTGCAGGCGTAGATCCTCCGCCGATTTGCGGATATGCGAAAGCCCAAGCGAGACATCGGCATGGAAGCGCTCGCCGGCCTCGGTCAGGAGAACCTGGCGGTGGCGGCGCTGGAACAGCTTGGCGCCAAGCTGCTCTTCCAGCCCGCGCACGGCATAGGAGACGGCGGCCTGCGTCATGCCGAGCTCGCGGCCGGCGGCGGTGAAGCTCGAAAGCCGCCCGGCCGCCTCGAAGACGATCAGGCTGCCGGCCGAGGGCAGGAGGTGGCGCAGGCTTCGCATAAGCTGAGCTTATACAAGAGATCAGGATTTTCCAGCGTCACATCACCATTTTGTCGCGCTAGGCTCCTTCATGAGTGGAATGGAGTTGCCATGAACGCACCGGCCCCTGAAGTGACCGAACATGCCAACCGCCGCAGTGGCGGCCGCCTGGGGCGCAAGGCGCTGCGCGGAGCCCCCGTAACGTCGTTCCCGACCCTGGTCCGCCAGATCCCCGTCTACCAGATGGTCCCCGATGAGGCGGTCGAGCTGATCCACGAGGAGTCGCTCCTGATCCTCGAAGAGGTGGGATGCGAATTCCGCGACGACGAGGCTATCGCGCTGTGGAAGGCGGCGGGCGCGGATGTCTCGGAAACTCGTGTGCGGATCGACCGGGCCCTGCTGATGGAGCTGGTATCGAAGGTCCCGTCGGAGTTCACGCTCAATGCGAGGAATCCGCAGCGTACGGTGCGGGTGGGCGGCAACAATACCATCTTCGTGCCGATGTATGGCGCGCCTTATGTTCGCGATCTCGACAACAACAGGCGCTACGGCACGCTGGCCGACCTCAACAATTTCCACAAGCTCGCCTACATGGCGCCGGCGCTGCATTCATCGAGTTCGGTCATTTGCGAGCCGATGGAAATCGCGGTACCGAAGCGTCACCTCCACATCATCCATTCCGCGCTTAAGCATTCCGACAAGCCGTTCATGGGCATCGTCACGTCCAAGGAGCGGGCGGAAGACACGATGGCGATGGCAGGCATCGTGTTCGGCGAGGATTACGTCCGCGACAATCCGGTCCTGGTGTCGATCACCAACTGCAATTCGCCGCTGGTGTGGGACGCCACCATGCTGGACGCGATGAAGGTCTATGCGCGAAGCAACCAGCCGCTGATCCTCGCACCCTTCGCACTGTGCGGCGCCTCGACTTCGGCGTCCGCCGTGGGCGCGGTTGCGCAGGTCAATGCGGAAGCGCTGGCGGGCGTCGCCTTCACGCAACTGCTGCGCCCAGGGTCGCCGCAGATCTACGGGCAGTTCATGGTCACGGTGGACATGAAGACCGGCGCTCCGATGGGCGGCACGCCCGAGGCGGCGCAGATGATGTATCTGATGGGAGCCTTGGCGCGGAAATACCGGCTGCCGTGGCGCACGTCCGGCTTTCATGTCGGGTCGAAGCTCAACGACGCCCAGGCGGGTTACGAGGCGAACATGCTGATGCATGCCGCCATCCTCGCCGGCGCCAACTACATCTGGCACTCCGCGGGATGGCTCGAGGCCGGCCTGACCTGCGGCTATTCGAAATTCGCCACCGACTGCGAACAGCTCATCGGCTGGTACAAATATGCCGGCGGTCTGCCGTTCGACGATTTCAAGGAAGCCATGGCGGCCATCCGCGAGGTGGGACCGCAGGGCCATTTCCTCGGCACCCAGCATACGCTCGAACATTTCGAATCCGCCTTCTTCATGCCCTCGATCATGGACTTCAATTCGTTCGAACAGTGGAAGGCGGAAGGGGCGAAGGACCACGACACGCGCGGCCGCGAGAAGGCGCGCAACATGCTGGCGGATTACGAGGAGCCGAAGCTCGATGAAGGCATCGCCGATGGCCTGATGGATTTCATCGCGCGGCGCGAGGAGAGGCTGCCGGACAGCGTCAGTTGACGCGAAGAACCAAGATCAAGGGAACCAGACGGGAGGAAAAAATGGCATTCTTCAGAAGCAGTGGCGATCGCGTGCCGAGCGCTATCGAGGCAATGGCGGTCGAAGCACGCGCGGGTCGTGTCGACCGGCGCGAGTTCCTGGCGCTGGCAAGCGCCTTCGGCGCATCGACGGCGCTTGCCTATGGCATGATCGGTCTTGCCGTGCCGGATCGGGCCTTGGCCGAAGAGCCGAAGAAAGGCGGAACGCTGCGCGTCTCGATGTCGGTGAAGGGACAGAAGGATCCGCGCACTTACGACTGGGTGGAACTGGCGAACATTTCGCGTTGCTGGCTGGAGCCGCTTGTCCGCTATACCAGGCAGTTCACCTTCGAGCCGGTTCTGCTCGAAAGCTGGGATATCAATGACGACGCCACCGAATATGTGCTGCATGTGCGCAAGGGCATCACATGGAACAACGGCGATGCCTTCAACGCCGATGACGTCGCTCACAATCTGACGCGCTGGTGCGAGAAGAATGTCGCCGGCAATTCCATGGCCGCCCGTGTCGGCGCGCTGATCGACACAAAGACCGGCAAGGCCAGGGATGGTGCGATCACCAAGGTCGACGACAACACGGTCAAGCTGAAGCTAAGCGAACCAGACATTTCACTGATCCCGAATTTCACCGACTATCCGGCGCTCGTCGTCCATCGCAGCTTCGATGCCGATGGTGCCGATCCGATCAAGAAGCCGATCGGCACGGGACCGTTCGAACTGGTCTCCTACGATGTCGGCCAGAAGGCGGTCGTCAAGCGTCGTGAGAATGGCAAATGGTGGGGTGGTGAAGCGCCGCTCGACAGCGTCGAGTTCATCGACTACGGCACCGATTTCAACGCCACCGTTAACGCGTTCGAATCGGGTGAGATCGACCTCAATTTCGAGTCGCCCGCCGACTTCATCGACATTCTCGACAAGATGGATCTGGTGAAATCGGAGGTGGCGACGGCGACGACGCTGGTTGCGCGCACCAACATTACCCACAAGCCCTATGACGACAAGCGGGTGCGCAACGCCCTGCAAATGGCCGTCGACAACAATGCGGTCCTCCAACTTGGTTACGCCGGGCGAGGCACCCCTGGTGAAAACCACCACGTTGCCCCGATCCATCCGGAATACTATCCGCTGCCCAAGAAGACACGCGACGCCGCCGGCGCCAAGAAGCTGATGGCGGAAGCCGGACAGGCTGACTTCGAGCATGAGCTGATCACCATCGAGGACGATTGGCAGAAGAATACCGGCGACGCCATTGCCGGCCAGCTGCGCGATGCCGGGATCAAGGTGAAGCGCACGGTGCTGCCGGGTTCGACCTTCTGGAACGACTGGACGAAATATCCCTATTCGATGACGATCTGGTACATGCGCCCGCTTGGCGTCCAGGTGCTGGCGCTCGGCTATCGCACCGGCGAGGCCTGGAATGAATCGGCATATTCCAACCCCGATTTCGACGCCAAGCTCAAGCAGGCGCTATCGCTCATCGACGTGGAGAAACGACGCGAGGTCATGAAGGATGTCGAGCAGATCCTGCAGGATTCGGGCGTCATTATTCAGCCGTTCTGGCAGAAGCTCTACAGCCACCAGAACAAGAAGGTGAAGAACTATGGTGTCCACCAGACATTCGAGATGGACCTTCAGAACGTCTGGCTGGACGGCTGAAACAAGGCGCTGCAGGACTTCATGAGCCGCAAAAAAGCCGATATGCAGGATACGTGGTATTGATAGGCTCAAGCCATCAAAAGCCGGAGATTCTGCATGAGACTGACAGTGCTCGTTGCCGCCCTTTCGATAGCCCTGCCGGCCGCCGCCGTCGCCGGACCGGCGTCCGATGCGGTGAAGTTCTTCTATGTCCCGGCGGTCAAGTTCGAGGCCGACGAACAATATCGGGACCGGTTCACCGAACCGGTGACGAAACTGTTCGAGTTGAACGACCAGGCAACGAAGAAGAACCCGGACCAGGTCGCCTGCATCGATTTCGATCCTGGTCTCGACGCCCAGGATTTCGATCAGAAAACCGTCTCGAAAACGCTGAAACTGTCTGAGAAGCTGGATGGCGATAACGCACAGGTCACGGTATCCTTCAGCCTGTTCTCCGAGGGCGATGATTCCAAACGTGAAATGCTCTGGTCGCTCAAGAAGATCGACGGCAAGTGGAAGATATCGGACATCGCTTCCAAGACCAGCGACTGGACGCTCAGTGCGCTGGAATGCATGGCCGGCCAGACGCCGGAGTGAAGCGATGGCCCATCGCCGGTTGCTGGCCCTGTCGGGTGTGTGTCTGCTGGCGGCTCTGAGCGGCGCCGCCGCGCAAGGCCTGTTGGGTGCGCCGCCGGCTGACGCCGCGCCGGGCGACAGCGGGGCTCCGCCCGCAAATGCACCCGGAACCGGAGTGGAACCGGCAACGCCGCCTGTTGGATGGTCGCCAGCCGAAGCCGCGCCGGCCGCACCGATCCAGCCGGGCTCGCCGACCGCTGTGGTGCGGCCGTTTTACGATCAGGTCGGGCTGGAGATCGATCCAGCCGAGCGAAGCCATTTCATCGACCCGGCCAAAACCGTGCTCGACAAGAGCGACGCCTTGCGCAAATCCGGGCAGGGCGAGTGCCTCGACCCCAACATGGCGCTCGATAATGCCGATTACGACAAGGCCGAGATCGACAAGAGCCTGAAGACGCTCGAGGCGATCAACGGCGACCAGGCCAAGGTCATCGTCGCCTTCGTCATATCGGGCAACCCGCACCGGCTGGAATGGAAATTCAAGAGGGTCGACGGCGACTGGAAGATATCGGACCTGCTGTCGGTGACCGGCGAATGGGCACTCAGCCAATATCAGTGCGAATGATGGGCGAGCTCAACCCCGCCCGCGATAGGGCGCCACCCCGGTGTCGGGCAGCCAGGCGCCTTCGGGCGGAGCGCCCGTTTGCCAGAACACATCGATCGGAATGCCGCCGCGTGGATACCAATAGCCGCCTATGCGCAACCACAGCGGCTTGGTTGCCGCCACGATGCGGCGGCCGATCATGACGGTGCAGTCTTCATGGAAGGCGCCATGGTTGCGAAACGAGGTCATGAACAGCTTGAGCGACTTCGATTCCACCAGAGCCGCATCGGGTGCGTAGTCGATGACGATATGGGCGAAGTCCGGCTGGCCGGTGACGGGGCACAGCGAGGTGAATTCCGGACAGGTGAAGCGCACGATCGCCGGCGGTCCGTCACCACGCGAAAACGGTACGGTCTCCAGGACCGCTGCTTCGGGGCTTTGTGGCGTCTCGACGTGCGCGCCGAGCTGGGTGAGAGTTTTGGTGTCGATCATGGGCGCAATCCTTGTCGCATGCGCCCGGAGTGCGTGCGGGACGACATGCTTGAAAACGAATTTTGCCGCTCATTAGCACAATTTGAAACCGCAGGAAGACGATGACCAGCAACGATCCGCTTCTCCAGCCCTACCAGCTCAAACATTTGACGCTGAAGAACCGGGTCATGTCGACCAGCCATGAGCCGGCCTATTCCGAGGACGGCATGCCGAAACAGCGCTACCGGCTCTACCATGCAGAGAAGGCCAAGGGCGGCATGGCGCTGACCATGACCGCCGGCTCGGCGATCGTCTCGCGCGACAGCCCGGCCGCCTTCGGCAATCTGCATGTCTATGACGACAGGATCGTGCCGTGGCTGGCCGAGCTCGCCGACGCCTGCCACGAGCACGACTGCAAGGTGATGATCCAGATCACCCATCTCGGCCGCCGTACCGGCTGGAACAAGGCCGACTGGCTGCCGGTGCTCTCGGCCTCGCCGGTGCGTGAGCCGGCGCATCGCGCATTCCCGAAGACGATCGAGGACTGGGACATCGAGCGCATCGTCGCCGACTATGCTTCAGCCGCCCAGCGCTGCGAGGCCGCCGGCCTCGACGGCATCGAGTTCGAATCCTACGGCCATCTGATGGACGGCTTCTGGTCGCCGGCCACCAATCATCGCGACGACGAATTCGGCGGCTCGCTGGACAATCGCCTGCGCTTCACCAACATGGTGCTCGATGCCGTGCGGGCAGCTGTCGGCGACAAATTCGTCGTCGGCATCCGCATGGTCGCCGACGAAGATTTCGAAAAAGGCCTGTCGAAGGCGGAGGGGATCGAAATCGCCAGGCGGCTGGCGGGCTCCGGCAAGGTCGATTTCCTCAACATCATTCGTGGCTCGATCGAGAGCGATGCGGCGCTGACCAAGGTCATCCCGGTAACCGGCATGCGCTCTTCGCCGCATCTTGATTTCGCCGGAGAGGTGAGGGCGGCGACGAAATTCCCGACCTTCCACGCGGCGCGCATATCCGACGTGGCCACCGCACGCCACGCCATCGCCACCGGCAAGCTCGACATGGTCGGCATGACCCGCGCCCATATCGCCGATCCGCACATCATCAAAAAGGTGATGGAGGGGCGCGAGCATGAGATCCGCCCGTGCGTGGGCGCCACCTATTGTCTCGACCGCATCTATGAGGGCGGCGAAGCGCTTTGCGTCCACAATGCCGCGACCGGCCGCGAGGCCGAAATCCCGCATATCATCGTCAAGACCGAAGGACCGAAGCAGAAAATCGTGGTCGTCGGAGCCGGCGCCGGCGGGCTGGAGGTTGCGCGGGTCGCGGCCGAGCGCGGCCACAAGGTGATGGTGCTTGAAGCATCGAGCCAGGCCGGCGGCCAGGTGCGATTGGCGACGCAGAACCCGCGCCGCAAGGAACTGATCGGTATCATCGACTGGCGGCTGGCTGAACTCGACCGGCTCGGCGTCGAGATCCGCTACGACACTTGGGCGGAAAAAGACGATGTCCTGGCGCTGTCGCCCGATGTGGTGGTGGTCGCTACCGGCGGCCTGCCGCAGAACCCGCCGCTGACGGCCGGCGACAACCTTGTCACCTCGAGTTGGGACATCATGGCCAGCAGCGTCAAGCCGGCCGAAAATGTGCTGCTCTATGACGACAATGGCGGCCATCAGGGCATGGGCGCCGCCGAACTGATCGCCAATGCCGGCTCGAAACTCGAGCTTGTATCGCCGGAGCGTTTCTTTGCCCCGGAAATGGGCGGCATGAACCATGTGCCCTATATCAGGGCCTTTCAGGAAAAGGGCGTCACCATCACCATCAACACGCGGCTGCGTTCGGTGCGGCGCGAGGGCAATCAACTGATCGCAGAGCTGGCTTCGGATTTCGCCGATGGCTGGCGCGGCGAGCGCAGGGTCGACCAGGTGGTGGTCGAGCACGGTACGCTGCCGCTCGATGATCTCTACCTATCGCTAAAGCCTCTGTCGAAGAATGGCGGTGCGGTCGACTACGAACGGCTGGTGAGTGGTGGCGACATCTTTCCCAAGCGCAATCCAGAAGGCGGCTTCGTGCTGTTCCGCATCGGCGACGCGGTCGCCTCGCGCAACATCCACGCCGCCATCTATGACGGCATCAGGTTCGGCTTGCGTATCTGAAATTAGCTATTGCGAGGATCGGTGGCGCGCGGTCGGACCTGCGTACGAGAGCCCGTATACTTCGGTCTGGCCGCGCGCCCGCACGTCATTGGCTCGTCGCCAGACAACGTACGATTCTGTGAGCTTGTGCTGCGTGGGCGGCGCTCAAAACATTCTGGCCGTGGCCATGCACAGCACGGTCAGCACCAGCAGCCCCCCTGCGATGCGCTCGCCTCTTGTCATCTTCGCGCGCAACTGGCTTTCCGTTGCCGCATCGGCACCGGCAAGCTGCCTGCTGGCTGAGCCCACCAGCGCGCCTTGCACGCCGGCGGCGATCAGGGCCGTCACGATGCCCAGCGCCAGCACCTTCTCCATCGAGCCGAAAACGCCCTCGTGAAAGAAATACCAGAGCAGTATGCCGGTCAGGAAAACCAGACCGGCAGCGCCCATTTGCGGCCGGAAGAACCGTTCCGCCCGGATGTCCGGGTCACGGCCGACCGCGATCGTCGTACCCGCCCAGAATACACCTGCCATGACATGAAGGCCGATAACGATGTAGACATATTGCATAACCGGATTTCCTCTTTAGCCCGCCATCTCTCGGTAATTAGATATCAAATGGTTAGATGTCAATGTATAAGTCGCGCCAGTTCCATCCGTGCATGACACCGTCTAGTGTCCTGCAATGACACCCTTCGAACGCCCGCCAGTCGGCATGAATCTCGGACGAACCGCCAAGCTGGTTGCCCAGGCCTTCGACGCTGCCCTGGTCGAGGCCGGTGGCACGCTGCCGGTCTGGCTCACTCTGCTGTCGGTCAAGTCGAGCAAGCTTGCCAATCAGCGTGAACTCGCCGGCATGATCGGCATCCAAGGCGCGACGTTGACCCACCATCTCAACGCGATGGAGGCGCAGGGCCTGCTGACGCGCCGCCGTGATCCCGTCAACCGCCGGGTTCATCTGGTCGAACTGACCGCGGCCGGAGAAGCGATGTTCGAGACATTGCGTAAGGCTGCGCTTTCCTTTGACAAGCGGCTGCGGGTCGGACTGTCCGACGAGCGGCTGGCGGAGTTCGCGCAGGTGCTGGCCGTGTTGCGGGCGAATGTGGGATGATCTTGGGGGGATCGACAGGCCTTGTATGATCCGAGTTGCTCTGCTATATGACCACTCTAGTCATTTTGGAGCAAGCTATGCGCGAGATTCAGTTGAAGGATGCCAAGGCAACACTTTCAGCGGTGGTCGATCAAGCCGTCGCCGGGACGCCTGCCGTCATCACCCGTCACGGGCGCAAGCAGGCTGTCATTCTGTCTTTCGAAGACTATGAAAGGCTTTCGCGCGTGCCAAGTTTTGGACAATTGTTGGCGGCCTTCCCTGGTGACCTTGGCGATATTCCGCCTCGTTCCCGCAAACCGGCTCGCAAGGTCGCGTTGTAACGCGGTCGATGTTTCTGCTGGATACCAATATCATCTCGGCAATGGCGCCGTCCAAGAAAGCGGATCGGCATGCATTGGCGACTTGGCTCGACCAGGCGAGCAACCATCTGTTCCTGTCCGTTGTCACCGCATCCGAAGTTGCCGCTGGAATAGCGAAGGCCGAACGTGAGGGTGCGACAACAAAGGCGAACTCGCTGCGCGGCTGGTGGCAAGCGGTTCAGCACCTTTATGGAGAAAGAGTGCTTCCCTTCGATTTGCGCGCCGCGCATGCTGCCGGACTAATCCTGGATCGGGCGAGGGCGCACCGGCCTGGATTTGAAGACATAGCGATCGCTGCCACTGCCGAGGTTCATGGTTTAACGATACTGACGGACAACGAGCGTCATTTCGCGCCACTTGGTGTGCCAATGCTCAATCCGCTGAAGAGCTTGCCGTCTTTGCCGGCTCAGTCGTCGTAGCCCTGGATTGTCCCAAAAGTGTAATGGCGCAGCTTCAGAGCGGTGATCAGGTTTGTCAGCTTCGTCTTGCCGTCGAACGCGTTCTGGAACATCTCGTCATGCATCAGCAGGATCAGCTTGCCGGGCTTGACGAAGCGGCCATAGCCGAACAGGTGATCGATCTCGCTGACCAGATGATCGACGCTCTGCACCGGCTCGCCGTTGTCCTTGTGCACCCATTCATGGTCCCAGCCGTAGAGATAGAAGCCTGAGGCCGCGACAAACTCGTAATCGGGCTCTTCACGCCCCTCCTGGGCGAGGCCAAGCGAAGTGTCGTTCTTCGACATGGAGGGCAGCCTGAACACGTCGCGCCCCGGCAGTCTTGCATGCACCAGGGGCTTCAACCCGAGCACCGCGTTTGCCCGTACCATGTCGGCGACGACACCCTCGGTGTCGCCGTAAAAATGCCGGTAGTGATTGTAAGCATGGCTGTAGCTGTGGTTGCCGAGCGTCACCAAAGGAAGCTGCCTGGCACGCTGGACGAGCGCTCTGTTGGCGGCGCTAGCCTGTGCGTGCATGCCGACCATGAATAGGGTTGCAGGAACCTGCTCGGCTTCCAGCACATCGAGGATGTTGCTTGTGCCGTTCAGCGGCCCATCGTCGAAGGTAAGATAGATTATGCGATCGGCCCCTTGGGCGGGAACCGCAAAAATCAAAAGCGCCGCCAGCACAAACCGAAACGGTGTCATCGGCCCCGATATCCGGTTGCGATCACGACAAGGCCGCCATGTCCACAACGGCTTGTCAAGGCGAGCCGGTGCATGTCGCCCAAAAGTGCGCAGCGGTTTTGGGATAACGACATGCACAAACAAAAAGGCAAACCTATGCCAGGCTTCCTTGCAGCACCGTCAGCTTGGCCTTCTTGGGCATGCGGGCGGTCAGCCATTCCAGCGCCTTGTCGTGCGGCATCGGGAAGGCGATGGAGTAGCCCTGCACCTGGTCGCAGCCGATCGCCATCAGCGAATTGAGCTCGGCCTCGGTTTCGGCGCCCTCTGCGACGATCGAGATGCCAAGGCCACGCGCCAGCTCGGTGATGGCGCGGACGATCTTCGAGTTGTCGCCATTCTCATGGATGTTCTGGACGAAGCGGCGATCGATCTTCAGCCGGTCGATCTCGTTCGGGTTGACATGGCTGAGCGAAGCATAGCCGGTGCCGAAATCATCGAGTTCAAGATGGACGCCGGCTGCCCGGATGTGCCGCAGCTTGGCCGCGATGCCCGTCTTTTCGTCATCGAGGATGACGGATTCGACGATTTCCAGCGACAGTTTCTGCGGCGGCAGCCCGGCCTTTTCCAGCGTCTCGAACAAAAACACATCGAAGTCGTGCTCGCGCAGCTCGGTGCCGGAAACATTGACGGCAAGCCGTCCGAAGGCAATGCCGGCGCGATTCCATTCGGCGGCCTCGTTGATCGCCTTGGTGATGACGATGCGGCCGATCTCGGGCATGAAGCCGCATTTCTCGGCGACCGGAATGAACTCGCCGGGCGGGATCATGCCGCGCTCCGCATGGTTCCAGCGCACCAGCGCCTCGATGCCGCTGATCGTGCCGTTGGTCAGCGATACCTGCGGCTGGAAATAGACCTGGAACGCCCGCTCGGCGATGGCGACCTTGATGTCGTGCTCGAGCTGCTTGCGATAGTCGAGTTCGCGGCGCAGCTCCTCGGAGAAGAAGGAGAAGTTGCCGCCACCAAGCTTCTTGGCGGAGTAAAGCGCCAGATCGGCATGGACCAGCAAATCCCCAGCATTGTCGGCGTCGATCGGATAGACCGCGATGCCGGCGCTGGCGCCTGGGAGAATGGTCGTGCCCTGGAAGACGATCGGCTCGTTGATGTGTGCCAGGATGCGCCGCGCCAGCATATTGATGTCTTCGGTGCCGCCGGCGCCGCCGAGGATCATGACGAACTCGTCGCCGCCCAGGCGCACGCACAGATCCGACGCCCGGCAGGAATCGCGCATGCGCTGTGCCGTGACGACCAGCACATAGTCGCCGGCGGCGTGGCCGAGCGTATCGTTGATCTGCTTGAATCGGTCGAGATCGAGCTGGACGACGGCAAGGCGTTCGCGACGCCGGTGCGTGCCCTTGATCAGCGTGTCGAAATGATCGGTCAGGAACGTGCGGTTGTGCAGGCCGGTGAGGCCGTCATGCACCGCGATGAAGGCCATGGAATTGCGCGCGTCGATCAATTCATTCGTCTTGCGCAGGATGGCGTTCGACATCGGCCTAAAGATGAACAGCGCCACCAGTATGATGACGCCGATTGTGGCGTAGAACAGCGTGCGATGGAGAGCGAGCAGCTTCTCGGAGCGGTCGTCGGCGTCGGCAGTGATGCGCTGGCCGAGCGCGGCATAGCCCGACAAGGTCGCATTGGCGACAGAGGCGTCGAGATTGACGCGCTCGCCGCCGCCCTTGTAACCGCCATTGCCGCTGAATTGCGATTCATAGGCCGAGATCAGGCGGTCGCCATTGGCGATCAGCCCGACCGAGAAATAGTCGAGGTGGAAGGGCTTGGCGAAAAGGACGCTTTCGATCGACTTCGGGTCGAGCTTGGCCGGCGATTGCGGATCGGCTCCCGTCTGATCGAGCAGCAGGTCGTAGTTCGTCTCGAACTCCGCCGTTGCCTGCTTGAGCGCGCTGACCAGCGCCGGCTGCTTGTCGCGTGAACCGGCACCCGTTGCACCGGCAAGGAAGACGATGCGCTGCGACAGCGTCTTTTGCGTGCTGACGATGTCGAGCAAGTTGTGATTGTGCTGTTGGGTGGCCATCATCTGCTGCAGCAGGATGAAGGAGGCGATCACCATGGCCGCAATGATCAGCAGGGCCAGCCAATAGCCAGCCTTGATCAGCAGTATGAGCTTGCCTGAAACGGTTTGCACCGGCTGCTGCGACATTTTCGGGGGCGGCCCTCTCGCCTACGGATTCTTGCCAAAAGATTCTTGTATGAGCACCATTGAACTGCAAACGTTAACAGGACCGGAAATCGACGGCTGCCCGGAAAGGGGCAGCTGTCGAAAGATCGCGAAATGGTTATCGGCTCGTTTAGCGCCGTACCGGCATTTGAGCGGTCATCGGCCAGAACCGTTTGTCGCGGCGTCGTTTCCGCGGCTGCATGATGATCGACATCGGGGCCGCATCGTGCTGCCTGCCACCGATCCGGTCGTTTTTGCGATGGATTTTTCGCGCGGACGAGACGACAGTCAGCCCACATCAAACGAGGCCGACCATGACCGCAGCATTCCTCTCCCACATCGACAGCGAGCTCGCGGGGCTCAAATCGGCAGGCCTCTACAAGTCGGAGCGGTTGATCACTTCGACGCAGTCGGCCGAGATCGAGGTCGGCGGCGACAAGGTGCTGAATTTCTGTGCCAACAACTATCTCGGCCTCGCCGATAGCGCCGATTTGCGCAATGCTGCCAAGCAGGCGCTCGACCGCTATGGCTACGGCATGGCATCGGTGCGCTTTATCTGCGGCACGCAGGAAGAGCACAAGCAGCTCGAATCCACGATTTCCTCTTTCCTCGGCATGGAAGACACCATCCTCTACGGCTCCTGTTTCGATGCCAATGGCGGCCTGTTCGAGACGCTGCTGGGCGAGGAAGACGCCATTATCTCGGATGCCTTGAATCATGCCTCGATCATCGATGGCGTGAGGCTGTCTAAGGCCAAACGTTTCCGCTACGCCAACAACGATATGGCCGATCTCGAGGCGCGCCTGAAGGAGGCGAAAGACTGCCGCTTCCGGTTGATCGCCACCGACGGCGTGTTTTCGATGGATGGCATCATCGCCAATCTCAGGGGTGTCTGCGACCTCGCCGAGAAATACGACGCCATGGTGATGGTCGACGACAGCCATGCCGTCGGCTTCGTCGGCCAGAACGGCCGCGGCTCGGCCGAACATTGCGGCGTCGAGGGCAGGGTCGACATCGTCACCGGCACGCTCGGCAAGGCGCTTGGCGGGGCCTCCGGTGGCTACACCTCGGGCAAAGGCCAGGTGGTCGACTGGCTGCGCCAGCGCTCACGGCCGTATCTGTTCTCCAACACGCTGATGCCGGCGATCGCCGGCGCTTCGATCAAAGTGTTCGAACTGATCAAAGACGGCGATGGGCTGCGCGACAAACTCTACGACAATGCGGCGCGCTTCCGGTCGCAGATGGGCAAACTCGGCTTCACGCTGGCCGGAGCCGATCATCCGATCATCCCGGTGATGCTGGGTGATGCCAGCCTGGCGCAGGAGATGGCGGCGCGCATGCTGAAGCGCGGCATCTATGTCATCGGCTTCTCCTTCCCGGTGGTGCCGAAAGGGCAGGCCCGCATCCGCACGCAGATGTCGGCGGCCCATTCCAGCGCCGATATCGACCGCGCGGTGGAAGCGTTTGCCGCCGTCGGGCGCGAACTCGGGGTCATTTCCTGAAAGGCCGGAATCGAAAAGCGCTTCCGGATCAAGAGATTCAAGGGACAAAAGCATGTCGAACATGATGAAGGCGCTGGTGAAGGCCAAGGCCGAGCCAGGCATCTGGATGGAAGAGGTGCCGGTGCCGGAGATCGGCCCCAACGACGTGCTGATCAAGATCAAGAAGACGGCGATCTGCGGCACCGACGTGCATATCTACAATTGGGACCAGTGGGCGCAGAAGACGGTGCCGGTGCCGATGGTCACCGGCCATGAATTCGTCGGCACCGTTGCCGATTTCGGCGCTGCGGTCACCGAATACAAGGTTGGCAAGCGCGTGTCGGGCGAAGGCCACATCGTCTGCGGCCATTGCCGCAACTGCCGGGCGGGCAGGGGGCATCTGTGCCGCAACACGCTCGGCGTCGGGGTCAACCGTCCGGGCGCTTTCGGCGAGTATCTGGCGATCCCGCAGCACAATGTCGTGCCGATCCCCGATGATGTGCCCGACGAGATCGCCGCCATCTTCGATCCCCTGGGCAATGCCGTTCACACCGCATTGTCCTTTGATCTGGTCGGCGAGGATGTGCTGGTGACCGGCGCCGGGCCGATCGGCATCATGGGCGCGCTCGTCGCGCAATGCGTCGGCGCGCGCAAAGTGGTCATCACCGACATCAACCCGGTGCGGCTGGCGCTGGCCAAGAAACTCGGCGTCCAGCATGTCGTCGACGCCTCGAAGGAAAAGCTGCGCGACGTCATGCCGGCGCTTGGCATGACCGAGGGGTTCGACGTCGGCCTCGAAATGTCGGGCGCCGCCCCCGCTTTCCGCGACATGATCGACACCATGAACAATGGCGGCAAGATCGCCATTCTGGGCATCGCGCCGACCGGCTTCGAGATCGACTGGAACAAGGTCATCTTCAAGATGCTGCATCTCAAGGGCATCTACGGCCGCGAGATGTTCGAAACCTGGTACAAGATGATCGCGCTTGTGCAGGGCCCGCTGGATGTCTCCGGCCTGATCACGCACCGCATCGGCATCGACGATTTCCAAGCCGGCTTCGATGCGATGCGCAGCGGCAGTTCCGGCAAGGTGGTGATGGACTGGTAGATGCCGCCCTACCGCAGAATTCTGTTTTTCATCAGCCATTTCACGGAGCGGGGCCACGCGTGGTTCGCACCCATGCGAAGATCGGTAAACCCCTCCGAAACATGTCTCCCGGTTTCGGCGTCAAGGATGCGAATGAACATAGTATGTTCTGTTCGGTTGACGCGCGTTACGACGCCAAGCAAGGCAAGCGACGCGCCGTGCTCCTTGGCAATCGGGCCTTCACAACCAGCGCAGTTGCGCAATCCGTGCGGCGCAGCAGCCTGTGTATCCCTCGCCGGCACATCAATTACTGTAAAACCCCCAGACTGGGAGAGCATGTCCCTCGCAACTTGTGCCGATTCCGACAGATAGCGCCTGTCATATTCATCCGGGGGAATTATTCCCGCCCCGGCGCTCTTATCCTCCAATTCGAAAGGGAACACTTCGATCGACATCGGCTTTGTCTGCTGGGCCTGCGCAAATGTGCAGGTGCCTACAAGCAGCGTCACCAGGACACTTAATGTGCGAATGCTCATCGTAGTCCTCCCGTCGGTGTGATGGGCATTATACGCGGCCTGACAACGCAAATCACGATCAAATCGAAGGCAATGCTATGCTTTGGCTGTGGTGGGAGCTCCCACGCAGTCTCGCTCGAACTCTGTCGTTCAGAGTGATTGGCTTGATCTTGGACTAGCTCGGGACCAGACTGGTCTCCAATGCAGCCAGTCCGCTGGTGATCGCCGCGCGCTCTTCAGCACTTAGTCTTGCCAGCAAATCCCGTTCGAACGCCTTCGCCAGCGGCACCATCTCGCGATAGGCGGCAAGCCCCGTTCCGGTCAGCGTCAAATGTTCGATACGGCGGTCTTTTTCGTCCGGTTTTCGCGTCAGCCAGCGACGCCGTTCGAGTTCGGCGACAGCGCGCGAAACCTTTGTCTTGTGCATGGCCGACTGTTCGCCCAGCGCCGTCGCCGTCATCGTGCCACGCTGTCCGAGCCCGGCCAGCGTGCGCCATTCGGGACGCGTGAGGCCGTGACGATCCTTGTATATCCTCGAGAATTCCCGGCTGACGGCCTCGGCAAGCCGGTGCAGCCGGTAGGGCAGGAAATTTTCCAGATTGAGAATTTCAGGCGCGTCGGACGCTTCGCTCTTGATCACCATTTTTCAAAGTCGCCATTGATGGTTACATTTTCAATGGTTACAAATGAAACCAGTTTGGTCAATTGATATCCATTTCGGGAGGAAGCAATGGCCTTTTCCTATATGCCGGGCTTCGGCAACGACTTCGAAACCGAGACGCTGCCCGGTTCGCTGCCGCAAGGACGGAATTCCCCGCAGCGGCCGGCCTACGGCCTCTACGCCGAGCAGCTTTCGGGCTCGCCCTTCACCGCGCCGCGCGGCACCAATGAGCGCTCCTGGCTCTACCGCATCCGGCCAAGTGTGAAGCACACCGGCCGCTTCAAGCCGGCGAGCTATCCCTTGTGGAAGAGCGCGCCCAATGTCGGTGATCACGAACTGGCGCTTGGCCAGTACCGCTGGAATCCGGTGCCGATGCCGAAGGAGCCGACCGATTTTATCAAGGGCATGCGCAGCATCACCACATCAGGCGACGTGCTCGGTCAGGCGGGCATGGCAGCGCATGTCTATGTCGCCAACACCTCGATGGTCGACGACCATTTCTTCAACGCCGACGGTGAATTGCTGGTCGTGCCGCAGGTCGGCGCCTTGCGCTTGGTCACCGAGATGGGCGTCATAGAGCTTCGGCCCGGCGAGATTGCCGTGCTGCCACGCGGTCTGGTCTTCAAGGTCGAGCTGGGCGACAAGGAAGTGCGCGGCTATGTCTGCGAGAACTACGGCGCCAAGCTGACGCTGCCCGACCGTGGCCCGATCGGCGCCAATTGCCTGGCCAATCCGCGCGATTTCAAGACGCCTTGCGCCTGGTTCGAGGAGAAGGAAACGCCGTGCCGGCTGACGGTGAAATGGTGCGGCAATTTCCATGTCACCGAGATCGGCCATTCGCCGCTGGACGTCGTTGCCTGGCACGGCAATTACGCGCCCTACAAATATGATCTGGCGACCTTTTCGCCGGTCGGAGCGCTGCTGTTCGACCATCCCGACCCGTCCATCTTCACGGTGCTGACCGCACCGAGCGGCGAGGAGGGCACGGCCAATATCGACTTCGTCATCTTCCCGCCGCGCTGGCTGGTGGCCGAAGATACCTTCCGGCCGCCCTGGTACCACCGCAACATCATGAGCGAGTTCATGGGCCTGATCCATGGCCAGTACGACGCCAAGGAAGAAGGCTTTGTGCCCGGCGGCATCAGCCTGCACAATCTGATGCTGGCCCATGGGCCGGATGCGCCTGGCTTCGAAAAGGCCTCGCGCGCGGACCTGAAACCGGTCAAGCTCGACAACACCATGGCGTTCATGTTCGAGACCCGATACCCGCAGATGCTGACCCGCTACGGCGCGGAACTCGAAACCCGGCAGGACAACTACATCGATTGCTGGGCGGACCTCAAGAAGCGTTTCAACGGCACGCCCGAGGGCGACTGGTCTTGAGCACCGAGCCAATGCCGGATCGGTTGGTGCTTTTGGGCTCGAAGGGTGGCCCGGCATTGCGGCCGGGTGGTCCATGGCCGAGCTCGTCGGTGCTGCGGATGGGCGGCCGCTGCATCGTCGTCGATTGCGGCCTTGGCGTCACGCGGGGTCTCGTCGATGCCGGCATCAGCCTGAAATCGCTCGACCTGATCTTCATCACCCATCTGCATTCCGATCACGTGCTGGAACTGGGGCCGCTGATCCACACCGCCTGGACGGCGGGTCTGGCGGCGCCGGTCCACGTGTTCGGTCCGCCCGGCACGGATCATTATTGGCAGCGCTTTTGCCAGGCGATGGACTTCGACATCGAAATCCGCGTCGTCGACGAGGGCCGGCCGGATATTCGAGACCTGGTTTCGATCGTCGAATTCGGCGAAGGCCAGGTGCTCGAGCAGGGCGGCTTGACGGTTTCGGCGCTGCGCGTCGAGCATCCGCCGGTGACCGACTGTTTTGCCCTGCGCTTCGAACACGGCGGGAAAAGCGTGGTGTTCTCCGCTGACACGGCCTTCTTTCCGCCGCTCGCCGAATTCGCCCGGAGTGCGGATATCCTCGTCCATGAAGCCATGCTGGAGGAAGGCATCGAGCGGCTGGTGGCCAGGACCGGCAATGGCGCGCGGCTGAAAGAGCATCTGCTTGCCAGCCACAGCTTTGCCGAAGAGGCCGGCAGCATCGCCAGCGATGCCGGGGTGAAGAGACTGGTGCTCAATCACCTCATTCCAGCCGACGATCCCGGGATCGGCGAGGCCGACTGGACTGACGCTGTCAGGAAAACATGGGCCGGCGACTTGACGATCGCCCGCGACGGCCTTGTTGTGGAGTTAAGCAGCGAGAAAGCTGCACAAGGAGAGGAAACTGCATGAAGCTTGCCACATTGAAGGACGGGACGCGCGACGGAAAACTCGTCGTCGTCTCGCGCGACTTGACACGCTTCACCGACGCCTCGTTCCTGGTGCGCACGCTGCAGGCGGCGCTCGACGACTGGCGCCGCATCGCCCCGCATCTCGCGACAATAGCGGAATCGCTTGAGAACAATGCGGTGCCGGCGGAGCGCTTCCACGAGCATGACGCCCACTCGCCGCTGCCGCGCGCCTATCAATGGACCGACGGCTCGGCTTACGTGAATCATGTCGAACTGGTGCGCAAAGCGCGCGGCGCCGAGATGCCGGCAAGCTTCTGGACCGACCCGCTGATCTACCAGGGCGGCTCGGACGCCTTCATTCCGCCACGTGACCCGATCCGCATGGCTGACGAAGGCTTCGGCATCGACATGGAGGGCGAGGTCGCCGTCATTGTCGACGACGTGCCGATGGGCGCCACTCTCGAAGAAGCGCGCGCTGCGATCCGGCTGGTCATGCTGGTCAATGACGTCACGCTGCGCGCGCTCACCGGACCGGAACTGGCGAAGGGGTTTGGTTTTTTCCAGTCAAAGCCGTCCTCGGCGTTTTCGCCGGTCGCGGTGACGCCGGACGAACTGGGTGACGCCTGGGACGGCGGCAAGGTCAGCCTGCCGCTGCTTGCCGATCTCAACGGCAAGCCGTTCGGCCGCGCCAATGCCGGTGTCGACATGACCTTCGACTTTCCGGCGCTGATCGTTCACGCGGCAAGGACACGGCCATTAGCCGCCGGCACGATCATCGGTTCCGGCACCGTCTCCAACAAGCTCGACGGCGGGCCGGGCAAGCCTGTCTCGGCCGGCGGCGCCGGCTATTCCTGCATCGCCGAATTGCGCATGATCGAGACCATTGTGTCAGGCGAACCCAAAACGCCGTTCCTGCGCTTCGGCGACACGGTGCGCATCGAGATGAAGAACAAGACCGGGCATTCGATATTCGGCGCCATCGAGCAGAAGGTCGAGAAATACGAGAGGTAAGGGCATGACCGGGGTCTATCTGCTGGCCGGTGTCTGGGCACTCGCTATACTGGCGGTCTTCATCCAGGCGATCCGGCTGAGTTACCGCATCGAGGCGCGCTCGCCTGACCTGACCAACCGCGGCGGCTTTCCGCGCAAGGCGATGATGTTCCACACCATCACCAACATGAAAGTCGCGCGGGATGAGGAGACGCAAGCCATGCGTCGGCGCATGAACGGGCTGCTGCTGATCGTTCTTGCCGGATTCGCGATCATGGGGGCAGGCTTGCATCTGGTGCGGGCAGGGGGATGATCTCGTGAACCTGCTCGACCATCTGCGCCGTATGGCCGGCAACAATCTGTGGTCGAACGACCGGCTCTACCGCGCGGTGCTGTCCCTCCAGCCCGGTGAGTTCGAGGCCGAACGCACCAGCTTCTTTCCGTCGATCAAGGCAACGCTCAACCACATCCTTGCGGTCGATCTTCTCTATCTCGATTTTCTCGAAGAGGGTGGTCTCGGTGCTGCCGCCCATGACGACTTCGTGCCCCTCGACGAGCCGGCGGCGTTGTTTGCCGCGCAGGTCGCAGCCGACCGGCGGCTGATCGCCTTTTGCGATAGGCTGTCGGCCGACGATCTCGATCGCCGCGTCATCACCGACCGGCGCGAGGACGGCATGATCCCCGAGCGCATCGGCGATATCCTCGCCCATGTCTTTCTGCACGACATCCATCACCGCGGCCAGGTGCACGCAATGCTTTCGGGCACGTCGGTCAAGCCGCCGCAATTGGACGAGTTCTTGCTCGATTATGATTTGAAGCTGAGACAAGTGGAGGTTGAGCGGCTGGGTTTGTGAGACCAATTGCTTGGCCGATCATGCCACAGCGACACCGTAACGGGCGAAATGCGGGTCGGATGTCAAGATGGTCAGGTTCTCTACTTGCGCCTGCGCGATCAGCAGTCTGTCGAATGGATCACCATGATGGTGGGGTAGGCTGCTGACGGCGTTCGCATGCTGCAAAGTGACGGCAAGTGGCTGAAATTGCATTCTGGGAAGCAGCGTTGGCAGATCGTCCGGCGCGTTGAGTTTTCCGATTGAGCGTTTGATGGCAATTTCCCAGACGCTTGCCGCGCTCGCGAACACCACCGCTTCCGAAGCCAAGATAGCGCGGTGGTGCTGGCTGAGACGTGGATCGTCTGAAATCGACCACAGGATGATATGCGTGTCGGCGAGAAACGGGCCGACCGTCATTTCACGTACTCGTCCCATTCGGGACCGAGTTCATCAAAATCGTCCGCAATCCAAATCTTGCCCTTCAAGGCGCCAATACGCGGCAGTGGTTCGGCCGCTGCCGGCGGTACGATGCGCGCGGCCACCTTGCCGTGGCGTGTGAGAACGATCTCCTCGCCGGCTTCCGCGCGGCTGACGAGTTCCGACAATTTGGCCTTGGCCTCGGCGATGGAAACATTCATAGCGCGATCCTTATGACCATAATTTAGGTCATAATTGGTCGCGCCGCAAGAAGCCCGGTTCGAATCTACTACTCCGCAGCCTGAACCTTGATCACCCCGCGCTTGATCTGGTCCTGCTCGATGGATTCGAACAGCGCGCGGAAGTTGCCCTCGCCAAAACCTTCGTCGCCCTTGCGCTGGATGAACTCGAAAAAGATCGGGCCGATCACGGTCTTCGAAAAGATCTGCAGCAGGATCTTGGTCGTGCCGCCGTCGACGACGCCTTCGCCGTCGATCAGGATACCGTGCTTCTTCATCCGCTCGATCGGTTCGTCATGGCCATTCACGCGGTCATACGACATGTCGTAGTAGGTCTCCGGAGGGCCGGGCATGAACTTCAGGCCGTTCTCGGCCAACCTGTCGGTGGCGGCGTAGATCTCGTCGGTGCCGACAGCGATGTGCTGGATGCCCTCGCCATTGTACTTCTTCAGGTATTCGGCGATCTGGCTGGTCTCGTCCTTGGACTCGTTGAGCGGAATGCGGATCTTGCCGCAGGGCGAGGTGATGGCGCGGCTGACCAGGCCGGTGATCTTGCCGTCGATGTCGAAGAAATGGATCTGCTTGAAGCCGAACAGATTGCGGTAGAAATCCCACCATGTGTCCATCTGGCCGCGGTAGACATTGTGGGTCAGGTGATCGAGATAGTAGAAGCCGACGCCTTGCGGCCGCGGGTCGCGCTCGCCCAGCCACTCGAACTCGGCATCATACGCCGAACCCTTCTTGCCATAGGTCTCGATGAAATAGAGCAGCGAGCCGCCAATGCCGACGATTGCCGGCACGTCGAGCGCCTTGTCGGCGCCTTCGTAAGGCGTGGCGCCCTTGGCAACGGCGTGATCGAAAGCGTGCTTGGCATCGACAACCCGCCAGGCCATCGAGGCAGCACAAGGCCCATGCCTGTCGACGAACTTCATCGCGTGCGAGCCAGGCTCGGCATTGACGACATAGTTGATGTCGCCCTGGCGCCAGACCGTGATGTCCTTGGTGCGGTGCTTGGCCACCGCGACATAGCCCATGCGGCTGAACAATTCGGGGAGCTTCCGCGGCTCCGTATGCGCGAATTCGACAAACTCGAAGCCGTCGGTGCCGGCCGGGTTGTCCTTGCTGATCTTGGCGGGCGGGGCGTCGTGCGGGAAGGGACCCATCATATTCCTCCGAAAGCTGGCCTGGCCTGAAAAGGCCATTTGACACGATCATAACGCGGAGGAGGCGCACGGTGCTTGCATTCAAACGCTTGAAATGATGATGTCATGCGTGAAGCGTGCATGATAAGAGAAAAAGCCATGGATGAGACGCGGATTGATCAGTTCGACCGCAAGATAATGGCGCTTTTGCAGGGCGATGCGCGGCTGACCAACAACGATCTTTCGGAGCGGGTGAACCTGTCGGCGTCGCAATGCTCGCGCCGCCGCCAGCGGCTCGAGGAGGATGGCTTTATCAAGGGCTATCGGGCGGTGCTCGACCGCGACAAACTCGGTTTTTCGCTGGTCAACGTCATCTCGGTCACACTCGCCACGCACAATCACGACAATGCGCGGCGCTTCGGTGAACTGGTGGCGCGGCTGCCCGAGGTGCAGGAAGCGCACGCGCTGACCGGCGAGATGGATTATATATTGAAAGTGGTGACGCCCGATTTGAAGTCGCTGTCGGAATTCGTCAACGGCGTGCTCTTGCCGCACGAATCCGTGCAGCATGTGAAGACGGCGATCGTGCTGGAAACGCTGAAGGAGACGGGTGCGTTACCGATTTAGGCAGAACGGATTCCAGTTGATACGTCGGAGGGGCAGCACCCCCCTCTGTCCTGCCGGACATCTCCCCCGCAAGGGGGGAGATTGGATGTCGCGAATCCCTTCGCCAATCGCCAACGTTGCAGGAAGAGCTTTGGCGGCGAAGCTGCCGATCTCCCCCCTGTTTGGACCGGAGACATCGCGAACAGGTGTGCGAGGACATCGCGAACAGTTTTGTCACTTATCGT
>NZ_JAMYTM010000038.1:0-52414 GCF_040322475.1 Mesorhizobium sp. M0140 | reverse complement strand
CGCGTTTTTTTTTATACGACCAGGCCCCGCGGGCCCCCCTCTAAATTAACCCCATGACTGGCCCCTCGTTCAAAAAAAAACCGGGGTCCCCCGCCCCGGGCGCCCCCCCCCGCCGGGTCCGTTTTCATGTTCAAAGGACTCGGCCGTCATGGACTCCTATCGCAATTCCGATCCGCGGCCGCCGATCATGCAGGGCTCGCCGCCCGCCATGGTACCGCCGAAGCTCGACTGGGACCGGCCGCCGTGGAACCGCTGGGCGTTCCAGAACATCCGTGAAATTCTGCCGACCGCCGAAGTCTGGCGCGGCAATGGCCATCGCCACCGCTTCGAACGCGCCGAGGCCGATCTCGACGGGCTGACGGTCGAGGACAGCACAGGCGCGCCGACGACGCTCGCCGGGCTGCTCGACGAGACCTATACGGACGGCTTCCTGGTGCTCAAGGACGGCAAGGTCGCCTATGAGCGCTACTTCAACGGCATGGATGAGCGCACGCTGCACCTGTCGCAGTCAATGGCGAAGTCCCTTACCGGTTCGGTGTTCGGCATACTGGTTGGGCGCGGCCTGATCGATCCGGCCAGACCGGTAACGGACTACCTGCCGGAGCTCGGTGTTACCGGCTGGGCCGGCGCCAGTGTGCAGCATGTGCTCGACATGACCAGCGGCGTCCGCTTCTCCGAGGAGTACACCGACCGCTATTCGGACATTGGCCAGGTCGATGTCGCCACCGGCTGGAAGCCGGTGCCGCCGGACAGCGATCCGGCCTTTCGTTGGCCCTCGCACATGTTCGAGCTGATCCTCGGCTTGAAGGACACGATCCGCCCGCACGGGGCTCAATTCGAATACCGCTCGATCGAGACCGACGTGCTTGCCTTGATCATGGAGCGGGTGACGGGCAAACGGCTGCCGCAGGTGGTTTCGGAAGAACTCTGGCAAAAGCTCGGCGCTGATGAAAGCGCCTGCTTCACGGTCGACAGCGCCGGCTATGCGGTGGCCGACGGTGGCTTCAACGCGACGCTGCGCGACTATGGCCGCTTCGGCCAGCTGATCCTCGACAATGGTGGCGGCGTCGTGCCGGCCGGCTGGGTCGAGGCGACGCGCAACGGCAGGCATGGGCCGGACTTCAGCCCCAGCCTGCCGGAGGGCAGCTATCGCAACCAGTTCTGGATCGAGGATCCGCGCTCGCGCGCACTGATGTGCCGCGGCGTGTTCGGTCAGATGATCCATATCGACTGGAACACCGGAATGGTCGTGGTGAAGCTTTCGACCTGGCCGGATTTCGCCAATGGTGCCTATTCCATAGCGACGCTGAAGGCCGTGCACGCTATCGCCACGGCACTTCGCTGAGCCCCCACAAAGAAGAAACGACCGGAAGGAAACGCCATGACCGGCAAGACCGTGTTCGAGACCCGCTATGGCTTCCGGCGCAACCAGGTGGTGCTCGCCAACTGGCGCGAGAACCCCTTCAACCGGTGGTCGTTCCAGAACCTCGGCGAACTGGTGCCGACCGCCCGCGTGGCGGCGACGTCGGGCGTTGTCGAAACCCCCGTGCGCGATATGGGCGGCCTGCTCGGCGAAAAGGTCGCGATCGCCGGCACATCGGAGACAGTGGCTGAATTTCTCGCGCGTTCGAGCACCGACGCACTGACGGTGATGAAAGACGGCAAGATCGTCGGCGACTGGTTCGCCCCGCATATGGATTTCGGCGCCCGCCACATCATCTTTTCGATCAGCAAGTCGCTGACCGCCATCATTGCCGGCATTCTGGAAGGCGAGGGCGTATTCGACCCGGAAGCGCCGGTGACGGCCTACATCCCTGAAGCCGCCGGCTCGGCCTATGGCGATGCGAGCGTGCGGCATGTGCTCGACATGAGCGTCAGCCTCGGTTTCGAGGAAGCCTATCTCGATCCGGAGAGCGCTTTCGCCCGCTATCGTCGCGCCACGCTGTGGAATCCGGGCGGCGGCACGGAGAGCCTGCGCGAATTCATTTTGACCTTGCAACGCCTTGCAGAGCCGCATGGCCAGACCTTCCGCTACCGCTCGCCGAATTCCGACCTGCTCGGCCTGCTGCTCGAGCGCGCGTCGGGCCAGCGGTTCACCGACCTGATGCGCGAGAAGCTGTGGCTGCCGCTCGGCGCTGTCGGCGAAGCCTCGATCGGCGTCGACATGGAAGGCACGGCGCGCACGGCCGGCGGTATTTCGGTGACGCCGCGCGACCTGGCGCGTGTTGGCGAGATGATGCGGCAAGGCGGGGTGGCCAATGGCCGCCGCATCGTGCCGGAAGCCTGGGTGCGCGATACAGTTGCTAGCGGCGGCAGTTCCGACGCTTGGCAGCGCGGCGCGATGCAGCCGCTGTTCCCGAAGGGCCGCTATCGCAACAAATGGTACCAGACGGGCTTGCCGAACGGCGCCTATTGCGGCATCGGCATTCATGGCCAGTGGCTGTATGTCGATCCCAGGACCAAAGTGGTGATCGCCAAGATGTCGTCGCAGCCCGAGCCGGTCGACGATCCGCTCGATGTCGAAATCGTCGCCTTCTTCGAGGCGCTGAGCCGGATGGTCTGATCCTCGCCTGGCCGCCACATTAGCGCGCGCTTTCCTGTGGACCCGCCGGGCTCATGGAAACGCGGCGGTTGGCGGACCGGACGTCTGCGCCTATGGTCGCCACTCTTTGGACGAGAGCAGGTACGACATGGCATCCGACATCAAGCGCATTGCAGCCATCATCGCGGCCGAGATCAGCGCGCGGCCCGAACAGGCGGCCGCGGCGATTGAACTGCTCGATGAGGGCGCGACAGTGCCGTTCGTGGCGCGCTACCGCAAGGAAGTCACCGGCGGGCTCGACGACACGCAATTGCGCGATCTTGCCGAACGCCTTGCCTATCTGCGCGAGCTCGATGCGCGCCGCGACACCATCCTTGGCTCGATCCGCGAACAGGGCAAGCTGACCGAGGAGCTTGAAGGCAAGATCGTCGCCGCCAGCACCAAGGCGGAACTTGAGGACATCTACCTGCCCTACAAGCCCAAGCGCCGGACCAAGGCCGAGATCGCCAGGGAGCGCGGGCTGGGGCCGCTGGCCGAAGCCATCCTGGCGAACCGCTCATTGGTTCCTGCCGAACTGGCGCTGGCCTATGTCAGCGAAGAGGTGGCCGATACCAAGGCAGCGCTCGAAGGGGCGCGCGACATCCTGTCGGAACAATTCGCCGAGAATGCCGATCTGGTCGGAAAATTGCGCAGCTACATGAAGGAGCGCGCCTTCATGCGCGCCAGGGTGGTCGACGGCAAGCAGGAAGCCGGTGCGAAATTCTCCGACTATTTCGACCATGTCGAGCGCTGGGTAAATGTGCCGAGCCATCGCGCGCTGGCGATGCTGCGTGGCCGCAACGAGGAAGTGCTTTCGCTCGACATCGAGGTCGATGCCGATGATACGTCGCCGGTGAAGCCGGTCGAGCGGATGATCGCCAATGCCTATGCCATCGGCGGCAGCCTGCCGGGTGACAGATGGCTGATGGAGGTGGCGGGCTGGACCTGGCGCATTAAACTGTCGCTGCACCTGACACTCGATTTGATGCGCGACCTGCGCGAGCGGGCAGAAGAGGAAGCGATCCACGTCTTTGCCCGAAACCTAAAGGATTTGCTGCTGGCCGCTCCCGCCGGCTCGCGCGCGACGATGGGGCTCGATCCCGGCATCCGCACCGGCGTCAAGGTGGCCGTGGTCGACGGTACCGGAAAGGTGCTGACAACGACGACGGTCTATCCGTTTCCGCCCAGGAATGATGTGCGCGGCACCCAGGCGGAGCTCGCCAAGCTCATCCGGCTGCACAAGGTCGAGCTGATTTCGATCGGCAACGGCACCGGCAGCCGCGAGACGGAAAAGCTGGTCGCCGACATGCTGTCCGACATGCCGGCGGATGGTAGTCCGAAGCCCCTGAAGGTGATCGTCAGCGAGGCCGGCGCCTCGGTCTATTCGGCATCGGCGACGGCGGCGGCGGAATTCCCCGGCCTCGACGTATCGCTGCGCGGCGCGGTGTCGATCGCCCGGCGCCTGCAGGATCCGTTGGCCGAACTGGTCAAGATCGAACCCAAATCGATTGGCGTCGGCCAGTACCAGCACGATGTCGACCAGTACCGTCTCGGCCGCTCGCTGGAAGCGGTGGTCGAGGACGCGGTCAACGCCGTTGGCGTCGACCTCAACACCGCCTCGGCGCCGCTGCTGGCGCGCGTTTCAGGTCTCGGCGCGTCTCTGGCCGACGCGATCGTTGCGCATCGCGATGCGACCGGGCCGTTCGCCAGCCGGAAGGATCTGCTCAAGGTGCCGCGGCTCGGACCGCGGGCCTTCGAACAATCCGCCGGCTTCCTGCGCATCGCCAATGGCAGCGAGCCGCTCGATGCCTCGTCGGTGCATCCGGAGGCCTATGGCGTGGCGAAGAAGATCGTCGCCGCCTGCGGGCGCGATGTGCGGTCGCTGATGGGCGATAGTGCCGCGCTGAAGGCACTCGACCCGCGCGTCTTCGTCGACGAGCGTTTCGGCCTGCCGACGGTGCGCGACATCCTGGCGGAGCTGGAAAAGCCCGGCCGCGACCCGCGCCCAGGCTTCAAGACGGCGACCTTCGCCGACGGCATCGACGACATCAAGGATCTGAAGCCCGGCATGCTGCTTGAAGGCACGGTCACCAATGTGGCCGCCTTCGGCGCCTTTGTCGATATCGGAGTGCATCAGGACGGGCTGGTGCATGTCTCGCAACTGGCCGACCGGTTCATCAAGGACGCGCATGAGGTCGTGAAGGCCGGCGATGTGGTCAAGGTGCGGGTCGTCGACGTCGACATCAAGCGCAAGCGCATCGCGCTTTCCATGCGCAAGGATGGCGGCGAGGGTGGCGCACCGCGTGGCGGGCCACGCGACAATGGTGGCGGCAGGCCGGCACCACGTTCGCCGGCACCGCAGCAACGCCAGCCAGAGCGGCCAGCACAGCAAGGCGCATTCGGTGCTGCCTTGGCGGATGCGCTGAAGCGAAAGTAGCTACCACGCCAGAACGGCCGGCTCCTTCTCGACCTGGCCCAGCAGCCAGTCGCGAAAACTGGCGACTGGCGGATGGCCGCGCTTGTCGTGTGGGACGACGAGATAGTAGGCGCTGCGGCTTTGCATGGGCCGGCCTGGCGCCGGCACCAGCTGGCCGCGCTGCAGTTCGCCTGCAATGAGGATCAGCGGCAGCAGCGCCACGCCGAGCCCCGCCATGCAGGCCTGGGCGGCGGTGCCGAACTGCTCGAACTGCATGCCCGGTCCGGTCGGCGCGCTCAGGCCCTGATGCTCGAACCATTCGGTCCAGGCGCCAGGACGCGTCGCCATGTGCAGCAGCGGCAGGCGGCCGATATCGGCCGGTGAGGCGATGGCGCGGCCGGCGAGGAATTCGGGCGACACGACCGGCGCCACGGTTTCGCGCACCAACAGTGTCGAGTCGGCCTCGGGCCAGTCCGGCAGGCCATAGTGGATGGCGGCATCCAGCCTCTCCCTGGCGAAGTCGAAGCGGCCGACGCGGGTGACGAAGTTGATGGTGATATCGGGATTGTTTTCTACGAAATCGGGGATCATCGGCATCAGCCAGCGCGTGCCGAAGGTCGGCAGAATAGCCAGGTTCAGGATGCCGCTATGCCGATTGCTCATCAATCCAAGGGCTGCGTCACGCAACTGGCCAAGTGCTGAACGCACCGCCTCGGCGTAGATTTCGCCCGATGTCGACAGCCTGACATTGCGGCTGTCGCGTTCGAACAGCCGGCGGCCGAATTGGTCTTCAAGCGATCTGATCTGCCGGCTGACTGCGCCCTGGGTCAAATCGAGCTCCTGGGCGGCAGCGGTGAAACTGCCCAGCCGGGCCACAGCCTCGAAGGCGGCAAGGGCGCTTATGTTGGGCAAAAGGCGGCGTTGGACACTCATGACCCATTCCTAGAGCTCATTGATCGGTGAATCAATTTCGTTTGATTTTTTCGAGGCGCAGGCCGATAGAACGGGCCAACATTTTGCTTCATGCATGTCATCGTTTTGAGCGACATGCATTGGTTTGGGAGAAACGCGATGGCCGCCGACAAGAACGCATTCGTCTGGGAAGATCCGTTCCTGATCGAGGGCCAGCTTTCGGAAGACGAGCGCATGGTGCGCGACGGCGCGGCCGCCTTCGCCGCCGACAGACTGGCGCCGCGGATCGAGGACGCCTACCTCAACGAAACTTTCGATACCGCGATCTTCCGCGAAATGGGCGAGGCCGGCCTGCTCGGCATCAACATCCCCGAGGAATTCGGCGGGCTTGGCGCGAACTACGTCACCTATGGGCTGGTCGCGCGGGAAGTCGAACGTGTCGACTCGGGTTATCGCTCGATGATGTCAGTGCAGTCGTCGCTGGTGATGTATCCGATCTACGCCTATGGCTCGGACGAACAGCGCAGGAAGTACCTGCCCACGCTTGCCAGCGGCGAGTGGATCGGCTGTTTTGGCCTGACCGAGCCGGATGCCGGCTCCGACCCGGGCGGCATGAAGACACGCGCCGAGAGGACAGCCAACGGCTACAAGCTGTCCGGTTCGAAGATGTGGATTTCCAACGCGCCGGTCGCCGACGTGTTCGTCGTCTGGGCGAAGCTGAAGGGCGAGAACGGCAAGGACGAGATCCGTGGCTTCGTGCTGGAAAAGGGCATGAAGGGGCTTTCGGCGCCGAAGATCGGCGGCAAGCTGTCGCTGAGGGCGTCGATCACCGGCGAGGTGGTGATGGAAGGCGTCGAGGTCGGCGAAGACGCGCTGCTGCCCAACGCAAAAGGCCTTGGCGGACCGTTCGGCTGCCTCAACCGGGCTCGCTTCGGCATTTCCTGGGGCTCGATGGGCGCCGCCGAGGATTGCTGGCACCGCGCCCGCCAATACGGTCTCGATCGCAAGCAGTTCGGCAAGCCGCTGGCCGGCACGCAGCTCTACCAGAAGAAGCTGGCGGATATGCAGACCGAGATCGCGCTTGGGCTGCAGGCATCCTTGCGCGTCGGGCGACTGCTGGATGAAGGCAAGATGGCGCCGGAAATGATCTCGATCGTCAAGCGCAACAATTGCGGCAAGGCGCTCGACATCGCCCGCCAGGCCCGCGACATGCATGGCGGCAACGGTATCCAGATCGGCTACCACGTCATGCGCCACGCGCAGAATCTGGAGACGGTCAACACCTATGAAGGCACGCATGACGTGCATGCGCTGATCCTGGGACGGGCGCAGACGGGGATACAGGCGTTTTTCTGAGCCGGCAACCGTTGCTTAAATTAGGTGCACCGCAACATCTCTGCTTGGAGAATGGTCGCCAGATGTGTCAGGGTTCAGCGAAATCGTTTGAAACGCTGAATTCCGGGGCTCCATGGCAATTCTGGCAGCTGTCTACCACCTGACCCACTACAAGTACGACCGGCCGGTGGTTCTCGGGCCCCAGATCATCAGGCTGCAGCCGGCGCCGCATTCCCGCACCAAGGTGCTGAGCCATTCGCTCAAGGTCGAGCCGGCCAACCACTTCGTCAATCTGCAGCAGGACCCCTACGGCAACTTCCTAGCCCGCTTCGTGTTTCCGGAGCCGGTGACGGAGTTGAAGATCGAGGTCGACCTCGTCGCCGACATGACGGTCTACAATCCGTTCGATTTCTTCGTCGAGCCGTCGGCCGAGGCGTTTCCATTCGAGTATCCGGAAGAAATCCGCGACGATCTCGCCATCTATCGCACGCCGGAACCCGCGGGACCCCTGCTGTCCGCGCTGCTGAACACCATCGATCGCAGCGCTGCCAACACCGTCAATTTCCTGGTCGACCTCAATGCGCGGCTGCAGCGCGAGATCGCCTATATCGTGCGCATGGAAACCGGAGTGTTCTCGCCGGAAGAGACCTTGGCCGCGAAAAAGGGGTCATGCCGGGATTCAAGCTGGCTGCTGGTGCAGATCCTGCGCAATCTCGGCATCGCCGCGCGCTTCGTCTCCGGCTATCTGATCCAGTTGAAGCCCGATCTGATCGCGCTGGACGGTCCGCCGGGAACGGCGACAGACTTCACCGATCTGCATGCCTGGTGCGAGGTCTATCTTCCCGGCGCCGGCTGGATCGGCTTCGATCCGACCTCTGGCCTGCTCACCGGCGAAAGCCATGTGCCGCTGGCGGCGACGCCGCATTTCCGCAACGCGGCTCCCATTTCCGGCTTGGCAAGCTTCGCCAATGTCGAATTCGGCTTCGAGATGCGGGTCGACCGCATCGCCGAACATCCGCGCATCACCAAGCCGTTCTCGGACGAAAGCTGGCAGGCTCTCGATGCGTTGGGCAACAAGGTCGATGCCGCTCTCGCGGCCGGGGACGTGCGGCTGACCATGGGCGGCGAGCCGACCTTCGTGTCGATCGACGATTTCGAGTCGGCCGAGTGGAACACCGCCGCCGTCGGTCCCACCAAGCGCGAAAAGGCGGACGAACTGATCCGTAAACTGCGCGAGCGCTTCGCGCCCGGCGGCTTTCTCCACTACGGCCAGGGCAAATGGTATCCGGGCGAAAGCCTGCCGCGCTGGACCTTTTCGCTCTACTGGCGTGCCGACGGCCAGCCAGTGTGGAGCGATCCGTCCCTGATCGCACGCGAAAAGAGCGAGGCCGATATCGGCCCGAAGCAGGCCGAAAGCCTGCTCACCGCGATTGCCGGCGAACTCGGCATCGACAAGACCATGGTCAGCGAAGCCTATGAGGATCCGGCCGAATGGCTGCTCAAGGAAGGCAAGCTGCCCGACAATGTCGATCCGTCCAACTCCAGGCTGGAGGACCCGGAAGAACGCAGCCGCATGGCGAAAGTGTTCGAACGCGGGCTGACCAAGCCGTCCGGCTATGTGCTGCCGGTGCAGCGCTGGAATAGCCAGGCATCGGATCCGCGCTGGCGCTCGGAAAAATGGAAGACGCGGCGCGGCCGGCTGTTCCTGGTACCCGGCGATTCACCCGTCGGCTACCGCCTGCCACTCGGCACGTTGCCCTATGTGCCGCCGGAGCAATTCCCCTACATCGTGCCGGTCGATCCGTCGCTGCCACGCGGACCGCTGCCCGCGCGTGAAGCCATCCTGCCCTCGGCGGCTCCGGCTGAACTGGAAGGTGCCGACGAGATGGCGCGCCGCCAGCAAGCGGCATCGTTCACCGCTGCGACCGGCCAGCAGGACCGGGGCCAACAAGATAGCACCCAGAGCGGCGGCGCGGTGCGCACCGCGCTTTCGGTCGAGCCGCGCGATGGGCGGCTTTGCGTGTTCATGCCGCCGGTCGAGGCGCTGGAAGACTATCTCGAACTGGTCGCTGCGGCCGAGAACGCGGCGAAGGCGATCGGCCTTCCCGTGCATATCGAGGGCTACGGCCCGCCTCACGATCCGCGCCTCAACGTCATCCGCGTCGCGCCTGATCCCGGCGTCATCGAAGTCAACATCCATCCTGCTTCCAACTGGCAGGATTGCGTGGCGACGACGACGGCGATCTATGAGGAAGCACGGCAGACACGGCTTGGCGCCGACAAGTTCATGATTGACGGCCGCCACACCGGCACCGGCGGCGGCAACCATGTCGTGGTCGGCGGTGCGACACCCAATGACAGCCCGTTCCTGCGAAGGCCGGACCTGCTGAAGAGCCTGGTGCTGCAATGGCAGCGTCATCCGTCGCTGTCCTATCTGTTCTCCGGCCTGTTCATCGGGCCGACCAGCCAGGCGCCACGCTTCGACGAGGCGCGTCACGACTCGCTCTACGAGCTTGAGATCGCGATGGCGCAGGTACCGCATCCGGACCAGGGCAACGCACCCTTGCCATGGCTGGTCGACCGGCTGTTCCGCAATTTGTTGACCGACGTCACCGGCAATACGCATCGTTCGGAAATCTGCATCGACAAACTGTTTTCGCCGGACGGACCGACCGGTCGGCTGGGACTGGTCGAATTCCGCGGCTTCGAGATGCCGCCCAATGCACGCATGAGCCTCGCGCAGCAACTGCTTGTCAGGGCGATCATTGCCCGCGCGTGGAAGAGCCCGCTCGATGGCCGCTTCGTGCGCTGGGGCACGTCGCTGCATGACCGCTTCATGCTGCCGCATTATGTTTGGGCCGATTTCCTCGACGTGCTCGACGACCTCAAGCTCAACGGCTTCGAATTCAGGCCCGAATGGTTCGACGCCCAGCTCGAATTCCGCTTCCCGTTCTGCGGCGAGGTTCAGCATGCCGGCATCAAGCTGGAACTGCGGCAGGCGCTCGAACCCTGGCATGTCATGGGCGAGCAAGGCGCGATCGGCGGCACCGTGCGTTTCGTCGATTCCTCGGTCGAACGGCTGCAGGTCAAGACCGAAGGGTTGAATCCGGAGCGCCACGCGATCGTCTGCAACGGCCGTATCGTGCCGATGAAGGTGACGGACAACAGAGAGGTCGCGGTGGCGGGCGTCCGCTTCAAGGCCTGGCAGCCGGCATCGGGCCTGCATCCGGCGCTGCCGGTCAACACGCCGCTGGTCTTCGACATCTATGACCGCTGGTCGGGACGTGCGGTCGGCGGCTGCGTCTACCACGTCGCCCATCCCGGCGGGCGCAATTACGACACCTTTCCGGTCAATGGCAACGAGGCGGAAGCTCGGCGGCTCGCCCGTTTCGAACCGCGCGGCCATACGCCATCCGCCTATGTGATCCGTGAAGAACAACCGGCGGAAGATTTCCCGATGACCCTTGACCTTCGGCGGCCGGCAAGACTCTGATCAGCGATGGCAAAGGGGAATCACAAGAGGGGACGCGGCAAGCCGCAGACCCACAGCCTGCTGGAGCACTACCAGCCGATCGACGGCGTCGTCGACGAGATGGTCGATGCGTCAGGCAATCCTCGCCCGGCCTGGAAGCATTTTGTCGAGGCGCTCGAGGAACTTGGCGCTGAAAAGCTCGGCCAGCGCTTTGCCCGCGCCGACCAGTATCTGCGCGATGCCGGCGTCTATTACCGCGTCTATGACAAGGCCGGTGCCAATGAGCGCGAATGGCCGCTGGCGCATGTCCCGGTTCTCATCGAGGAGAGCGAGTGGGCGGCGATCAGCGCCGGCCTCGTGCAGCGCGCCGACCTGTTCGAGGAAACCATCGCCGATATCTACGGGCCGAACCGGCTGGTCGAGAAAGGCATCCTGCCGGCGGGATTGATCGCCGCCAGCCCGGAATATTTGCGGCCTGTCGTCGGCACCAGGCCGGCCGGCGGCCACTTCCTTCATTTCTGCGCCTTCGAACTCGGCCGCGGGCCTGATGGCCGATGGTGGGTGCTGGGTGATCGCACGCAGGCGCCGTCCGGCGCCGGCTTCGCGCTGGAGAACCGCGTCGCCACCACACGTGCGCTGTCCGACATCTATGGCGAGATGCATGTGCACCGCCTTGCCGGCTTTTTCCGCCGTTTTCGCGATGCGTTGATCGGCATGGCCAAGGAGACCGACGGCCGCGTCGCCATCCTGACGCCGGGGCCGCTCAACGAAACCTATTACGAACACGCCTACATCGCCCGCTACCTCGGCATCATGCTGCTCGAAGGCGAGGATTTGACCGTCTCCGGCAGCCGGCTGATGGTGCGCACGGTTTCCGGCCTGATGCCGATCAGCGTATTGTGGCGGCGGCTCGACGCCGCCTTCGCCGATCCGCTCGAACTGCGCGCGGATTCGCAGATCGGCACGCCGGGCCTGGTCGAGGCGATCCGCCAGGGCGCGGTTGCTACCGTCAACGCGCTGGGCTCCGGCCTGATGGAGACGCGCGCGCTGCTTGCCTTCCTGCCCAAGATTTCACGGGCCTTGCGGGGCGAGGAATTGCTGCTGCCAAGTGTCGCGACATGGTGGTGCGGGCAAGCAACCGAACGCGCGCATGTGTTGGCCAACATCGATCGCATGGTGATCGGGCCGGCGCTGTCGACGAGGCTTGCCTTCGAGGACGACGATTCGACGAAGCTAGGCTCGGCTCTGTCGGCCGGGGAGCGGGCGGAACTGGTGGCGCGCATTGAACGTGATGGCGGCGATTTCGTCGGCCAGGAAGCGGTGACGCTTTCGACGACGCCCGTCTATGTCGGCGGCTGGCTGGAGCCGCGGCCAGCCAGCCTGCGCGTCTACCTGGCGCGAACGCCGGAGGGCTGGACGGTGATGCCGGGCGGTTTTGCCCGTATCGGCCTGTCGCTCGACCCGACGGCGATCGCCATGCAGCGTGGCGGCCAGGCGGCGGATGTCTGGGTTGTCAGCGACAAACCGGTGGAGCGCGAGACGCTGCTGCCGCAAGAAGGCGACAGTTTCAGCCGCACCAGGCCCGGCAGCCTGCCCAGTCGCGCGGCGGAGAACCTGACCTGGCTCGGCCGCTATATCGAGCGCTCGGAAGACACGGTGCGTATCCTGCGCGCCTACCATGTGCGGCTGGCCGAAACCTCCGACCCGGATATGCCGCTGCTCGCCGACATCAGGGATTATCTCGAACCTTTCGGCATCGATGTGGAGACGGCGATCCCGTCAGGGCTGATCGGCACGCTGGATAGTGCGGTCTACAGCGCCGGGCAGATCCGCGACCGCTTCTCGCCCGATGGCTGGCTGGCGCTGAAGGACCTGTCGAAAACCATCCATCAGTTCGCAACGACGGTCGCGCCCGGCGACGACGCGACCCGGGCGATGACAGTCATCCTGCGTAAGCTCGCCGGCTTTTCCGGCCTGCTGCACGAGAACATGTACCGCTTCGCCGGTTGGCGCTTCCTCGAGATCGGCCGCCGGCTGGAGCGCGGTATCCAGATCTCCCGCACGCTGGCGCGGCTGACCAGCGCCAAGGCGCCGGACGGCGCGCTCGATATGATGCTGGAGATCGGCGACAGCGTGATGACCCATCGCCGCCAATATCCGGTGCAGGCCGGTCGGCGCACGGTGATCGACCTGCTGGCGCTCGATCCGCTTAACCCGCGCTCCATCCTGTTCCAACTTGAAAGGCTGAAGGCCGAAATCGGCCTGTTGCCGTCGCTCGGCGGGGAGGGGCAAATGTCGCCGGCGGCGAAGGAAATCCTGCAGCTCAACACCCAGATCGCCATCAAGGAGCCTTCGGATATGACGGCAAAGGCGCTGGACGACCTCGCCTATGAAATCGGCGGCCTCTACAACAGCCTCGCCAAAGCCTATCTCGGCTAAGCAGGTCCGCAAAAGTGTCGCACGGGTTTTGCGACAAGAACCTGCGCAAAGGCAGAAAAATAGAACATGCTCTACGACATCAGGCTTCATCTGCATTACGATTACGCTGCGGCGGCCGGCGGCGGTCGTCATCAGGTGCGCGTACTGCCGTCGACGATATCAGGCGTGCAGCGTGTCATCGCCGCATCCCTGTCCTTTGCGCCGGCACCCAACGAGCGTTCCGACTTTTCCGATTTCTTCGGCAACAACGTGACCTCGATCGCCTTTCGCGACGCGCATGACGCGCTCGACATCAGGATGAGCGCCCGCGTGTCGGTGTCTCGGCCCGAGCCCGGGCTCGACGTGTCGCCCGATATCGCCCGGCTGAGGCAGGAGCTCGCCGCGATGCGGTCTCTGGCACCTGATGCACCGCACCATTTCCTGACGGCCAGCACCCATGCCGGCATCGACGATGCGATCACCGCTTACGCACGCGACAGCATCGCCGGCTCTGCCGCCGGCACGGCCGTGAGCCTGTGCAATCGCATCCATCGCGATTTCACCTATGACGGCGAAGCGACAACGGTGCGGACCCGGGCCAGTGATGCCTTCAAGTTGAAGCGCGGCGTCTGCCAGGACTTTTCACACATCATGATCGCCGGCCTGCGCGGGCTCGGTATTCCGGCCGGCTATGTCAGCGGCTTCTTGCGCACCATCCCGCCGAAGGGCAAGCCCCGGCTGGAAGGCGCCGATGCCATGCATGCCTGGGTCAAGGTCTGGTGCGGGCGCGATGCAGGCTGGCAGGAATTCGATCCGACCAACGGCATGCGGGCCAGCAACGACCATATCACCGTCGGCCACGGCCGCGACTATTCGGACGTGGCGCCGATCGTCGGCGTGCTCAAGACCACGGGGGGGCAGGTTGGCGAGCAAGCTGTCGACGTCATTCCGGTCGTGCTCGAAAGAGCCTGAAGCAGGTCGTACACGCAGCGGTATTTGCGCCGCAATTCGGGATGGACAAGACTGCTTCTCAAATACCGATGCGGCCGCTAGTCTGTATTCGTTTCGGGGTGACGGTAGTTGTATCCTCAAGCGCATGGCGCGAGGTTTGTAATTGAGAGCAATCAGCGTCGTCATTCCT
Organism: Mesorhizobium sp. M0140; assembly: GCF_040322475.1. NCBI lineage: Bacteria > Pseudomonadati > Pseudomonadota > Alphaproteobacteria > Hyphomicrobiales > Phyllobacteriaceae > Mesorhizobium > Mesorhizobium sp. M0140. The sequence continues at coordinate 38,139 of NZ_JAMYTM010000038.1, read as the reverse complement.
GCCTGTAACGCGGCGGCGACCATTGCTGCAACGCTGGCATCGCTACGCAGCGAGGCCGAGATCATCGGCGAGATATTGCTGGTCGACGATGCGTCGACCGATGGCACGGCAACCATCGCGCGGGAGGCCGCGGCACAACTCTCGTTGCCGCTGCGCGTGCTGTCGGCCAAATGCCGCGATGCAGGCGGTGCCCGCAATTTGGCGCTGGCCGAAGCGGTCTATTCCTGGGTCTACCTGATCGATGCCGACGACCTGCATCTGCGGGGCGGGTTGCGCGCACTGCTCCGCAAGGCCCGGGAGCAGCCGGAGGCCGACATGATCGTGGGTGCCTACCGGCGACGGGTGAACGGCCAGGACCGGCAGATCAAGATGCCGAACGGCTATCAGGCTGCGTGCCTGGCAAATGCCTCGGCCTATGTGAAAGGCGACATACGTTCGGTCGCCGTGGGCAGCGTTCTGGCATCGCGGACCCTGATCGGCGAGACGCGGTTCCCCATCGGAATGGCCTATGACGAGGACACGCTGTTCTGGGCACGGCTGATGAGCAAGGCATCGCTCGCCATGGTCTCGCAACCTGTCATGGTGTATGAGGTTTCGCCGGTACGTTCCGATGACCGCTTTGCCCTCAACCCGGTGCGGCGCTTTCTGGACTGGCGCCGGGAACTGCGCACACTCACCGACTGCAACATCCCGTTGTCGGCGCTCAAGGCCAGGGAAGGGCTTGTCGCCCTCAAGATCGCCCGGGTCCACTATGCGCGCGGCGATCTGGGCACCGCGGCGCGCTTCCTGGCGGTAGCCGCGGCCGCGCCGAAGCGGCGCTCAGAAGCTTGGCGCTGCCTGCGCTACAGGTTCAAGCTCGCGGCGCGGCGGCGTTTGTCGGCGCCGCCGATCAAGCTGCAAGGCGCTCTGTAGGCGCCGGCCAGCGCGATATCGGCGCGAGGCGCTTTTCGGACGGCGGGTGGAACCAGCGGTCGGCCAGTGGCTTATCTACGGAATTCGCGTGGAGCCGACATGTTGCAAAAATCCGGATTGTCGCCCGGCCGACCGGCTGGCGAGGACGCTGTATCGCCAGATGGTGCGCCCAAAAACGGGGCACAAAGCTCGGCCGACCATGCGTCGCTTAGCTATGTCAGCGATGCCGAGCCCGGTATCCGGCGGCTGAAGACGGGCAAGGGGTTTTCCTACAAGGGACCGGACGGAGGAACAGTTTCGGCCACTACCAGGGCCCGCATCGAGGCGATCGTCATTCCGCCGGCCTGGACGGATGTGTGGATTTCGCCGGACGCGGACGGCCATATCCAGGCAACCGGCAGGGACCAGCGCGGACGCAAGCAATATCGCTATCATCCGCAATGGGCCGAAGAGCGCGATGGTGCCAAATATTCGAGCCTGGTTGCTTTCGCCGAGAGCCTGCCGGACCTGCGGCACAGGATCGACAGCGATCTGCGCCGTCGTGGCCTGCCGTTCGAGCGTGTCGTCGCCGCGGTCGTCTGGCTGCTCGACAACACGATGATCCGCGTCGGCAATGCCGCCTACGCCCGCGACAACAAGAGTTTCGGGCTGACCACGTTGCGCGACCGGCATGTGGATATTGTCGGTTCAAGCCTGCGCTTTGCCTTCAAGGGCAAGTCGGGCAAGGAGTGGAAGCTGAAGCTGGTCGACCGCCGCATCGCCAGGATTGTGCGCGGCGCGCAGGACCTGCCAGGCCAGAAGCTGTTCCAGTATCTCGATGAGGACGGCAACAGGCGGCCGGTCCGCTCCGAGGACGTCAACCGCTATATCCGTGAGGCGGTCGGTGACGCCTTCAGTTCGAAGCATTTCCGCACCTGGGGCGGCACCATTCACGCCGCGTCGCTGTTTGCCCAAACGGAACTGCCGCAAAGCCAGGCGCAGCGAAACAGGGCGATGAACAGCGTCATCGACAAGGTTGCCGAGCGGCTGGGCAATACGCGTGCCGTCTGCCGCAAATGCTATATCCATCCGCGGGTCTTCGAAGCGTGGTCCGAAGGGCGGTTGCTGAATGAAATGGCGCAAGCCAACAAACGCAAACGCTCCATCGATGGTCTCGATGACGAGGAAGCTCTCGTGCTGCGATGGCTGAAACTGGGAGAAAGCTGACCGGCGCGGCTGGCCGTGGCCAAATCCGTCCACATCTGGATTTTTTTATCGACGTCGTGTCGGGATCGCTCTTACTGTTTCGTCCTTTGACAGAGAAAAGGACCAGCCATGCTCTACGCAATCCTCTGCTATGCCTCCGAAGATGTCGTCTGCTCCTGGAGCAAGGCACAGGACGATGAGGTCATGGCCAATCTCCTCGACGTTCAGGACAAGTACGCCAAGGCTGGTCGGCTCGGCCCGGTGGCACGGCTTCTGCCGACGACCGCCGCGACGACCCTGAGAAAGGTCAAGGGCGAATCGGTCGTCATCGACGGGCCGTTCGCCGAGACCAAGGAACAGTTCCTCGGCTTCTACACGCTCGAATGCGCCGATCTCGACGAGGCGGTGGAGTTCGCCCGCGAGCTTTCCGAAGTCAACCCGAGCGGCGGCTCCTATGAGATCCGGCCGGTCTCGATCTTCAATCCCGCCAAGGTTTCCGCATGACCGAAATGGCCTGGATAAGCTCCGCGATCAGCGCCGCCCGCCCGCAGGCGATGGGTGCGCTGCTGCGTTATTTCCGCGATCTCGATACGGCGGAGGAAGCTTTCCAGGACGCGTGCCTCAGGGCGCTGAAGAACTGGCCGCAGAACGGGCCGCCGCGCGACCCGGCGGCGTGGCTGATCTTCGTCGGCCGCAACAGCGGCATCGATGCGGTGCGCAAGCGCGCCAAGCAGGCGCCGATGCCGGAGGAAGACCAGGTTTCGGATCTGGAGGACGCCGAGAGCGATATCGCAGAGCGGCTGGACGGGGCGCACTACCGCGACGACATATTGCGGCTGCTGTTCATCTGCTGCCATCCTGATCTGCCGGCAACGCAGCAGATCGCGGTGGCGCTGCGCATCGTCTCCGGTCTTACGGTCAAGCAGATCGCGCGCGCCTTCCTGGTTGGCGAAAGTGCCATGGAGCAGCGCATCACTCGCGCCAAGGCGCGCATTGCGGACGCCGGCGTGCCGTTCGAGACGCCGGGCGCGGTCGAGCGGTCGGAACGGCTCGCCGCCGTCGCCGCCATGGTCTACTTGGTCTTCAACGAGGGCTATTCGACCAACAGCGGCGAGGCGCCGGCCCGCGCACCGCTGTGCGAGGAGGCAATCCGGCTGGCACGGCTGTTGCTGCGGCTGTTCCAGACCGAGCCGGAGATCATGGGGCTGACGGCGCTGTTGCTTCTGCAGCATGCGCGCGCACCGGCCCGTTTCGACGAGAGCGGCGAGATCGTGCTGCTCGAAGACCAGGATCGCAGCCTGTGGAGCCGCAAGATGATCGATGAGGGGCTGGCGCTGGTCGACAAGGCGCTGCGCCATCGCAAGCCCGGCGCCTACCAGGTGCAAGCGGCGATTGCCGCGCTGCATGCGCGGGCCGAAAAGGCCGAGGACACCGACTGGAACGAGATCGATCTGCTCTATCGCTTGCTCGAGCAGATGCAGCCGTCGCCGGTGGTCACGCTCAACCGGGCCGTCGCGGTCTCGAAGGTGCGTGGACCGGCAGAGGCGCTCGCCATGATCGAGCCGCTGGAAGAACGGCTTTCCGGCTATTTCCATTTTTTCGGTCTCAAGGGCGGCCTTTTGATGCAACTCGACCGGGGCGACGAGGCGCGCGTCGCCTTCGACCGCGCCATAGCGCTTGCGAACACGGCGGCGGAAGCTGCCCATATCCGCATGCATATCGACCGGCTGATCAAGGACGGTGCGGTACGCCCAGCGGCCAAGAAGGCAAACTGAGCGCCATCTGGCTCAATCGTGCAGTTTGGGCTTAGACCATGCCGGGGTGGTGATTTTCCCTTGAACCGAGTAATGCCACGCGATGATCGTGCCTGAGGTGCCTTTGTGCACGCGGGCAGCATGGCGCCAGGCTTTGACCGGCGTGCCTTTTGTGCATGTCGTTGTCCCAAAACCGCTGGGCACTTTTGGGCGACATGCATTATGAGCGACTGGATCTGAAAGGGACAAGAATGACGATAGGCAAGGAAACGACCGAACTGCTGGCGAAACTGGGTGTGGCCAAGGAGACGCTGGTCGGCGGCGACCTGATCGTGCGCAGCCCGGTGACGGGCGAGCAGATCGCGGCGCTGAAGACGATCTCACCGGCTGACGCGGCCAAGGTGATCGATGCCGCGCACAAGGCCTTCCAGGCCTGGCGCATGGTGCCAGGCCCGCGGCGTGGCGAACTGGTGCGGCTGCTCGGCGAGGAGCTGCGTACGCACAAGGCCGAGCTTGGCCGGCTGGTCTCGATCGAGGTCGGCAAGATCCCGTCCGAGGGGCTCGGCGAAGTGCAGGAGATGATCGACATCTGTGATTTCGCCGTAGGCCTCTCCCGGCAATTGTACGGCCTGACCATCGCCACCGAGCGCCCAGGCCATCGAATGATGGAAACCTGGCATCCGCTCGGCGTCGTCGGCGTCATTTCCGCCTTCAATTTCCCGGTGGCTGTGTGGTCGTGGAATGCCGCCCTGGCGCTGGTCTGCGGCGACGCTGTGGTGTGGAAGCCGTCGGAAAAGACGCCGCTGACCGCACTTGCTTGCGAAGCCATCTTCAAACGTGCGGTCAAGCGCTTCGGCGCGGACGCACCTGATGGCCTGGCGCCGGTGCTGATCGGCGATCGCGCCGTCGGCGAGATACTGGTCGATCACCCTAAAGTGCCGCTGGTTTCGGCGACCGGCTCGACCCGCATGGGCCGCGACGTCGGTCCGCGGCTGGCCAAGCGCTTTGCGCGCGCGGTGCTGGAACTCGGCGGGAACAATGCAGGCATCGTCTGCCCGACCGCCGATCTCGACATGGCGCTGCGCGCGATTGCGTTTGGAGCGATGGGCACGGCCGGCCAGCGCTGCACGACGCTGCGGCGCCTGTTCGTGCATGACAGCGTCTACGACGCCTTGGTTCCGCGCCTCAAAAAGGCCTACGAGAGTGTGTCTGTCGGCAATCCGCTGGAGACCTCCTCGCTGGTCGGGCCGCTGATCGACAAGGCGGCCTTCGATGCCATGCAGAAGGCGCTGAAGGAAGCCGCCGCCCATGACGGCAAGGTGACCGGCGGCACGCGGGTCGAGAACGGCCACCCCGATGCCTACTACGTGCACCCGGCGCTGGTCGAAATGCCAAGCCAGGTATCCCCGGTGACGGAAGAGACCTTCGCGCCGATCCTCTATGTGATGAAATATTCGGATTTCGACGCCGTGCTCCACGAGCACAATGCGGTGGGCGCCGGCCTGTCGTCGTCCATCTTCACCCGAGACCTGCAGGAATCCGAGCGTTTCCTGGGTGTCGACGGATCGGATTGCGGCATTGCCAATGTCAACATCGGCACCTCGGGCGCCGAGATCGGCGGTGCCTTTGGCGGCGAAAAGGAAACCGGGGGCGGCCGCGAGAGCGGCTCCGACGCATGGAAGGCCTATATGCGGCGCGCCACCAACACGGTGAACTATTCCAAGGCGCTGCCGCTCGCCCAGGGCGTGTCGTTCGACATCGACTGAAGGGCTCGCCGGCTTGGGCATCCCGCACGGGGGATGCCCACCGGTCAGCTGCCTGCTGGCGAGTCAAAGGCCTTGACGAACGCGGCATCGATGATAGCCAGCTTGACGGCCTGGGCGGTCATGTACTCCCGGTAGAAATCGCCCGACACCCACATCACCGAATTGCCGCGCTGGCCAAGCCAGCCAACGCTGCCGAGGTCTTCGGCATCCCGCAGTTTGCGTGCCAGGTGGGTTCGCGACAGCTTGAGCCATTTGGCGAAATCGCCGATCGAGACGACGCCAGTCGGTATTGCAGCGAGGCCGGCATGGTCGGGATCGACGCCCGATATCAGCCAGTCCATGACGACGCCGCCATTGTTAAGCCAGGTGAACAGCGAAAAGGTCTGCTTGGGCTCGCGCACGGGACTGGAGGAGATCAGCCCGTCAGCCACCAGCGGTTGCACCCTGGCGAGCGCATAGGGCCGCTCCAGAAACGTTGCCAGACGGTTCGCGCCGTCGAGACTGTCCAGTGAGTGCAGATGAGCCATCATCCAGCCGGCGAGCGTGTCCAGCGTGTTCACTGTAGGCTGTATGGGGCGGATGCGGCCATCCTGAGCTGCCGAGAGGTGCTTGATGAAATTGTAGTGCAGCATCTCCTTGAGGAAGGCGTCGGCGGTGTTGCGGCTGGCGACAGAATTCTCCCGGATGACGTCGATGAAACGCGCCGCCGTCAACTGCTTGCGGTAGTCATCGGGCTCCCGTCTGAAATGCAGGGCAAGGCCGATATGCGCCATCAGCCAACGCTGCTGGGTGGCAAATATCGAGGCAAGCCTCGGGTTCGTCTCGTAGGTCTGGATAAGCGCCTGCGCCTGGGCACGGACACAGCGATGCAATGCCGGGTGACCGGCAATATGGTCCAAGGTCAGCGCCATTCTCCCCCCGTGCGTCAAGCCCCCAACGCGAAGACGCAGATCACATTTTCAGCCTTCAAGGCCCGTGTCCAGACGCGCCCGCTCTATAACAGGTTATGATCGCCAGTAGACAATGTTCACGGCCCGGGCAGATATCGATCGCGCCGATCCTTCAGCGGTCTTCCGGAGCTGGAAAACAGGCGTCGAAGGCCGCATCGACAATGGCCAGCTTGGCGGCCTGGACGGTCATGTACTCCTGGTAGAAAGTGTTCGATACCCACATCACCGAATGGCCGCGCTGGCCGAGCCAGCCGATGCTGCCGAGTTCCTCGGCAGCGCGCAGCTTGCGGGCGAGGTGGGTCCGCGACAGCTTGAGCCATCTGGCGAAATCTCCGATCGAAACCACGCTGGTCGGAATCCGGTCCAGGCCGGCATGATCGGGGTCGATGCCCGACATCAGCCAGTCCATGACGATGCCGCCATTGTTGAGCCAGATGAACAGGGAAAAAGTCTGGTTGGGCTCGCGCACCGGCTTGGAGGCAAGCAGGCCGTCCGCCACCAGAGGCTGCAGCCTGACAACCATGTCGGGCCGCTCCAGGAACCTGGCCAGCCGGTTGCCACCGTCGAGATGATCCAGCGTCTGCAGATGGGCAAGGACCCAGCCGGTGAAAGTCTGCACGGTTGCCGCCGTTGGCTGCAAAGGGTGCGTGCGCCCGTCGCCACCCGAAACATACTCGGCGACATGATAGTGCAGCATCTCCTTGATGAAAGCGTCCGCCGTGTTGCGGCTGGCCACCGCGTGCTGGTGTACGAACTCGATGAAACGCGATACCGTCAGCTCCTTGCGGCGGTCGTGCGGATCGCGCCTGAAATGCATGGCAAGGCCGACATGACCCATCAGCCAACGCTGCTGCGTGGCGAAAATGGAAGCCAGTCGCGGGCTCGTTTCATAGATGTTGATCAGCGCCAACGACTGTGCCTGGACACAGCGATGCAGGGCCGGATGGCCGGCAATGTCTTCCAGATTCAGCGCCATCCTCCTCATGTTCCGAGTTAACTCCAACAGCGGAGTCGCGTCCACATTTTCCAGCCTTCGATAGCTGTGTCCAGAGGCACCAAATGCGAAGAGCAAGCCCAACCCGAACATGGGGCCGGCCACGATCGGTTCATGGGATCCGCTAACCGATTGCTATGGCTTGGAAAACCCCTCCCAATAATAGTCAGCCGGAGGGCCGCCCGTTGAATTGACCTTCACCAGGGCCCGGCATAGTTTCCGCGACATCCGAGCGGCGGGGGCACGCCTTCCCGGAAGTGAGTTCGAAAGCAGAAGCCAATTAACGAGCGATGAAATCTCGCGCGGTGGCGAAGTTTTGCCGAACTCTACCTCGAAGGACGAGTGATTGAGTGAAGTATACAAGCAAGATCGCGGTTGGCAGGGATAACGACTGTCACCCAGTTTTCGGTGAGCTGGCAGCCCGTAAGGGATGGTTGATCCTGTTTGCCGTCTCGGCGTGCCTGTGGCTTCAAGCCGGCGCGTTTGCGCAGACAGCCAGCCAGATCACGCCGCCCAGCTTTCGGCCGCCGCCGGCAGCCAACACGGCAGGTGTTTCCATTCCCGAAGGTGAGGGCCTCGAGGCGCCGGCGGGCGCCGGGAAGCTCAGGGTCAAGCTCGGGGATGTCAGGGTCGAAGGCGGCTTGCCCGACATGGCTGACGCAACACGCAAGATCGTTGCCGGCCTTGCGCACCGCACGGTGACGGCGGCGGAAATCTTTGCCGCGGCGCGAAAACTCGAAACCGAATATGGACGGGCCGGCTATGCGCTGGCGCGGGTGGTGCTGCCGGCGCAGAAGCTCAACGACGGCGCAGGGCTCCGGCTGGTCGTCGTCGACGGCTTTCTCGAACGGATCGACACCAGCAATCTGCCCGAGCGCATACGCGGGCGGGTCGAGGCAACGCTGGCGCCGCTCGTTGGACAAAAGAGCATCAAGCTGTCGGCGATCGAACGCAAGCTGCTGCTGGCTGGCGATACGCCCGGGGCCCGGCTGCGCTCAACCTTGCAGGCCGGAACAGCCAAAGGCGCCAGCGTGCTGGTCATCGATGGCAAATATCGCCCGATCGGCGGCCAGGCGACCGGGGACAACTCGCTATCGCCGTCGTTGCAGCGCTGGTCTACGGGCGTCGGCGTCGATTTCAACTCATTGCTCGGCCTCGGCGAACTCGTCTATGTCAGGGCAGGCGGCTACCCCGATGGCGGCGAGAGTGGCCTGTTCACGGATGGCCCACGCAATCGCAACTATGCCGCGGGCATCGTCGTGCCGATCGGCTATGACGGGCTGACGCTCAACCTGGAAGCCAGCCGCACGCAGGCCAATCCGACAGCCGAGCCCGGCACGCTCGGCTTCGGCAGCGCCTTCGAGCGTTATTCGGCGCGGCTTCGATATCCCTGGATCCGCAGCCGTGCGCTTACGATCAGCACCGAACTGTCCTTCGACGTGCAGAACGACACGCTCGACGCGGTGACGCCGATTTCGCTGCCGATCGCCGAGGACCGGCTGCGCATTGCCCGGCTCGGTCTCGACGGCATCTGGTTCACACCGCTTGGCGGCGTCTTCATCGGCAACGTCGTTGCGTCCTTCGGTATCGATGGGCTCGGCGCGCGTTCAGCCGCCGATGCGACGCCGCTGCTGCCACTGTCGCGTCAAGGCGCCGACGCCGATTTCCAGAAGCTGGAGGTCTCGGCCAGCTACAGCCAGCCGCTGGCCACCCATCTCGGCCTCGATCTCTACGCCCGCGCGCAGACCTCGTTTGGCAAGCCGCTGCTGCAGTCCGAACAGATCGGGCTGGTCGGCGCGAACGGTCTGTCGAGCTTCGACGCGGGCGCGCTGCAGGGCGATGCCGGCTATGTGCTGCGCGGCGAGCTGTCCTCACCCTGGTACGTGCCGTTCACTGGCGGCATCGTTTTGTTGTCGCCCTACGTGTTCGGCGCTGTCGGCCAGGTCCATCTCGAAATGCCGACCGCGCTCGAGACGGCCAACATCGTCGGCGCGTCATACGGGCTTGGCCTGAAGGTCGGCACCGCGCTGGCGGGCGACGCGACCAACGCCAGCCTGACGCTGGAATGGGGCCGCCAGCATCGTGACAACCATCTGCCGACAAGCGATCGCTTTTCGCTCAGCGGCGCCGTCCAATTCTAGAGAGATGACCATGCAGCGCAAAGCCCACCTCCCACGGCGGCACCTGAACCGCACCGGCGCGCCGTTGATGGCGCTGCTTTTGACGTCGACGGCGCTTGTCGGCTTCACGTCGGCGCGGGCACAGGAACTGCCGACCGGCGGCAGCGTAGCATCCGGCGGCGTCACCATCGCTAACCCATCGTCGTCGCAACTGAACATCAGGCAGTCGACCAGTTCGGCGATCGTCAACTGGCAGAGTTTTTCGATCGGTGCCGGCGCGACAGTCACTATCGACCAGCCATCATCCTCGGCAACGATGCTGAACCGCGTCACCGGCGGTACCAAATCGACCATTGCAGGCCAGCTCAATGCCAATGGCCAGGTGTTCCTGGTCAATCCCAACGGCATTGCCATCTCCAAGACCGGCAAGGTTAGTGCCGCCGGCTTCGTCGCGTCCTCGCTGGGCATCAGCGACGAGGATTTTGAGGCCGGAAAGCTGGAGTTCGAAGGCAATGGAGCTTCCGCTGCCGTCTCCAACCAGGGTGCGATCAGCATCGGGCGTGGCGGCTATGCCGCATTGATCGGTGGCAGCGTCGACAATGCCGGCTCGATCACCGTGCCGCTTGGAAAGGTCGGGCTCGGATCGGGTGAGAAGGCGGCGCTTGATTTGTCCGGCGACGGCTTCCTGCAGGTCTCCGTGCCGACCAAGGCTGACGGCAGCAATGCGCTGGTCAGCAATTCCGGACGTATCAGTGCCGATGGCGGGCTGGTCGAACTCAAGGCGGCTGCGGTGCGCGATGCCGCACGCCAAGCCGTCAACATGTCCGGTGTCATCGAGGCACGCACGGTGTCTGGCCAATCCGGTGCCATCGTGCTCGGCGGCGATGAAGGCTCGGTCGAAATCACCGGCATGCTCGACGCTTCGGCCAAGGCCGGCGGCAAGGGCGGCAAGGTCACGGTCACCGGCCGCAAACTGAAGCTCAAAGCCGCCAAGGTCGATGCCTCGGGCAAGGATGGCGGCGGCAGCGTCAGGATCGGCGGTGACAAGCAGGGCAAGGGCACCTTGCAACGCGCGGTCACAACCGAGATCGATGCGAAGACGACAATCAGTGCCGACGCGACCGGCAACGGCACTGGCGGCACGGTCATCGTCTGGTCGGACGAGCAAACAAAGTTCGCCGGCAAGATTTCCGCACGCGGCGGTGATGACGGCGGCAATGGCGGCTTTGCGGAAGTGTCCGGCAAGCAGCGCCTCGACTTCACCGGTGAGGTCGATCTGTGCGCCCGCTTCGGCAACACCGGTGATCTGCTGCTCGATCCCTACAACGTCACTATATCGAACGCTGCCGGGAACACCGGCGGCAGCATGTCCGCCAACACCAATGACAGCGTCATCAACGTCACCACGCTGCAGAACCTTCTCGCAACCGCCAACGTCACCATCTCGACCGGCAGCGGCGGTTCGCAGGCCGGCGACATCACCATTGCCGCGCCGATCGCCTGGAACGCCAACACGCTGACGCTCAGCGCCTCTCATTCGATCGTCTTCAATGCGAACGCCACGATCGGCGGCGTCGGCGGACTGGCGCTCATCACCAACAATGGCGGCACCGGCGGCACGATCTCCTATGCCTTGGGCGCATCGGCGACCTTCACCGGCACGCCCGGTGCGCAGGCGCTGTCGGTCAACGGCCAGAGCTACACGCTGATCTATGATGTCAACGGCCTGCAGGCGATCAACAGCGGGCTCACCGGCAGCTACGCGCTGGCCAAGAATATCGATGCCAGCTCCACGTCCAGCTGGAATAGCGGTCTCGGCTTCATATCGCTGGGCACCGAGGGCAACAGCAACATCCAGAACGGCGGCAACGGCTTCACCGGCTCGTTCGACGGGCTCGGCCACACCGTCGACAGCCTGTCGGTGACGCAGTCCGCTGCCCAGTATGTCGGCCTATTCGGCTATATCGGCGCGGGCGGCCTGGTCCAGAATGTCGGCGTCACCAATGTGACGGTCCGGGGGTTTAGGACCCTTGGCGGGATCGCCGGGTTCAATGCCGGCACGGTGGCCCAGAGTTATTCGACTGGTCAGCTGTTCACCACGCAATACGGGTCCACCTCAGGCGGTCTGATCGGCGAGAACGATGGCGCACTCTCCGACAGCTTCTCGACAGTGGTCATCAACGCACGCGACACAAATGCCGCGGGCGGCGCGGTGGGCTTCAACAATTTCGGCACCATCGATCGCGTCTATGCCATGGGCGCTGTCGATATCGGCAGCGGCGGCGCGGCCGTCGGCGGCCTCGTCGGATCGAATTATGGCTATTCGTTTGTCGGCGAGGGCGGCAGGATAACCGACAGCTATTCGACCGGCGCGGTCAGCGGCGGATGGAATGTCGGCGCGTTCATCGGCAACAACCTTTACGATGGCGTGATCACGGGCGCGTACGACACGTCGACATCCGGCCCCTACAACACCACATCCAGCGCCAAGCCTGCGATCGGCGGTGGCACCACCGGCCCCAATGTCAATGTCGTCGGCCTGTCGACCTCCAGCTTCCAGAATGGCGGCGCCAATGGACTGAGTGCCGCCTTTGGCGGCGGGACTGGCGGCCTCTATCCCTATCTGAAGAGCTTCTACCCCAATGGCGTTCAGGCGATCTCCGGAATTGCTTACAAGGATGCCGGCAACACGCCGCTGATTTCCGGTACCGGCCAACCCTATTACACAAAGAATCCCGGGCTGGTGTCCGTCGTCTCCGGCGGCGTGAACCTCGGCACAGTCTCGACCGGCGTCAACGGCTACTATTATCTCGCTCTGCCGGCCGGCGCGGTCTCGAACTCGGTGCTCGCTTACACCGTTGCCGAAGCGGACTCGGGCGCCAAGAATGGCGTGACCTTCCGGACCGGCCTGTCCGGCAGCAATGTCTCGAACCTCAACGTCTATGGCGACTGGCGGCTCGACGAGGCGGATGGCTCGATCGCCTCGCTGTCGGCGCTGAGCAGCGCCTATAGCGCGGCGATTGGGTCAGCCTCTGTCGGCAGCCTGTCCTTCGCCAATCGCCAGATTGAAACCGTAGCAGCCACCTTCGCCCTCAACCAGGCGCTGTCGGTCGGCACCGGCACGCTGGCGCTGTCGTCGAACGGCGTGGTGACGCAGACTAGTGGCCTGACGGCGGCGTCGCTGGTTCTCGGTGGCACGGGTAGCTTCACCCTGACCAACGCCGGCAACCAGGTCGGCAACGTCGCCGGCAGCGCCGGTTCCGTCGATCTGCGCGATGGTGCAAGCCTGACGATCGCCAGTGCTTCCAGCGCCCGTGGGGTTATGGCGACCGGGGTGAACACCACCGGTTCGGTGAAGCTTCAGACGACGGGCGATTTGACCATTGCGGCAAATGCGACAATCAGCGGAACGGATCCAGTGCTCTCGGCCGCTGGCCTGTTCGTCAACAACCGGGGCAGTGACGCCGTCGCCGCCACCAGCGGACGCTGGCTGATCTATGCGGCAAATCCCACCGGCAATACATTCGGCAATCTGGACAGTGGCAACACGGCCGTCTGGAACACGTCGGCGGGTGGTCCGGTGAGTGCGACAGGCAACCGCTATGTCTTTGCCTATCAGCCGACACTGACCTTCAAATCCAGCAATGCGACCAAAACCTATGGCGATACCGCCCTGCCGGCACTGACCTATTCAGTGGCGGGCTACCAGGCAGGCGTGATCGGCGCCTATCTCGGCGACACCGCCGCCACGACCTTCAGCGGCGGCCCAAGCGTCACGTCCGTCAATCCGCCGGGCAATACACAGGCCGGAGCAGGATCCTATGCAATCACCGTCGGCGCCGGCAATCTCGCGGCGTTGAGCGGCTATGGCTTCGCCTACAACAGCGCGGGCCTGCTTACCATCGGCAAGCGCGCGGTGACGGTGACGGTGACGCCGGGCCAGGGAAAGATCTATGGAGACGCCAATCCATCATCCTATGCATACACCGTTTCGGATCTCGGCGCTGGCACGGCCTTGGTCGGTAGCCTTAGCCGCACGGCAGGGAACAGCGCCGGGACTTATGCCATCAACCAGGGCAGCATCACCAACACCAGCAATTCGAACTACGACATCACCTATGTCGGCGCCAATTTCACCATCGCCAAGCGCGCGATCACGGTAACGGCCGATGCCAAGAGCCGTACCTATGGCAACTCCAATCCGACGCTGACCTATCAACTCACAACAGGCAGCCTCGTCAGTGGCGACAGCTTGGGCGGTTCTCTGACGACATCGGCGACGACGGCATCCGGTGTCGGCAGCTACGGCATTGCGCAGGGCACACTCAACAACAACAACTATGCGATCAACTATGTCGCCGCCAATTTGTCGGTGACGCCGCGCGCCATCACGGTGACAGCCAACGCCAAGAGCCGCATCTATGGCGACAGCAATCCGGCTCTGACCTATCAGCTGACATCAGGCAATTTCGTCAATGGCGACAGCCTGAGCGGCGCACTGGCAACAACGGCGACGACGGCATCCGGTGTCGGCAGCTACGGCATCACGCAGGGCACACTCGCCAACGGCAACTATACGATCAGCTATGTCGGCGCCAATCTGTCGGTGGCGAAGCGCGCCATCACGGTGACAGCCGATGCCAAGAGCCGCATCTATGGCGATGCCATTCCAACGCTGACCTATCAGCTGACCACGGGCAATTTCGTCAATGGCGACAGCCTGAGCGGCGCGCTGGCGACGTCGGCCACGACAGCATCCGGTGTCGGCAGTTACGGCATCACGCAAGGCACACTCGCCAACAGCAACTATGCGATCAGCTATGCCGGCGCCAATCTGTCGGTGACGAAACGGGCGATCACGGTGACGGCCGATGCCAAGAGCCGCATCTATGGCGACGCCAATCCGGCGCTGACCTATCAGCTGACCTCGGGCAATTTCGTCAATGGCGACAGTCTCGCCGGTGCGCTCGCTACAACGGCCACGACAGCATCCGGTGTCGGCAGCTACGGCATCACGCAAGGCACACTCGCCAACAGCAATTATGCGATCAGCTATGTCGGCGGCAATCTCGCGTTGACCCCGCGCGCGATCACGGTGACGGCCGATGCCAAGAGCCGCATTTATGGCGATGCCAACCCGGCGCTGACCTATCAGCTGACATCAGGCAATTTCGTCAATGGCGACAGCCTGAACGGTGCGCTGGCGACTTCGGCAACGACAGCATCCGGTGTCGGCAGCTACGGCATCACGCAGGGCACACTCGCCAACAGCAACTACGCGATCAGCTATGTCGGCGGAAACCTGTCAGTGGCACAGCGCGCGATTACGGTGACGGCCGATGCCAAGAGCCGTGTCTATGGCGATGACAATCCAACGCTGACCTATCAGCTGACCTCGGGCGATTTCGCCAATGGCGACAGTCTGAGCGGTGCGCTGGCAACGACCGCCACGGCATCATCCGATGTCGGCGGCTACAGCATCACCCAAGGCACGCTTGCCAACGGCAATTACGCCATCAGCTATATCGGCGCTGACCTTTCGGTGACGCAGCGCGCGATCACGGTCACGGCCGATGCGGGCCAGAGCAAGATCTACGGGGACGGAGATCCGCTGTCTTATGGCTACGGAGTATCCGATCTCGGCAGCGGCGCAGCGCTGGCCGGCACGCTTGATCGCGCCGAGGGCGAGAATGTCGGGACCTATGCCATTGGCCGCGGCAGCCTCAGCGATGCTGCCAACGGCAATTACGACATCACCTATGTCGGTGCCGGTTTCAGCATCGGCAAGCGATCCGTGACCGTCACTGCCAGCTCGGGTCAGGGCAAGACCTACGGCAATGCCGATCCGTCGTCCTATGGCTACACCTTCACCGATCTCGGCAATGGCGCGGCGCTGGTTGGCGCTCTCGACCGCACGACCGGCGAAGATGTCGGCGCCTATCAGATCGGGCAGGGCACACTCGCCAACGCGGCCAACTCGAACTACGACATCAGCTATGTCGGCGCCGATTTCAGCATTGGCAGGCGTGCCGTGACAGTCACGGCCAATTCGGGCCAGGGCAAGATTTACGGCGATGCCGACCCCTCCTCCTATGGCTACACCAGCACCGATCTCGGCAGTGGTGTGGCGTTGGTCGGCGCTCTCGATCGCGCCTTGGGAGAGAACGCCGGAGCCTACGCGATCGGCCAGGGCACGCTCACCGACAGCGCCAATGCGAACTACGAGATCAGCTATGCCGATGCCGACTTCAGCATCGGCAAGCGGGCGATCACCATAGTGGCGGATGCGCAGAGCCGGCCGCAGGGCATGCCCAATCCACCACTCACCTATTCGATCGGCGGTCTGGGGTTGGTCAACGGGGATACCTTCCTTGGCGCGCTCTCGACTGAGGCGACACACGCTAGCCCTGCTGGCAACTATGCCATCGAACAGGGGAGCCTGACCCTCTCGGCCAACTATGAGCTGGCCTATGTCGGTGCCGATCTGGTGGTCTCGCCGCCCAACACGGTGCCGGCACCGGATGCGGCCAGCACGGTCGCGTACAACGCCGATGCCCATGCTGCCGGCGGGCCGGCTCGGGTTTTCTTCACCGGGCAGCCGGTGGATGGCGATGCGCAAACGCTGGTCGAAGACCCGCGCCTTGACGGTCCCGCCTTCTGCCAGGGCGTGGCGGACGCAGCTTCCGTCTGCAGCGTTGCCTCGGTCCGGTAGAAAATGGGGACGCCTTGACCGCGTTGCCGGCGAGACTGTCGGGCAGCTATCCCATCGCCAGGGCGGCATCACCAACGCCGCCAATCCGAACGGCGATATCACCTATGACCTAATGCCATGGCCGCCTGGGACCCGGCCGTCCTTGCCGCGTTTGCCACGGTCCGGTGAGCGTGCGGGCGACCACGATTTGACGCGGTCAATTATCACCTCTCACATCGGCGCTATTTCGTCAGCCGATCATGCACGATGAACCGGCCGGCTTTCGCCGGCCGGTTGCTCCGATCGGGATCAGCCGCAGACGCGGACCTCTTCGATCACCCTGTGGTGGTGGCGCCAATGCTTGACCAGTTCGATATGGCAGCGATGATACCGGTGATGGCGGCGATATTCGCCGTACCGGTATTCGCCATTGTCATACTGAACATTCTGGTCGCCATCATACTGATCGTCATAATAGCGATCGCGGTGATGACGGCGAATAACGATCCCACTATCGGAATCGTCATCCGGCAAATATCGGTCGCCGTCGTCGGACTGGATGGTCACGCTTGCCGCTTGCGTCGGCGCAGTGATCGCCGCGGTCGCGGCCAATGCCAACAGGGAAGCCAGAATCAGCTTTTTCATCTCGTCCTCCTGCGTATTCAAGACATGTTAACTCGCGGAAGAACCGGGCGTTCCGCCTAATTTTACACGCTTTGCGACGCGGAAGACATCAAGGCGTTATCGTCCACCCGCTCCAGGCGCACGAAGGCCGTCAGCGGCAGGTGGTCGGAGGCAACGCGCGAAAGCGGCGTGTCATGCGCGTTGATGGCGGCAATCATGCCGTGCCTGTTGGCCATGATCCGGTCGAGCGCCAGCAGCGGCAGGTTCGACGGGAAGGTGGGGACCGCCGGCGGCTGCGGGCCGAACGTCGCATGCAGTGTGTTGAGAGCGGAGCGGTTGCCGAGCCGCCATTCGTTGAGGTCGCCGAGCAGCAAGGTCGGTCTTTCGTCCGGGCTGTTCATCAGGTCGAGCACGACGCGCGCCTGCTGGGAGCGCGAGCGGCGCAGCAGGCCAAGATGGGCGGCGATGATGCGCAGCGTCCGGCTTCCATCGAGGTCGATTTCCGCCACCACCGCGCCGCGCGGCTCCAGTCCCGGAAGCTTGATCTGGTGCACGTCGCGAACGACGCCCTTCTTGAACAGCAGGACGTTGCCATGCCAGCCATGGCCCTTGCCGGTGGCCGAAATCGGCACCGGAATCAGGCCGGTTTCCCGCTCGAGCCGGGGCAGGTCGAGAAGCCCGACACGGTCGCCGAAGCGATTGTCGGCTTCCTGCAGCGCAATGACATCCGGATCGATTTCGCGGATGACGCGGATGATCCGCTCCGGGTCGAATTTCCTGTCGACGCCGATGCATTTGTGGACATTGTAGGAGGCAACCAGCGTGCCGGTGGTGGCTGTCGTCTTGAGTGCTGCGGCGTTAGCCTTCTGCATCCGGCGGTCACGAAGGGACAGAAGCATGCTTGCCGGGAGGCTGCGTCCAATTCTGTGCATCTCTGTGCTGCTCGTCCTCGCTGGTTTCAATTCAGAAGCGGGATAAAGTGAAAATAGGCAATTTCGGCGTATGTTCCATGACAGACGAGTTCCTCAAGCACACCTCCGCCTTAGAGATAGGGTGAACCGAGCCATAGTACCCGGTCGAACAGCCTGATAAGAAACGGCCGGGCTCGCAAGGCTTCCAGCGTCACCGGCACGGCGGAGGCAATCGCCGACCCGATCCGCGTCTCGATCTCGCTGGCAAAGCCGGCATCGAGCACCTCCAGGTCGATCTCGAAATTCAGCCGCAGCGATCGGGCATCAAGATTGGAAGATCCGACATAGGCCCACACGCCGTCGATCGAAAGCAGCTTCGAATGGTCGAACGGTCCCTCGGTTCGCCAGACACGGCAATAGTGTTTGAGCACCTGATCGAACTGCGCCATCATCGCGCGGTCGACGAGGAAAAGATTGTTCACCGCCGGCACCACGATGTCGATTTCGACCCCGCGCCTGCCGGCGGTGATCAGCGCGCTGATCAGTTCCCGATCCGGCAGGAAATAGGGCGACATCACGCGTATAGACTTGCGGGCGACCGAGAATGCACCGATCAGCAGCTTGTGGTTGGTCTCGTTGCTGGCATCCGGGCCGGACGCGACTGCCCGCACCATCATCGGTGCGCCTGGCGGTGGCGACAGCGGGGCGATGCGCCAGGCGTCGCCCTTCAGCGCCTCGTTGGTGGCGAAGCGCCAGTCCTCGGCGGCGACCGAAAAGAGGTCGGCGACGATCGGACCGGTCACCCGGAAATGTGTGTCCCTGGCGCTGTTGGAGCCGGCGAATTCGGCTGAGAAGCCTTTTCGGATGTTCATGCCCCCGGTGAAGGCGGCGATGCCGTCGACCACCAGGATCTTCCGGTGGGTCCTCAGATTGGCGTAGGGCAGGCGCAGGCCCATGACGATGTTGCCGTTGAAGACATCGGCGGGGATGTTGGCCTCGCGCAAATGCCCCAGGATGCTCGGCACCGAGTAGCGGGCGCCGACGGCATCGATCAGCACGCGGACGGTGACGCCGCGCCGGACGGCGCCGGCCAGCGCCTCGACGAAGAGCAGGCCGACGGCGTCATTGTCGAAAATATAGGTCTCGAGCAGGACGCTGCGCTCGGCGCCATCGATCGCCGCGCACATGGCGGCATAGGCCTCGTCGCCGGTCTCCAGCACATCGATTGCATTTCCAGGATTGAGCGTGCGCCGCGCCACCCTGTCGCCCAGTGTCCGCAAGCCCGTGAACCGTTGCCCGTAGCGCTCGACGATCAGGGCCTCTTCGACAGCGACGTTGCGCTCGTGCTTGGCGGACACCGCGCCGTCGGCAAACGGGCGCTGGGCGGTGATCGTGGCGCGGCGGATGCGGTTGATGCCGGCGATGGCATAGATCAGCACGCCAAGGATGGGGGACAGCACCATCACGCCGACCCAGCCGGTGGCGGCGCGGACATCTTCCTTGGTCATGACGGCATGGACGATGCCGACCGTCGCCATCACCACGGAGATGATCGCCAGAATTTGCGGCCAGTGAGTCGCCAGGGTCTCCAACATGCCGAGACTATCCAGCGAGCGGTTGCAGAAGGCAATGCAGCCGCTCGTGCCGCGCATTCGCCGGATGGTGGCATGCGGCCCTGGCTGAAGAGTTCGACCAGCCGCAGAGATCGATGGGTTGAAGCACCCCGATAGATCCTGTCCAGAAGGACAAACCTGACCCAGGGGAAGCATAGAGCCTGGCATCGTCCTGTTCTGCCCGGGCCCTCCGAAGCCTCTTATGCTTTGGTACCACCTCTATTGTATATCAGGAGGAATGATTTTAATGATATAAACACTTTGATTGACGGCGAGGGGGGCGCCGAATGATGAAATTCAACTTCGATGGACCTCCTGGCGATGACGTAGCTGCCGACACGTCGGCAGAATGCCAACGCCAATTGCTGCCTCTCGTCCGTGAGATCGTTCAGGCAGCCGTCGCTGCCGGGTGGAGCGAGGAAGACGTTCTTCTGGGTTTTGTGGAACTTACATGGGATTTGTATGAGAATCGTCGCGACGATCTGCAATGACCGGCGGCAAATCCGGTAGCTCTACATTGTTGAATGGCCGCCGAAATGGCCAAACTGTCCCCTGAAGCAGGGCTCCGAATTCAGGTCAACCAGAGGCCTCGCGGCAGTTGGCAACTTTTGCGCACGCAGCTTTTCACGATAGGAATTTTTTCTTGACTCGGTGACCTCAGCTATAGTACATATTCGCCCATGGTGCTGATTTGCGCCAGTGACCCGCCGCGCAGGCGGGTTTTTCGTTGATGCTCCGTCAGCCAATGCGCCGGCGAAGGTGTCAAAAAATGTTCCAGTCCCTCCCTTGTGACTGGTTCCTCTTATCCCGAACAAAATTTTTTCTTTGCGTACGGATGTTATTCACTATCCGCGGCATGTGCGTTACGCTGGGTCCGGGTCGGGCTAAGGGGGATTTCAGGCAGCGGACAAAGCGGCAGAGGCCAGGCATGAAAAATACGGACGATGCTCGGGACAGCGGCGATTCCTGGGGCGTCAATCGAGAACGGACAGCTCGATATGTCCTGGACATAATTCCTGAAAGCGCAGGTCCCAGGAGGGCCACCACGCGGAGGAGTGTCATATACTCCGTCCGCGATCCCGTCCCGCAGAAATTCCTGGCCAAGAAGCATTCCACCGGAATTGTGCTGAGGCCCGCACGCGGAATGAGAGCCTCGCTCGGCAGCGACAGGATCACGGAATACGGCGCGCCACGCGTGCGGGAATATCTCGACGAAAACGTCGTGCGAAAAGTCATCGCCGAATTGGCATCCTTCGCAGGGGTTTCATCCAACCATATCATAGCAACGTTCGGCGTGCCGCCGCATTGCGGTGAGTTGCCGATTGCCGAAGTCGCCTGTCTCGCCGGTTCTTCGGATCGGAGCCATCTGCCTGCGAGAACGCCGACCGGGGCCGCGCATGCTTCCCTCAAGAACTGAGGGCCCGGCCATGGCAAAATGGCAACGCCTGCTCACCCGCGACGCAAGACCGGAATTTTCTACAAGGCTTGCTGAGTTTCTCAAAATACATCCCGCTGCAAATCTGCCCCAAGCTCCGCAGGAGTCCTCTGGAATGTCATGCAGTCCGCGCATTGTTCGCCGTCCGGCCGGAACGATCCGATGAGTGGCGATGCCGGTCAGCTTCGATCAATCACGAATTGTTTTTCAGGGGAACATGGAAGGAAGCCTTGGGTTGAACCTCATCTGGGACGTATCGGGAGGCCGAAAAATGCCGGGCGATGATGGTTTCCCCGGACCGGTTTCCGGAACCAACTCGCGACAGCCGACGCTCAACGCGAAAGGCGGGCTTTCCGTCCGCGCCGCGCGCCGCGTGCAGCAATTCCTGGACGAGAACTTTACGCGCAAGCTGGCGCTGGCTGATATGGCCGCGGTTTGCGGGCTTTCCCCCTATCATTTTGTGCGGGCTTTCTCGAGGACGTTCGGAATGCCGCCGCACCAGTACGTCCTCGACCTGCGGCTGGATTTCGCTGAAAGACTGCTTGCAGACAGCCGCATGACGATCACCGACATCGCCCACTCGAGCGGGTTTTCAAGTCAGAGCCATTTTACCACCGTGATGAAGAAATACCGGCAGCGGACCCCGTTGCAGGCACGGGTGGGAAAGCTTAACGCCAAGGTTAGGTGAGGCGACGCTTATTTCATTGCTTTGTTTCTTGGTTTTAAAGCATTGGCTAAGGTAACAAGCCGTTAACCTCTGTAGGTTTGCTGCGCTCTTTTCTCACAAGGCAGCAATTTCGTGAAATACCGCGGGCAGGAATCATGTCTTCCTGCGGTGGAGCGGAATTGTCAGACATTTCGTGCCGGCCAGCGGAGAGGGAACCATGACCGACAATCAGATTTCGAACGGCTCGCTTCTTGTTCAGCGTCGCGCGGCGCATTTCGCCGGGCACTGGATCGCGGGGGCCGATCATGGCTCACGCTCGACGCGCCGCCGCCTAATGGCGGTGCTGCGCATGGCTCATTGCGTGCTGGGCATGGGGCGCAAGCGCCTGGGGCTGGGAACGCTGGGCGTCGGCGGGATGTCGGCGGCGGCGCTTGCCGTGATGGGGATCATGATCCCGCAAACGGCTTTCGCGCAGCTCGCCATTGGCAACGGGACTGTGACCAACGTCGCGAACTGCACGACTCCCTCCGCAGGGATACAAAGCACTGCCATCGGTTGTGCCAGCACCGCCACCGGGTCCGCCTCAACCGCCGTCGGCGATGGTGCCAAAGTGAATGGCGACGACGGCGTGGCACTGGGCACCGGTGCCACGGCAACGGGCAACGCTTCGATCGCTATCGGCTACACGATGAGTGCCAATGGCCTCAACGCCATAGGCATAGGTGTCTTCGCGGGCGCAACCGGCGTCAACGCGCTCGCTGTAGGCGGTAACGCCAAGGCCAACGGGGACGGAGCAAGCTCCATTGGCGTCAACTCAGTTGCAACCACAGGCGCGGCCGCCTTTGGCCTGAACGCGCGTGCCGACGGATTGAACTCGACGGCGATCGGCTATGTTACCCGGGCGACCGGGCTGCGCGCCACCGCTCTCGGGTTCGGGGCAACTGCATCCGGGCTGGATTCGCTTGCCCAAGGTAACAGCGCCACCGCAACCAACCAGAATGCCATCGCCATCGGATTCCAGGCGACCGCGACCGCGATCAACGCCGTCAATCTTGGCAACCGAACTGTTGCGGGAGGGGGCGCGCTGGCCCAGAGTGCCATCGCCATCGGTACGGATGTGACGGCGTCCCAGGTTGACTCCACCGCGATCGGGCGCGCGAGCAAGGCAACGGGAACGTCCGCCATAGCGATGGGCGCGACCTCGATTGCGAGCGGCTCTGCCAGCACCGCGGTCGGCAACGCGTCCGCTGCCAGCGGCATAAACGCCTCCTCATTCGGGACGGGTGCAAATGCGATAGGAGACAATTCTCTCGCAGCCGGCGTCAGTGCCAACGCCGGCGGAGTCGGCAGCACCGCGCTCGGCATAGGTACGTCGGCCGGCGGCGCCAGTTCGGCAGCCGTGGGCTTCCAGGCCCAGGCCGCCGGCACCAATGCCGCAGCCGTTGGTCCCCAGGCAAATGCATCGGCGATAAACTCGGCAGCGTTCGGCAACGTCGCCACGGCTTCGGGCCAATTCGCGCTGGCCCTGGGCAATTCGGCCGTATCGAGCGGAGTAGGCTCGGTCGCGGCGGGCTCTGGAGCCCAGGCCACGGACGTCTCCACCACGGCTTTGGGTAACAACGCCGCGGCGACCGCCGCAAATGCCAGTGCGCTGGGATTGGGCGCCACGGCCAGCGGAGTGTACGCCACTTCGCTCGGTTCCACATCCAAGGCCACCGGTGCCCGTGCGTTCGCCGGTGGCCGTTCGTCCACTGCGGGAGGCGACGACTCCATTGCCATAGGCACGACATCCATCGCGACAGCGGCGAGCTCGACAGCAGTTGGAGCGGGCGCTGTGGCACAAGACGTCAATGCGATTGCCATCGGTACCGCCGCCGGCGCTATCTCCGCCGACTCCGTCGCCATCGGCACGGGCGCGACCGCCGATGGCGGCAAGGCGGTCGCGATCGGCTACGGCAACGTTGCCTATGGCGACGGCGCGGTCGCCATAGGCGATCCGAGCTATGCCAGCGGCACCGGCGCCTTCACCGGTGGCGCCAACAACATCGCCAACAGTGACGGCACGGCGAGCGCCACCGCGGCCAATACGGCCAACGGCGCCGTCGCCATCGGCAACAACAACAAGGCCATCGGGCAGGGCTCGGTGGCACTGGGCAACGGCTCGACCGCGGGTGCGGCCGGCCTCGCCGGCAATGTCGCGCTGGGTAATGGCGCGACAGCGGCGGCGAGCTCCGGCGACGTGGCGCTCGGCTCCGGCTCGGTGACCACCACGGCCGTCGGCACGGCGAGCGGCGTGGTCAACGGCACGACCTACGCCTTCCAGGGCACCAACCCGCTCTCGACCGTCAGCATCGGCGCGGTCGGTGCGGAACGCACGCTCACCAACCTGGCGGCGGGGCGCGTCAGCGCGCTCTCGACCGATGCGATCAACGGCTCTCAGCTCTTCGCCACCAACCAGGCCGTCGACGCCATTGGCGTCACGCTCAGCAACATCAATGTCGGCGGCGGCATCAAGTATTTCCACGCCAACTCGACCCTGGCGGATTCACAGGCTCTCGGAACGGATTCCGTCGCGGTCGGCCCGAACGCCGTGGCCAACAATGACGGCGACGTGGCGATCGGCCTGAATTCGACATCGGGCGCAACGACCGCCGTCGGTGGCACAACGATCGGCGGCGTCAACTACACCTTTGCCGGCGCCACACCGGCCGGTGCCTTCTCGGTCGGCTCGGCGGGCGCCGAACGCCAGATCCAGAATGTCGCGGCCGGGCAGTTGAACGGCGGTTCGACCGATGCGGTCAATGGTTCGCAGCTCTTCGCCACCAACCAGCAGGTCACGCAGAATACGACCGATATCGCCAATATCGGCAGTGGCGTGACCGATCTCGGCAACACGATCAACAACATCGCCGGCGACACGTCGACCGCCTATACCGACGCCAATGGTGTGGGCATCCGCTACGCCCGCACCAACGAGGCAGGCTTGGCGCAAACCGATTCCTTCGCACAAGGCGTCGGCTCCACCGCCGTCGGCTACCAGGCGACCGCCACCGGCGTCAGCGCACTGGCGCTCGGCCGCGACAGCAATGTCAGCATCGACGGCGGCGTGGCGCTTGGCTCGGGTTCGGTCTCCGATCGCGCGATCGCTCCGCTTACCGGGCAACTGCCCGCCGGCCCAGCCAACTTCATCCAGTACAACACGACCGACAAGACGCTGCTCGGCGCCGTTTCGGTCGGCGACGCTACCTCGTATCGGCAGATCACCAATGTGGCCGACGGCACGCAATCTCAGGATGCGGTAACGCTTCGGCAGCTGCAGGGCGCCATCGCCTCCGTCTCGGTGACGTCGACGAAATACTTCCATGCCAATTCGGCGGCGGGCGACTCGCTGGCGGTCGGCGCGGAATCGGTCGCGGTCGGCCCGACGACGGTCGTCAACGGCGACAACGGCATCGGCATCGGCAATGGCGCCACTGTCGAGCAGGATGCACCCGGCGGCACAGCGATCGGCCAAGGCGCCCACGTGATGCTGGCCGACGGCCTGGCGCTCGGCACCAATTCGCTGGCGTCCGGCATCCAGTCGGTGGCGCTCGGCGCCGGCGCCCAGAGCACCTTCATCAACAGCGTTGCGCTCGGCGCGCAGTCCATCACCAGCGTCGGCGCGCAGGCCGGCTACACGGCCTTTGCGCTCGCCGGTTCGCAGACCTCGGTCGGCGAGGTGTCGATCGGCGCCGCCGGGGCCGAACGCAAGCTCACCAACGTCGCGGCGGGCTCGGCCGATACCGACGGCGTCAACGTCTCGCAATTGCGCGGCGTGACGCAAAACGTCAGCAACCTGTTCGGCGGCGGCACGACCGTCAATCCCGACGGCTCCATCACCGGCCCGACCTACACCATCCAGGGCAACAATTATTCCACCGTCTATGACGGCTTCACGGCCGTCGACAATGCGCTGACCAGCATCAGCAATGGCGGCGGCATCAAATATTTCCACGCCAACTCGACGCTGGCCGACAGCATCGCCGGCGGCACCAACGCCGTGGCGATCGGGCCGGAGAGTGTGGCGAGCGGCACCGACAGCCTGGCTGCGGGACATGGCTCGACGGCCACCGGGCAGGGCGCCGTCGCGCTCGGCCAAGGCGCCAAGGCCAACAACGCCAACGATGTGGCGCTCGGTTCCGGTTCGGTGACACAGACCGCCGTCGGGACCTCCAGCACCGTCATCAACGGCAAGACCTACACTTATGCCGGGACGACGCCGACCGGAACCGTCAGCGTCGGCGACGCCGGCGCCGAGCGGACGATCACCAATGTCGCCGCCGGCCGCGTCGATGCCGGCAGCACCGATGCGATCAACGGCTCGCAGCTCTACGCCACCAACACGGCGATCGAGGATCTGAAAGCCGGCGTCGGAAACCTTACCCAGAACGCGGTGACCTATGACACCCAGGGCGGCAACAAGACGAACACCATCACGCTGCAAGGTGGCGACGTCAACGCGCCGGTCGTCATCTCCAATGTCGGCCCCGGCGTCAAAGGGACCGATGCGGTCAACGTCGACCAGATGAACCAGGGCCTGACCGCGGGCAAGAGCTATACGGACAACCGCGTGGCCTACGCTATCGATACGTCCAACGACTACACCGACAAGGTGGCGGTCACGACCTTGCAGCAGGCCAACGACTATACCGACCAGAAGCTCAGCCAGCTCAATTCGGACATCAGCGGCATCCGCGACGAGGCGCGGCAGGCGGCCGCGATAGGCCTTGCGGCCGCCTCGCTGCGCTATGACGACCGGCCCGGAAAGCTGAGCGTCGCGGCGGGTGGCGGCTTGTGGCGGGACGCAGGCGCGTTCGCCTTCGGCGCTGGTTACACCAGTGAAGACGGCCGCATCCGGGGCAATCTGTCGGGCACGGCCGCGGGTGGGCATGTCGGTGTCGGCGCCGGCATCAGCTTCACCTTGAACTGAGGCAGGAATGAAAGGACTTGTTGCCCTGACCTGCCTGGCGCTCTGCGGCGGCCTCGTGCCGTCCGCCGGGCAGGTCGCGTCGACCTACAGGATCAAGCCATCGGACGTAGTGGTGCCGCCCGAGGTCAAGCTCGGAGACTATCAGCGCACCATCCGCCCATTCGATAACTGGACGCTGATCTGCGACGAGAACCTCAAGGCTCGCAAGAAGGTCTGCAACGTCTCGCAGATCATCGAGGACGCATCAGGCAAGATGGCTTTCAGCTGGTCGCTCGCCGCCACCCAGGACGGCAAGCCGTATATGATCCTGCGCACCGCTCCGAACGCCAGGAGCGATGGCCTGGTGTCACTGAAGTTCGATGGACAGAAGCAGCCGATCGACGTGCACCTGAACGGCTGCAACGAAATGGTCTGCGTCGGCATGTTGCCGGTAGGCCCCGTCATGCGCCGACAGATCTCGCAGAATGCGACACCGGCGATCTCCTATTCGACGGTCGACGGTCAGACGATCACCGTGACCGCAACGCTCAAGGGGCTGTCAGAGGCCCTTTCACCACTCAAATAACCGGGGCATCACCATGAGCCAGCAGGACCAGTTCACGTCCGCGAAACGCACTGCGACCGTCGAGGCGGATCGGCAGAGGCGGGCCGAGTCCCCAAGGCGGCGCTGGCCACGCGTGGCCGGATATTCACTTCTGGGATTGGTCGTGGCGGGCCTTGGCTTCGCCGCAGGGAACTATGCCGCCATCGCCAATCTGGTCGGCGGCGCGACGGCCGCACCCGCAGAAACTGCGGCGGCCCCCGTGCTTCCGGACACGCCCTTCCTCGAGCATGTCAAGCAGGCCGGAGTGCAGGCCTGCTCGACCGTCTATCCGGCGCTCGGACAGATTCTGACGAACGGCACGAAATACAGCGTCAAATCCCTGTGGAACGACCAGGCCGCCGACAAGCACGCCATCCAGGCCTTTGTCGGCATGGATTATGCGTCGGAACGCTATAGCGGACCGGCCGCCGGCATCGTCTTCGCATCGCCCACCGCCACGGGTTGCGAAGGGGCGATGGTGCGGGTGGCGCCATTCGCCAGCCCGTGCGCCGACATCGCATCCATCCTGCCGCAGGGCAGCAAGATTACCGACCATCTCGGGCAGGTCGAGGTCTACGAGCTCGGCGGCAATGCCGGTGAAGCGCTTCTCCTGCCGACGGGCAAAAGCTGTGTGGTGATCTCCCTCGCTTCGGCGGCGAAGTAGGACGCGAAGCGATTGAGGTTAAGGAAAGGATGCCGACCATGAGATTGCAGGCTTTGGCAGTTTTGGGCTTGACCCTGTTGTGGAGCGGACAAGTCGTCTCGGCCGACCTTGTGGCCCCATCGGAACCGCAACAGGAGGAAAAAGGCATCTGGGCGGCCATTGCCTATTCGCAGGCCGATAGCAAATACGGCTTCTTCTGGGGCGCCGACAAGCGGCAGGAAGCGAAGGACATCGCACAGAAATATTGCGAGAACGCGGGCGGAAAGGCCTGCAACGTCGTCACCGTCTTCCGCAACCACCGCCATTGGAATGATGACGACGAGACCGGCTTTCCCTACAAGCACTGCGGTGCACTCGCCGTGGCAGACAAGGTGGAGAACCGTTTCACGCCCTGGGGCGTGAACTCGGCCGAGACCCGTCGCGAAGCGGAGGATCTCGCTTTGCAGGCCTGCGAGGCGGCGGGAGAGAAATGCAAGATCCGCGAGTGGGTCTGCACATGAAGCCTGGCCCGAAGGCCGTCTCCGCATGTGGGGCAATTCTATTCTCGTTGATGTCGCCGGTGTCTGCCCAGCAACAGGTGGCGGCTGTCCCGGATGGACCCTCATCGCTGCGTGAAGTCTATCAGGACTGGAGTGTGACCTGTTCGGTTCGCGAGAAGGCGAGAGTGTGCTCGCTCGCGCAAGACCAGGTCCAGCAGAACGGGCAGAGGCTTCTTGCCGTTGAGATCGCGGCACGCCCGGACGGCTCGACGACGGCTACCTTGCTTCTGCCCTTCGGCATCCTGCTCGATCCGGGCGTGACGCTGCAGATCGACGATCAACCGCCACTGTCCCCGCAGCGCTTCAGGACCTGCCTGCCAACGGGTTGCGTCTCCGTCTTTACCGTCGATCGGCCGACGCTTGGAAAGCTGAGGGGAGGCTCGGTGCTGAAGCTCAATGTGACGACGGACGCCGAGACCCCGCTGAGCTTCCCGGTCTCGCTTCGCGGCCTGACCGCGGCGCTCGACCGCATGGTGGCGTTGAGCGCAAATTAGGGTGCGCGCTGACCAGCTTTTGGCCGCAATCAGCGACATGACGCGCACGCCGGCCGCCGCGACGGAGTATTTTGGGGCGGCTGCCGAGAGGGCGTACCTGAAAATGGCTCAACTTCAGGTTGGGTCATCAACAGCCGCCATACCCACATGGCATGATTCTGGCCATATCGGCCCACTGACCTGCCGTTTTTCGGGCTATCCCGCAGAGTGCGGCGTCCGGATACAACCGGAGCGAGCCGACGTTATGTGCTATTTTTGCTACATCTCGCAGCCTTGTTGCCCAAAAAGGCTATTTAGCGACCTCTAAATCAATAATCGCTCACATATTTCGTGAATTTGTGAATAATCCACCGACGGGCAGGCCTTGGCTTGGTTAGCGCTCTGAAAAGGACGCTGGGGAAACGTTAGGGTGGGATTGATGAATACGACAAACATGTCGACCATAGGCAGGCGCCTTGGTCTTTTGATGGCGGCCACCATGCTGACCTGCGGGAGTGCTCATGCGCTTACGCTCAAGGAGGCGATGGCTGTCGCGGTGGAATCCAATCCCGAGATTGGACAGGCGATCGAAAATCGCGAAGCAATCGAGTTCGAGTTGCGGCAGGCCAAGGGCCTTTATCTTCCCAGTGTCGATGTCGAGGCATCGGCCGGCGTTCGCCGGCTCGACAATTCATCCCGGCGCTCCCTTTCCATCGAAGACGACGCGCTCTATCCGGCTGAAACGGATCTTACCGTTTCGCAGACGCTTTATGACAGCGGCGCAAGGCGGGCCGAATTGAACCGTCAGGCATCGCGCGTCGATGGCGCTTCGTTCCGGGTGCTGGAACGGTCCGAATTCATCGGGCTGTCCGTTGTCCAGGACTATCTGGAATACATGCTGCAGGCTTCGATCGTTGTCGAAGCGAAGAAAAATCTCGGCTTCCACCAGGGAATTCTCGGCGACATCCGGCAAGGCATTTCGGGCGGCGCGCTGAACGAGGCCGACCGGCAGCAGGCCGAGGAACGGCTGTTTGCCGCCAAGGCGCGCATGCAGGAGGCGACCGAGGAACTGGAAGCGGCCAAGATCCGCTTCTTCAAGACCGTCGGAAAGCCACTGACCAGCCCATCGAGGCCGGGCGATGTCTCGGCTGCGCTCCCGCGATCGCTTGACGAGGCAATAGGGTTGGCGCGCGAAAGCAATCCGCGCGTGCACATGGCCAACAGCGACATCGACGCGGCGGCTTCCCTCGTGGATGCCGCACGGGCAAAATTCGGCCCCTCCATCATCGCTGAAGGTCGCGCCCGGGCGGGAACTGACATTGACGGCGACGATGGCGACACCAGCGACCTTCAGGCGCGCGTGGTCCTGCGGTGGAATCTCTACCGCGGTGGTATTGACAAGGCCAACGAGCAGGAGCAGATCCGCCGCACCAGCGAACAGCGCCTGGCGCTGCATCAGGTGCAGCGCGAAATCGAGGAAGCCGTTCGCACGTCATGGGATCGCCGTTTCCGGCAAGCCGATCTGGCAAAGACCCTGAGGCAGCAAGCCGCCGCCAATGAGAAGCTGGTCGCTTCCTATCGCGAGCAGTTCAAGGTTGGACAGCGCTCGCTGCTCGACGTGCTGGATGCGCAGAATACGCGGTTCAACACGGCAACGCTGGCGGATACCGCGTCCTACGCATCGCTGTTTGCCCAGTACCGGCTTCTGGCCGCGACCGGACAGTTGCTGAAAACGATGAACCTTCAGCCGGCAAAGCAAGCGACAGCCTATGCACGCACCGAGTTCGCAGCACCGGAAACCGCGGACACTGAAACTTATGCGCGGACGCCATCGGAGCAGAAGAACGACCTGCCATTCGATATTCTCGCCCCGGTGAGGAAGAAGTAAGACGACGCAAGGCCCAGCGAGCGTCCTGACGGGCAGATCGTGAACCAGCAACCCAACATCCTCTCCCCCAAGGAGGCGTTCAAGGCCTGTTTCTCAGCCGTTGCCGGATATCTCGGCAGGCCGAGCGCGGAGACCGTGCTGTTTGCCGGCGTGCCGCTCTCGGACACGCGAATTGCGGTCGACGACATCAGGCACCTTGCCGAACGCATCGGCCTGGAAGTCACCGAGTTCAACCACCGGGATTTTCTCAGGGGGCGTATCGATCTGCCCGCAATCGTCTTTCGCGTCAGCCAATTGCCCGTTGCCCTGCTCGCTCTAGGCGAAGACGATGCGTATATCACCGCGCCCCAGGAAGACGGCCGCACCGCGATCGGCCGATCGGAACTGGCCGCCAGCTACATCAGCGGCGGCGCTTCCTTCTCGATCACCTACGCCAATGCCGCCGAGACCATGTCGGTCGGCTCGGCGGCCAGGATCGAGCGGAGACATTGGCTCACGGGGACGATGGGCGCTTTCTGGCGCACCTATTCGAAAGTCGTCCTGGCGGCGGTGTTCATCAATCTGCTGGCCATAGCCTCGCCGATCTTCACCATGAACGTCTACGACAGGATCCTGCCGAACAAGGCAATATCGACACTGTGGGTGCTGGCTCTCGGCATCGGTGCGGTCATCCTGTTCGACCTGCTTTTGAAGACGGCCAGGGCCTCCCTCATCGACTATGCCGGGCGCAAGGCGGATCTCCGAATATCCTATCTGCTGTTCGAGAAAGTGCTGAACTCGTCGCTGTCGGCGCGCCCCGGATCGACCGGTGAATACGCAAACAGGGTCACGCAGTATGAATTCGTCAGGGAGTTCTTCACCTCGAACACCATAAGCGTGTTCATCGACACGGCATTCGTCTTCGTCTTTCTCCTTGTGATCTATGCAATTGGCGGCTGGCTGGTGATCATACCGGCGCTGGCCTTCGTGATGTCCGTCATCGTTGGCCTGATCACTCAGCGCCGCATCGGCAAGCGCGTCGCCGCCTCGATGAACGAAGCGTCGCAGCGCCAGGCCCTGCTGGTCGAATCCATCTCGACGCTGGAGACCATCAAGTCGCTGCGCGCCGAGGCGTATCTGCTGCGAAAATGGGGGGAGCACTCCAAGAACGCCGCCAACACGTCCGAGAAGATCAAGCAGCTTTCGGCGGCGGCGGGCAACATCACCCAGTCCATACAACAGCTGGTCACCGTCGCCCTGGTCGTGGCCGGCGCTTATGCCTTCTCGGAAGGGCATGTTTCGACAGGAGCAATCATAGGAACGGTGATGCTGGCGAGCAGGGCCGTGGCGCCGCTCGGCCAGATCGCCATAACGCTGTCCCGGTTCCGCCAGGCCATGCTCTCGCTGAGAATGGTGAACTCGATCATGGCTCAGCCGGAAGACCGACCCGACACGGTGGGCTTCGTCAACCGCCCCATTCGCAAGGGGGCGATGGTGTTCAGGAATGTCGGGTTTGTCTATCCAGGCTCGGAAAACGAGGTTTTGACCGGCCTGAATTTCTCGGTCAAGCCGGGTGAGCGGATCGGCATCATCGGCCGCATAGGATCGGGAAAGACGACGATGGGCCGCCTGATCGGCCGGCTTTTCCTGCCGACTTCCGGTGAGCTGCTGCTGGATGGGATCGACATTCGCCAGTATCACCCGTCCGAGGTTCGCGCCGCGGTCGGCATCGTTGCGCAGGCCGGCGACCTGTTCTCGGGCACCATCAAGGAAAACCTCCTGATGGCATGCCCCGAGGCTACAGACGAACAGATCATCGAAGCTGCAAAGGCGGCCGGCGTCGACGATTTCGTTTCACGCCACCCGCGCGGCTACGACATGAATGTCGGCGAGCGCGGCACCAATCTTTCCGGCGGCCAGAGGCAGACGGTGGCGATCGCACGCCTGCTTTTGACCAAACCGAAAATCGTCTTTCTGGATGAGCCGTCGGGCTCGATGGATCTTGCCTCGGAACGCCAGTTGATCAAGCAGCTCAAAGTCGCTTTCGACCGCGACACGACGCTGATCGTCTCCACACATCGGTTCAGCATGCTTGAGCTGGCCGACCGCCTGATCGTTATCGAACGGGGCAAGATCGTTGCCGACGGACCGAAGGACCAAGTCATACAGGCGTTGCAGAAAACAAGCGCCTGACAAAACAATTATTGCTGCATCCAATGCGTTGGGGCGTGGGAAATGCTTGCCAGGGAAGATCGACCGCCGCTGTTTGCGTCGGCGTCCATATTCATCATCGGAGCGCTCTTCGTCGTCTTTGTCGCTTGGGCGTCCTTTGCCGAAGTCGATGAGATCGCACGCGGCGACGGCAAGGTCATACCCGCTTCCAAGACCCAGATCATCCAGGCGAGTGAAGCCGGTGTCGTTCAGGAAATCGCCGTGACGATTGGCCAGGTCGTCAAGAAGAACGATCTCATCATTCGTCTGGACAACACGCTCAATACGTCCAGTCTCGGCGAGCAGCAGGCCAAGGCGCGCGCGCTGGAAGTGCGCATAGCAAGGCTGAAATACGAACAGGCCGGCAATCTCTCGGGCCCATTTCCGTGCCCGCAGGACATCCAGTCGGTCGCTCCGCAAATCTGCGACAATGAACAGAAGCTGCTCATTGCCCGGCGCGGGAACTTCGACAACAAGCTGTCCGTGCTCAAGTCACGCCTCGATCAGCGCGAGAGGGAACTGGCCGAGGCGGTGGCCAATTCCGACCGTCTGACCAAGAACCTGGTCGTCAGCGACCAGGAGGCAAAACTGGTCGACGCGATGGTCAAGAAAGGCCTGATGGCAAGGACCGAGCAGCTCCGGGTAGAGCGCGAACAGACCGAGCTCAACGGCCAGCTGAACCTGGCCGGCGAAACAATAAAGAAGATCAAATCGTCGATCACGGAAGCCCAGCTGCAGGTCGAGGAACTCGGCCTGCAACTGCAGCAGGAGGCGTTGGACGACCTTACCCAGGCGCTGGCGGAACTTTCGGTGGTGGATGAAACCATAAGGGGGGCCACCGACAAGGTCGCGCGCACCGATATCCGGTCTCCCGTGGATGGCATCGTCAACACGCTGGAGCTGAACACGGTGGGGGCCTTCGTCCAGCCTGGCGCCGTCGTCGCCGGCATCGTGCCGACCTCCGAGACGTTGCTGGTGGAGGCACGGGTCTCGCCACGGGATGTCGCGTTCATCCGCCCCGACCAGGAAGCCCTTATCAAGGTCACCGCCTATGATTTCTCGATCTTCGGCGGCATCGAGGGCAAGGTCTCCAACATCACTGCCGACAGCCTGGTCGATCAGAAAACGGGGGAACCCTACTATCAGGTGCGCGTGGCGACGGACAAATCGACCCTTCAAAGAGACGGCAAGGCCTATTCGATCATTCCCGGCATGATCTGCTCGGTTGACATCAAGACCGGGCGCAAGACGATCCTGCACTACCTCCTGAAGCCGATCAACAAGGCGCGCGAGGAGGCGATGAGTGAGCGGTAGCGCCAGCCCTCATCCTGATGGCGAGCGACTGCTTCCGCCAGTCGCGGCCGAGGATTTCGGGCTTGAATTTCGGGTCGTGGCGCGTGGCGGCATAAGACGCGGCATCCGCTTGGAGCGGGCATTCTGGTTGTCGCTGAAGCAGATGGCCGAACGCAGGAAATGCACGATCGGCATGCTCATCGACGAGATCGCCGAAAGCCAGGCACAGACAGGCAATTTGACATCCGCGATCCGGGTGGCCTGCATGCGTGGATTGGCGGATGAAAACCTGACCTTGCGAAGGCTTGCATCGATCAACACCATCAACGCCATACTGGTCGCTTGCCCGTCACCAGCCTTTGCGCTGGCATCGTCGAAGAAGATCCTGTCGTTCAACGCGCCGTTCCAGCAATTGGTCAAACGTCAATTGCCGATCGCCCCAAGCGATGACGCACGGCACGACCTCAAGCTGGCGCTGGACCTCAACGTGGCCGACATCTTCGCGCGGCTCGATGCCAATGGCGAATCGCCGGTGGCCACCGGTTTTGTCATCGGCGCGGGTGATCGTCGATACCGGGGGCAATTGAATGCGGTGCGGGCTCCGGTGCTCGAGCCGGAGCTGCTGATGGCGTTCGTCTTCGGCGGCTGAATCACCACCAATCCAACGAGAACTTACGGCTGAAAACCTTCGCCAGGTGCGACGGTTGCGATACCGCCTTTGATGTCAGCCATCTGGGCTCCGCCCGGTCTTGAACCGTGGATCCAGGCCCGGTCCGTGCTGAACGAATAAAGCGGAACATAATCCGGGAGATCGCTGTCACGCACCACAGTGTTGCTGAGGCTGTCGAGAATGAAGGTGCCGCTGCCTGTGCTCACCGACAGCACTGCGTGAAAGAAGCCTCGCTTGCGATCCTGGAGGACGACAAGCGCCATGCTCTGCGTCGGGATGCCGGCCCTCAGCAGGGCCGTCATCTTGAGTATGGCAAAATCCTCGCAATCGCCGGCTCGCCGCTCGAGAATCTCCGAAGGCTTCGCCCAATAGTCGAGCTTGCCGTAGACGACGCTATCTTTCCTGTAGGCGATCAGGCGATTTACGCTGCTGTTGACGAAGGACAGCTTCTCGCTGAATCCCTTGCCTTGAGCGGCGGCGACCATGCCGGCAAAAGCTGTGCTCTTGCGCTCGCAGGGGCTGCCCGACGAACAAGCGGTGATTGCCCGGTACACGGGCGCCCAGCGCGCCGCGACGGGAAAATTGCGCATGGACAAGGCAACCGATCCGAAGACCCCCGGAATGATCGACGCGGTCTGCACCGGATCTATCCCGGCGTCATCTCGCGCCGTTGACGAGCCATCCCCGCGGTCAGCATCTGCCGGGCCATAGCTGCTGATGACCTGACCGATCCGGTAAGCGCCCGCAGGCTGCCTGGCCTGGGGCCTCGCCAGCGAAACACCGCCGAGACAGGGCGGCGTCTGGACCTTCTCCTGAGGCCAGCCGGATGCGGCGATATCGCTCGCGAATGACGGCCCCGCCAGGCCGACAAGCCCGATTGCCAGCAGGAGCATCTGGAGCCGGGTTTTTCCCGGAACTGGTTTTTGCTTTTTCATAACGCCCACCTTTGACTGTGGACGCTACCAATCTTGTCTCAAATTATTGGAAAGGAAGGTGGATAAATATCCAGCAACTGTCTTTATCCAGTTTGTCTAAAATTTTATTCAAATTTATACTTTGGTTCATCAAAAAGATGCCGACTAGTCATCCGTCAACCAGACCTCCAGAAACCAACATATATCAGGTTATATTGTTGCGGTTTACCACGTGTAAAAAATGCCGGGCAATGCATATCATAATATATGAAATAGATTAGGGGGCAGTTGCAAAGTAGAAGTGGCCGCTGTCTCTATCCGGTAAATATCGGAGGGGTTTCAGCCATGACGAACAATATCGAGTTGGACAGCTTTTCGGCTTCCTTGAACGAGCATTCCGCGTCCAATGAACACGGCGATCAGGCATCGCCGGCGGAGATTCGGGTCGCACAGGCAAATTCGACGCAGCCCGCGCCGGCAGCGTCCGAACCGGTGCCGGTCGATGTCGGCGGCGGAGCGCCTGTCAAGCCAGAAGCCCCCGCGGAAGCAAAGGCACCGCCGGCAGCTGCGCCGCACGAATACGTAGCCGACGCCAGCCATGTGGTGAGGCTTCCCGCCAACGCCTCCATCGACAACATCAAGGTCGATGGCCAGAACCTTCTGCTCGAACAGGCCGACGGCTCGGTAATCGTGGTCAAGGATGGCGCCTTGAACGTGCCGACCTTCATCATTGGCGACGTCGAGGTGCCGCGCGTGGCGTTGCTGGCAGCGCTGGAAGCCAGCCATGTCGATGTTGCCTTCGGTGCCGACGGTTCCATCTCGGCCGGCCCGGGCGGTTCGAATTCGAGCGCGGGCGGAGACTTCTCGGTTCCCCCCGGCGGCATCGGCGACGGGTTCGACCTGTCGGCCCTGTTGCCCCCGACGGCCTTGCAGTTCGGGCTTCTGGAGCGGCGCGAGCTGTTCCCCTCGATCGTCGACAGGCAGGTTACAGTGACGGCCACGTCACTGCTTGCCCCGACCGAAGCGGCTAGTGAAACTGGCCTCGATGGCGGTGGGGCGCAATCTCCGGGTAGCGAAGCGCCGACCGACAAAGAAACGTCCAGCACTGGAACGATCAGCATCGACGCGCCGGATGGAATTGGCTCGATCGTCATCAACGGTGTCACCGTCACCGGCGTCGATCAGCACATCCCAGGGCAGTACGGTTACCTGACGATCGTCTCCTTCAATCCGAGCACCGGTGCCATCGAATACAATTATACGGTGACCGAATCGGTTTCCCATACGGATCAGACACCCGGCTATGATCCCAGCACCGACACGGTTCCTGAGAATTTCACCATCACTGTCACGGATGTCGACGGCGATACTGCCAGCACCACCTTCGCCGTCGCCATCTTCGACGACGTGCCGACGGCACACGCCGATACCGACAGCATCGCGGCCGGCCAGTTTGGCCCCGCGACGGGCAATGTACTGGTTGGCGGAACCGATGCCGGCGACGCCAACGCGACGGACGGCGTTGCCGACACCAAGGGCGCCGACGGCGCGACTGTGGTTGGCGTGCAGGCCGGCAACACCAATACCGATGTCGACAATGCGGCCACGCTGAACACGCCGATCCAGGGCAGCTACGGCACGCTGACACTGCTGGCGGACGGCTCCTACAGCTATGTGCGCGCTGCCGGCACGCCAGGCGGCGTCAACGACGTGTTCACCTACACGATCAAGGACGGCGACGGCGACACCTCGCATACCACGCTGACGATTTCGATCGGCAACTCGACGCCTGTGATCACCGACCTGACGCCGGAGGCCACCGGCGGCGACGTCGTCGTCAACGAGGCGGCGTTGAATATCGGCACGCCGGGCGGGCCTGGGTCCGATCCGGCAAGCACGGCCGAGGCCGGCGCCGGCACCTTCACCGTCTCCTCGCCCGACGGCATCCACTCGCTGGCGATCGACGGCAACGCCTTCATCACCGATGGCGTGTTCACGGGCGGCTCGTTCACGACGACGCTCGGCAACACGCTGACGGTGACAGGCTACAATGCCGCCACCGGTGAGGTGAGCTACACCTACACACTGCTCGACAACGAGGGGCATGACCCCATCCAGGGCACCAACAACCTCTTCGAGAACTTCACCGTCACGCTGACCGACCAGGATCTGCAGAGCGCCAACGCCACGCTCTCCGTGAAAATTATCGACGACATTCCGACGGCACATGCCGACACCAACAGCGTTGTCGAGGGCGGCATCGTGAGCGGCAACGTGCTGACGGACGGCACGGACGACGTGTTCGGCGCCGACGGCGCGGCGGCGGGCGGCGGG